>NZ_JBZYAO010000005.1:0-283632 GCF_059820445.1 Paenibacillus sp. sgz302190
GAAGTGAGGAGCCGTATGCGTGAATTGCGCACGTACGGATCTGAGAGGGGTATGGGGCACAATCCGAGAAGGAAAGGCCCCGCCTACTCGACCAGGCTTTTTTCGCAAAAGTGGTTCATTTCGGCGAAAAGCCTGCGAAAGTACAGGAATTTTCGCTTTTGATGCGTCTTGGAGTGGATTTGGGTGAAAAAAACTCACATATGCAGGAATATTCCGCAGCAAGCGCATCTACGAGCAAAAAACTGTACATTTGCAGGAATTATACATCCTTCCACCATCATTATCGGCTTAACGCGACCTAACCCCCTCACCGCAAAGTAATCGTGGAATCTTTCGGGTAACGATAAAATCCTCCTGAGCGCTCAACCTGCGGCCAGGAGGATTTTCATATTTATTCGTGTTTTATCTACGTTATCTCCCACATTTCATCAGGTTTATGCTATAATATTGAATTGTTATGTTATTTGATGCGTTAGGAGTGGGTCAGCTTTGTCTCTTATTGTGATGAAATTTGGCGGCAGCTCTGTCGGAGATGCGGAGCGAATGAAACGTGTTGCAAAAAGAATCGTAGAACGAAAACAGGCGGGTCACAGCTGCGTCGTTGTCGTTTCGGCGATGGGAGATACAACCGATGATTTGATCGACCTGTCCAGGCAAATTTATGACGGCGCTCCACCTGCCCGGGAAATGGATATGCTGCTGACAACAGGCGAACAAGTATCGGTAGCCTTATTGTCGATGGCGATACATAGCCTTGGGGAAAAGGCCGTTTCGTATACCGGTTGGCAAAGCGGTATTTATACCGAAGAGGTTCACGGGAAAGCGAGAATTACGGATATTCAGCCGAAACGGGTGAGCGACGCCCTTGCGCAAGGAAATGTCGTCATCGTAGCCGGCTTCCAGGGCATGACGGAAGCAGGGGAAATTACGACGCTCGGCCGCGGCGGATCGGATACGACCGCAGTGGCGCTGGCTGCCGCGATCAAGGCTGATCTTTGCGAAATTTACACGGACGTTGACGGCGTATATTCCACAGATCCGCGAATTGTGAAAGTAGCCAGAAAGCTTAACGAGATTTCGTACGACGAAATGCTGGAGCTGGCTAACCTCGGTGCAGCCGTGCTTCATCCGCGTGCTGTTGAGTATGCCAAAAATTACAACGTAACCCTCGTGGTGCGTTCCAGCTTTACTTACAATGAAGGTACCAACGTGAAGGAGGAAGCAGTGATGGAGCAAGGAATCGTTGTTCGAGGCATCGCTTACGATAAAAATGTAGCAAGAATCAGTATTCTCGGTGTACCGGAGAAGCCGGGGCAACTGGCCAAAGTGTTCACGGCGCTTGCCGACGTGCAAATCGACGTGGACATTATCGTGCAAAGCGGCGTCATCGACGGTTCGGCCGATTTCTCTTTCACGACGTCCTTGTCCGACCGGGAAAAAGCGCTTGAAGTGATCGGGAAAATTCAAGGCGAAATAGGCTTCCGCGAAGTGACTTCCGAAGTGAATCTCGTCAAAGTGTCCATTGTCGGCGCCGGCATGGTCAGCACGCCGGGAGTTGCGGCAACGATGTTCAAAGTCATTTCCGACCTTGGCGTCAGCATCAGCCTGGTCAGCACGTCCGAGATCAAAATGTCCTGCGTCATCGACGGCACGCATCTGGCCGACGTTATCCGCGCGCTGCATACGGCGTACGGCTTGGACACTACGGAGCAGGCGTTCGTCGGCGGACCGCAGGATCGGAGATAGCTACTTGATTTTATCGGCAAGAAAGTAAGCCACCTTGAGCAAAAACGCCGTGATTCCGGCGGCCATGAGAGGTCCTACCGGAATACCGCGCATAAATACAATGCCGAATATCGATCCAATGACAAGGCCCACAATTAATTGTGGGTCTATTTTTAATAGTTCCAGTCCTTTGCCGTTCATGTAAGTCGCGATAGCCCCTCCCGCCAATGCAATGAGGCCGGGCCAGGTCGTAAATACGGACACGATGTCCTTGAAGGAGATGCGCTCGCTTGCAAAAGGGACGAGTACCCCCATGGTCAAAAAAAGCAGGCCTAATTCCAGCCCCCGCCGCTCCAGGGTCGGCAGGTAGCGGTCGAGCCCGATCAGCTTCACGACAAGCAGGATGCAGGCGGCCGTCGTAATAATATGCGATCGGCCGATCAGCCCGATAATAATAAGAATGACCAGTAACAAGTCGCCGTTCATGCCAAAACCCCTTGTCTCATGAGTAGTCAATCCTAGTCTATGAGACGGGCTTTGTTTTAGAACACGATGGGGCTATGGGGAACCATCCGGTCATTTTGCAAAACGGGCACCGTGGCAAACGTATTCGACTCCCCGCAGAACGCGATATCGTCGCGGAACCCGAGCTTGCACAATCTTTTGCCGTTTGAGGTTTTCAGCAGCGTTTCCGTTATGTTCGATTGCAGGTGCAGGTAGCAGTTCATCATAGCGAGCCCGAAATCGTTGATTTGCGTATGCTTATCCCCGATCAAGCCGATGAGCTCGGTGACGAGCTGGCCGGCGCAAAGCCCGTCTTCCAGAGCAAACACGTCCTGCGTGCCTGCGCACACGAGCACGACGTCCCGTTTGAACTCCGCCGCGGCAGCCGCACAGGCTCTTCCGTTAATCAGCGCACCCGCCAGCACATGGTCCGCTTTCATCGCCTTTTGAATGCCGCGCGTGCCGTTGGTCGTCGTCAGAATCACTTTTTTGCCGCCGACGGCGGACGGCGTATATTCACCCGGCGAATTCCCGAAATCGAAGCCGGGTATTTTTTTGCAGAAGCGCTCGCCCCCGAGCAGGTCTCCCTGCCCTTGCAGTTCTTTGGCCTGCAGCACGGTTTCCACAGGGACGACGGCGATGCAGCCGTTGGCTAAAGCTGCAATCATCGTGCTGGTAGCGCGAAGGACATCGATCACGACGACCGTTTTATGGATGAATTCATCGGACCTGGCTTCGCCTACGCTCGCGACCACATCGATTTGCATGGTTCAATCCTTCCCGGCACCGAAGGACAACGTATCGGAGCGAAGCCCTCTCCGCAATGCTTCCAAAGAAATAATGTCCGGAGTCGCGATATTGCCCAAATGAATGTCAGGGCCCAAAAGCTGCAGCAAATGGACCTGCTGGTGTTTCAGCGGCGCTTCCCACAAAAGCAGGTGCCGCCCCGGTATCGCGGAAAGCACTTTATGCAGCTCCTCGTCCTTGCAGTTCCCCTGTTCGTCAAAAATGCCCACGCCCATCCCGGATTCCCGGGCTTCGATCGTCACAAGCTCCGCGCCGAACTGCGCATCCAGCGTTACCGTCTCGATAAGCTCCTCAAGCTCGATCGATGACCCCCAGCCTTTTTTGCCATATTCGGTAAAGACCTCAAGACCGGCCTCCAGCCCCCGCAGGATCAATTCGTTTCTAAGCCTCCGATCCATGCTGATCGTTCCGTCGGACACTTCAAGTCCGGTAAATCCGAGCGCGATAACCATATCAAAAAAAGAATCGACCGCATCCTGGGCGACAGCTACCTCCAGGAACGTGCCTCCCGGATAGACGCAAATGCCGGCAGCTTTGGCCATTTCGATTTTCTTTTTCAATATTTGCTGAGGGTATAGAGGCGAGGTTCCGAATCCGAACTTGATCATATCCACATGATCGCCGGAAGCGCTCAGCAAATCCTCAAAGGCGTTCATGCCCAGCCCTTTGTCGATTACCATCGTTTTTCCGAGCGTCCTCGGTTTGGCCTGTCTCCGCCCTGAGGGGTCGACCAGAACCGGGTTCCATTTCAGTTGAGAGGTCACTTCCATGGGATCTATCTCCTCGCTATCCTGTTAAGGTTCATTTCTGAGTTCATCATATGCATTTTTGATTGGGGTGGTGCCCACTATGCCTAAAATCAGACGAGCCCGCATAAGGTAGGGTAAAAAGGGTTAGCAGCCGTTGAACCTCTTTTGAAAGCTGCATCGGGGCGCTCCGCGATTTGAAAAAACCTCCGACTCCCGTTGTAAAGCCGTTTCCTTATTGGACTGGCCTTCGGGCGGTAGAAACGGCTTTACAAAAGTATCGTCTCCGGCTTTTTTCCAATCTCTGCGCTTTTGCAGCTTCAGCCCGGGTTCACAAGGAGGATGCCCTTTTTAAAGGAGGGAAGCAAGAAGGCATGATCAACAAAATTGTTCTGAGCATGGCGTCGCTGAGGTTGATGTCGGGAAGCATCGAGATCATTGCGGCGATTTTGATGATCCGGTTGAATCAGGTGGATAAAGCTTTGCTGGTCAATACGGGACTGGCTTTGGTAGGTCCTCTAGTACTTTTGACGACAACGACTATCGGTCTAGTAGCTATTGCCGAAAAACTATCATTTGGCAAAATGCTATGGGTGATTGCGGGTGTAAGCTGCATTTTCATAGGCATATTAAAAAAGTAAACTGTCATATTTCTTTCTATCAGGCATACAAATGAATAGAGAAGACTGGACAACCTGGAGGCATGGCCCACTATGCTGGATTCGATAATAAACCTGCTTCCCCGCTCGCTGCAAACGATTTTGGCGCAGCTTCCGGCAGACGTTCAACAGGGCGTGGAAGAGATCAGGGTGAGAGAGTCGCGGCCGCTTGAGATCGGCTTTTGCGGCAAGTACGCGTTTTTGAACGGCCGGGGCCAACTGGTATACGACGAAGCGGCAGCCTACAAGCCCGGCGAGGCGGACTGCCGGTCCCTTCTGGAAATGCTGACGAATCATTCCTTGTACACGTTCGAGGAGGAGCTGCGCCGGGGCTACATTACCGTTGCCGGAGGCCATCGGGTCGGACTGGCCGGGAGGACGGTGCTCGAGCAGGGGCAGGTCAAGCAAATCCGCGACGTAAGCTCCTTTAACATCCGGGTCGCGAGGGACGTCCAAGGGGCCGCCAAAGAGGTGATGCCGTACTTGTTCGATCCCGCGCTGCAAAGCATCCACCATACGCTCATTATTTCGCCTCCGCAGCAAGGAAAGACGACGCTCGTCCGCGATCTAGCGAGGTTGGTGAGCCGGGGCGACTGGGGTTCGGCTGTCAGGGAGGCGGCACATGAACCGCCGGCCCGGATCGGGCGCAAAGTCGGCGTTGTCGACGAGCGTTCGGAATTGGCGGCCAGCGTCAGAGGCGTTCCGCGGTTCGATCTCGGCCCGCGCACGGATGTGCTGGACGGCTGCCCCAAAGCGGAGGGGATGATGATGATGATCCGCTCCCTGTCGCCGGACGTGCTGGTCGTCGATGAAATCGGCCGGCCCGAGGATGCGTCGGCGATCCACGAGGCGGTCCACGCCGGCATCCGGCTGGTCGCGACCGCTCATGGCGCCGACTATGAGGATGTGCGACTCCGGCCGGTTATGAGGCAGCTGCTGGACGAGGGGGTATTTGCCAGATATGTCGTGCTGGGAAGACGCAAGCAGGGTAACGCGCCGTTTCGGGTGCTGGACGGTTCCGGAAGACAGCTCCAAGCCTATCGAACGGGAAGAGGATGATCGATGATGCTGAAGTTTGCCGGATCGGTGCTCATCCTCGGAGCCGCCGCTCTGCTTGGTTTTCTGCAAGCCGCCCACTATGCCAGACGCCCCAGGCAAATTCGGCTGCTGATCGGAGCTTTGCAGCGGATGGAAACCGAGATCGTGTTTGCGCTCACACCGCTTCCCGACGCGTTCCTGTCGCTCAGCAAGCAGCTTGCCGAGCCCGTATCCTCGCTGTTTCGGCTGACTGCGCAGCGTCTTGCATCCCCGGACGGAACGGGAATGTCCGCGCGTGAAATATGGCGGCAAACGGTGACGGACGTATGGAAGCGGACTTCGCTGCAAATGCCCGAGCAGGAGATCGTGCTTCAACTCGGATCGGTGCTCGGAATCTCCGATCGCGAAGATCAGGTGAAGCATCTGCGGCTCGCCGTCAGCCAACTGCAGGCTGAGGAAACGGAAGCGAGAGAAGAGCAGCGCAGGTACGAAAAAATGTGGAAAAGCCTCGGTGTCCTGATAGGAGCATTAATCGTGATCTTGATGTATTAAAAGATGCAGCGGTACATTCGCCAAGCTTTTATCAGTTGTCAACAGAGTGGGGTGCCCGGAATGAACGTAGATGTAAACGCCATTTTCCAGATCGCCGGCATCGGCATCATCATCGCGATGATTCATTCGGTGCTCAAGCAGATGGGCAAAGAGGATATGGCGCATTGGGTGACGGTAATCGGCTTCGTGGTCGTGCTGTTCATGGTCGTCAGCATGCTGGATCACTTGTTTAAAGAAATCAAAACGATATTCCTTTTTCAGTAGGCGGACCTCGCTATGGAAATTATTCAAATCGTCGGTCTGGGGCTTATCGTTACGATACTATCGCTCATTATTAAAGAGCAGAAGCCGATGTTCGCTTTTTTGCTCGCAGCGTTTGCAGGAATTATGATCTTCCTGTTCCTGATCGGCAAAATATCGGCGGTCATCCAAATGCTCGAGAATTTGGCGCAAAAGTCCGGTGTCAATATGGTTTTCCTGAAAACGATACTGAAAATCATCGGCATTGCTTACATCGCCGAGTTTGGCGCCCAAATCGTCCGGGACGCAGGTCAGGAATCCGTCGCTTCCAAAATCGAGCTGTCCGGCAAAATTTTGATTATGGTGATGGCGATTCCGATCATAACGGTCATTATAGAAACAGTCGTCAAACTGCTGCCCGCTTAAGGCGCAGCAACGCTTAAGGAGCTGAACCCAGTGATCCCACCCGCCCTGCGCCGCGCGCCCGACAACCGATGGACGATATTTGTGATTTTGCTGGCCAGCTTCTGGCTCGGATGGACGGGCACGTCAAACGCCTACTCTCCGGCGGATACGCTGATTAAAGAGCAGGCCAGCCATCTGAACACCGATCAGGTCGAGCAGTATTGGGATAAGCTGATGAAAGAATACGGCGGCTATTTCCCGGAAAGCAAGACGCCCAGCTTTATGGACTTGCTGCTGGGGACGAAAGGAATCAGCGTATCCAGCCTGTTCCGGGGACTATTGAATTATGTGTTCCATGAAGTGATTGTTAACGGCAAACTGCTCGCCTCCATCGTGATTTTAACCGTGTTCAGCATGATTTTGGAGACACTGCAAAGCTCGTTCGAAAAAAATACGGTCAGCAAGCTCGGATACTCCATCGCCTACATGGTCTTGATTATTATCGCGATCAACAGCTTCAGCGTTGCTATCGGCTATGCCAAGACAGCCATCACGTCGATGATCCAGTTCATGGTCGCTATCGTTCCGCTGCTGCTGACGCTGCTCGCTTCGATGGGAAACGTAACCTCGGTTACGATCCTGCATCCGCTGATCATCTTCATGGTCCATTCGATCGGCACCGCCATCTATGTGTTCGTGTTTCCGCTGCTGTTCTTTTCGGCGGTACTGAACATCGTCAGTTCGCTCAGCGAACGGTACAAAGTGACGCAGCTGGCCAATTTGCTGCGGACAGTCAGCCTCAGCCTGCTTGGCGTGTTTGTAACGGTTTTTCTCGGCGTCATATCGGTGCAGGGCACCGCAGGCGCCGTCAGGGACGGAGTCGCGATCCGGACGGCCAAGTACGTTACGGGAAACTTCATTCCCGTCGTCGGCAGGCTGTTCTCCGACGCCACCGAAACCGTCATTGGCGCTTCGCTGCTCGTCAAAAATGCGATCGGGCTCGTCGGCGTCATCATCCTCATTCTGCTGTGCGCCTTCCCGGCGATCAAAATATTGACGCTCGCTTTTATATATAACCTAAGCGCCGCAATGATGCAGCCGATCGGCGACAGCCCGATGATCGCCTGTCTGCAGACGATCGGCAAAAGCATGGTGTACGTGTTTGCCGCGCTCGCTGCGGTAGGACTGATGTTTTTCCTGGCGATCACGATCATGATCGCAATCAGCAACGTGTCGGTCATGATGCGCTAGGAGTCTGTCCGATGAACCACGCAGAAGGTATGCACAAAAGTAACTCCGTCGGACAGACTCCCAGGAGTCTGACGGTCGGTATGTTTGAAAAAGATGCTCAGGAGGACCTCCCATGGACTGGTTAGGCGGATGGCTCAAAACCGTCATCATGGTCATCTTGCTTGCGACCTTCGCAGATTTGCTGCTGCCGAGCAATACGATGCAGCGCTATGTCAAAACCGTGCTCAGCCTGTTCATCCTGCTGACGCTGCTTTCGCCGGTCGTCCAACTGCTGCGCAAAGATTGGAGCGTCGACCAATTGCTTGCCTCGGCCGAAACGAGGCAGAGCGAAGCCGCCCTGCAGGCTGGCGGCGGGAAAAACCTGATGAAATCGCTTGACGACATTACGCGCGAAGCGCAAAAGCTTGCGGCCGAAGGGAACAAACAGTCCGTGCAGCTGATCCAAACCCGGCTGGCCGAATTGATGAAGGAAGATTTGCAAAAACAAACGGATCTCGCCGTCAGCGACGTTCAAGTGCGCGCTCAAATCGACAATAACGGGAAGCCCTTCATTACCGATGTCAGGGTAACCCTTCATGATATAGAGGCGAAACGGCAGCCGCAGCCCGGGGCAAAAGACGGCAGCATCGCCGCGATGCAGCCGGTCAAGCCCGTCGATCCGGTGCGGATCGACATTCAAGCCGGCGGCAAGTCCGCGCCGGCAAGCAAAGGGCAGGAGCCGCTGCCGCAGCGGTTGCAGCAGGAACGCGACCGGCTCATTCAAGGAATCAGCCGTGACTGGCAAATAAAACCGGTGCAAATCGGCATCCGCATTCTAACCGATGCGGGCAAGCTGTAGCAGCGCACGGGCGAGGGGCACATTCACGAAACGAAGCGGGGTGAACGGATGGGAACATTGCTGCAATGGATGGAGCAGAAATTCGGAGGAGGTCCCGGAGGACCCAAACGCAAAAATACAATCCTGTGGGTCGTATTGATTGGTCTCTCGGGAGCTGCGCTGATGATTCTGAACTCTTTTTTAACCGTAAAAGATGCCGATCCCATTAACGAAGGCAGAGCCTCTCCGCCTCCGAACCAAACGACGTTTCTCGGCAGCCAGCCGAAAGAAAATTCCGCTTTTCACGATTACGAGGAAGCTTACGGCGCGCAGTTGAAAGAAATTTTGCAAAAAATTGTCGGCGTCGGCGATGTGGAAGTGCTGGTAACGATCGAATCCACGGAAGAAGTGACCGTCGATAAAAACTACAACGACAGCCAGCAAATGACGACCGAGCGCGATACGAACGGCGCTACGAGAAACATCTCCCAGGTTACGCGGAGCGGGGAAGTGGTCATCTACCAGGTTTCGGGGGACCAGAAGCCGCTCGTGCTCAAATATATCAAACCCAAAATCAGAGGGGTTATCGTCGTCGCCAGGGGCGCGGAAAATTTGACCGTGAAAAAAATGATTTCCGAAGCGGTGGAGCGGGGCCTGGACGTTCCCGCCCATAAAATCTCGATTTTGCCGAGAAAAACAGGTTAAACGCTGCAACTGTTCAACCATTTCATTCATCATACCCAATTTCAAATATCCAAGGAGGAATTTTCAATGAACGCAAAAAGACAAACAATTTGGCTCGTATCCATGCTTAGCCTGATGGTGGTGCTGTCCGCTTACTACTTGTTTACCGAAGACGTGAACAAGCTGGATGTCGCTTCGACAGAAAACGTCAAAAAGCCGCAGGAAGTCAAAATCGACATGAGCCAGGTCGACCCGGGCGCAGCCGCCGCGAATACAGGCAAAACGGACACAAAAGCCGCTGCCGGCACAGATGCCAAAACGGACGCAAAAGCAAACGCCCAAACTAGCACGCAAACAAATACGCAAACAAATACGCAAACAAATACGCAAACAGATGCCAAGGCGAACCCGCAAACGAACCCGCAAACGAGCGCGAAAACGGATGTGAAGACTGACGCCAAAACAGGCGCGAAAACAGATGCCAAACCATCGGCCGACGCATCCGGTGACGCCAAGCAAAGCGCGGACGCGAAAATTTTGCAGCAGGTCGAGGAGCAGTCGAAAGCGACATCGGCCAGCGACTATTTTACGAACGAGCAGTTGAAACGTCATGAAGCGTACACGAAAAAATCTTCCGATCTGCTGGATCTGATCACGGACAAAAATCAAACTCCGGAAGCCTTAGCCAAAGCGAACAACGACCTCGAGAAGCTGTCCGGCGACTACGACAAGATCGAGAACCTGGAAGGGATGCTGATGAAAGATTATTCGCAGGCGATCGTGACGCAGGAAGGCAGCGCCTGGAAAGTGACGGTGCAAAGCGGCAAACTTGAAAAAAGCCAGGGCGTTACGATCGTGGACATGGTCATGAAAGAGCTTGGCGCCGCTCCCGAAAATATTAAGATTCAATACGTCCGTCCATAGATTCGGGCGTCAAACCGCAAAAAATGACGCAATCCGCCGGAAAGGGTCCGCGAAACTGGACTCTTTCCATTTCTTGCGTTTATGGGTATAATACTAACGTTGCGGGTGAAGTAGCCCGCTTTCATAGGTTACGTGCCCGTGTTAAAGGTTCACCAACTTTGAAGGAGTGACTTTAATGTTCAAATTGAGTGAAATCAAAGAGCTGATCAAGCTGGTTGATCAATCCAATTTACAAGAGCTTGAAATCGAAAACGAAGGATCGCGACTTTCGATTCGTAAGCCGAATAAAACGGAATCTGTATTGGTTGCTGCGCCTGTTCAGCATACATACGCGCAAGCGGGACATGCCGGCGTTGTCCACCAGGCGCCTGCGCCTGCCGCCGAGACCGCGTCCGTGCAGTCCGTTCCGGCCGCGAAGCAGAACGACCCGTCCGTTCACACAATTGTGTCCCCGATGGTAGGCACATTTTATCAGGCTGCTTCCCCGGGCGCCGCTCCTTACGTCAGCGTCGGCTCCAAAGTCGTCGACAAAACGGTCGTATGCATCGTGGAAGCGATGAAGCTGATGAACGAGATCGAAGCGGAAATCAAAGGCGAAATCGTTGAAGTGCTCGTCGAAAACGGCCAGCTTGTCGAATACGGCCAACCATTATTTTTGGTCAGACCGGAGTAAGCGCGTTTTGTTCAGGAGGGAAAACCATGAAGTTTCATAAAATCCTTATCGCGAACCGCGGAGAGATCGCCGTTCGTATTATTCGGGCCTGCAGAGAGCTCGGCATCGATACGGTCGCCGTTTATTCGGAAGCCGACCGCGAAGCGCTGCATGTGCGCCTTGCCGACGAAGCTTACTGCATCGGGCCGACCGCGTCCAAAGACAGCTATTTGAATTTCACGAACCTCATGAGCGTAGCTACGCTAACGGAGTGTGACGCTATTCATCCCGGCTACGGATTTTTGGCGGAGAACGCCGATTTTGCGGAGATTTGCGAGAGCTGCAATCTGACGTTCATCGGGCCTTCCCCGGATGCGATCAGCCGGATGGGGGACAAGTCCGTCGCCAAGCAGACGATGAAAGAAGCGAGAGTGCCTATCATTCCCGGTTCCGACGGTCTGGTAGAGAACATCGAGGACGCGCTGAGCATCGCCAGAGATATCGGTTATCCGGTCATTATCAAGGCTACGGCCGGCGGCGGCGGCAAAGGCATCCGCATTGCGGAGGACGAGGATACGCTCGTTCAGCAAATTGCGACCGCACAGCAGGAGGCGCAGAACGCTTTCGGCAACTCAGGCGTCTATCTGGAGAAATATTTGACCGGCATGAAGCACGTCGAAATTCAAATTCTTGCGGACAAGCACGGCAACGTCGTGCACTTGGGCGAACGCGACTGCTCGGTGCAGCGCCGCAGGCAGAAGCTGGTCGAAGAAGCGCCATGTCCGATTTTGACCCCGGAAATCCGCAAAGCGATGGGGGAAGCGGCGGTACGCGCAGCGCAGGCCGTGAATTATTCCGGTGCGGGAACGCTGGAGTTTTTGCTTGCTCCGGACGGTCAATTCTACTTCATGGAAATGAATACGAGAATTCAGGTCGAGCATCCGGTTACGGAAATGATCACGGGAATTGATATTATCCAAGAGATGATCAGCATCGCCGAAGGCAATCCGCTGTCGTTCTCCCAGGATGATGTCAAAATCAACGGCTGGGCTATCGAATGCCGTGTCAATGCGGAAGATCCGAACAAGAACTTCATGCCTTCCGCCGGACAAGTAAGATTTTACCTGCCTCCGGGGGGCTTCGGCGTCAGGGTGGACAGCGCGGCATATCCGGGCTATACGATTCCGCCGCACTATGACTCCATGATCGCGAAGCTGATCGTGTGGGGAACCGACCGCAACGACGCGATTGCCCGGATGAAAAGGGCGCTCACGGAGTTCGCCGTCGAAGGCGTGCATACGACAATTCCGTTTCACCAAAAATTGCTGGAGCACAAGAAATTTATCCAGGGCGACCACGACATCAAATTTTTGGAAGAACACGATGTGAACGATCCGGAATCCTAGGAGTCTGCCCAGACAGACTCCCAGACATTTGTTTGTCATATAATCGGCGAAATGGTATAGTATTTTATTATGACAGCTTATCCCAAACACGATAAAATTGATACATGCTGACGAGGCCGGTTATACTTTCGCGCCTGTGCAGCGCAAATGTTTACGAAGCCGGTTTTCTGGCGAAAATTTTTAGGAGGTGCCACAATGACCACAATCGCTCCGGATTACGTCAAGACAGACTTGGGCAGCATCCAAATTGCCCCTGAAGTTATTGAAATCATTGCCGGTCTGGCAACGGTTGAAGTGCAGGGAGTAGCGGGGATGAGCGGCGGTCTGGCAGGCGGAATTGCCGAATTGCTCGGACGCAAGAACTTGTCCAAGGGCGTAAAAGTTGAAGTGGGGCAGCGCGAAGCCGCCATTGACGTCTCCATTATTGTCGAATACGGAAATCGAATCCCGGAAGTGGCCGGCGGAATTCAACAAAATGTCAAGCAGGCGATTGAATCGATGACAGGGTTGAATGTAGTGGAAGTGAACGTACACATCCACGACGTCCATTTCAAATCGAACGACAAACCGGTCGAAGAAGAGTCGCCGGCCGCGCAACGAGTGAAATAAGCGGATCATTTGAAGCCCCCTACAGGTTGCAGGGGGTTTCTTCATAGGAAGGGGACAAGCTCTCGTGGGTAAAATTGCAGACAGGCTTCTGTTATTCCTGTACAGCCTTATCATATTCGCCGTTTCCATCGCCGTTTTATCCGTGGCAAGCAGCTGGATTCCGAAAGAACAGGCCGATGCCGTGCTCAGCAGTTTTTATTTTGATAAAAACTACGCTTACACAGCGATAGCCGTCAGCCTCATCGTGCTGCTCATCAGCATTCGCTTTTTATACATATCGCTGCGCAGAAGCCGCTCCCAATCCCCGTCCATCGATCAGCGTACGGAGGTGGGCGACATTCGGATTTCCATCGAAACGGTGGAGAATCTTTCCTTGAAAGCGGCCGGGCGCACGAGAGGGGTCAAAGATTTGCGGGCCCGCGTCCGGGTCAGCCAATCCGGTCTGGAGCTGTTGATCCGCACCGTGGTAGACGGGGAAAGCTCCATTCCCGACCTGACCGAAGAGATGCAGAACAACGTGAAACGGCATATTGAGGAAATTACCGGCATCCCGGTAGCTTCCGTAACCGTATACGTTGCCAACATCGTGCAGTCCGCTCCATCATTTAAAAGCCGTGTCGAATAGAGGTGAACCCACCCATGTGGAATGAGCTGTGGGAGCAGCATAGGGGCAAGACGATCGGAACTGGCTTGGGCGTATTTTTTGGCTTTATTTATTTGTTTTTCGGTTTTTGGAACATGCTCATTTTTGCATGTATCGTACTGCTTGGATTGTATGTCGGCAACAGGCTCGACCGCAGGGAAGGCTTTCCGGTGCTCGAAGACATTTGGCGCTATCTCACGCAAAAATGGAGAATGTTTCGCTAAAATCCTTGGGTTTTCCATGGATTTTTTTGTTTGGATTCATTCACGAATGACGTATACTAGAGGAAAAGCAATGATTCGGATACGAAACCCGAATTTTTAGGAGGACATGAATGAAACGCAGGGTCGCAAGGGAAATTGCGCTACAAAGTTTATACCAAATACAGATGAATGAGGCGTCTCCGAAGGAGGCCGTCGAGAACGCCATCCATGAAGCGGAACATGACAACGAAGCGCAGCTCGATGTCGCCGACGAGAAAATTTCGCCGGCCTATATTTATGAGCTGGTCGAGGGGACAACCGTCAACAAGGTCCGGATCGACGAAGTGCTGGAAGAGTATTTGAAAGGCTGGCAAATGGACAGGCTGTCCCGCATCGACCGCGAAGTGCTGCGGCTTGCGGTTTACGAAATGATTTACCGCGAGGATGTGCCGCCGAAAGTCGTCGTGAACGAGGCGATCGAGCTCGCGAAACATTTCGGCACGGAAGAATCCGGGAAGTTTGTCAACGGAGTACTCGGCAAAATGATCAAGGAACTGGCAAACATCAAAAGCAAGCCTGCGCATTGATTGGAAGGCGCTGCGTCTTCATACACATCATCGATTTCGTTGGAGGAGGAGTCCTGCATGTCCGGACAAGTAATTAATGGAAAAGAACTCGTAAGCTCGATTCGTGAGGAAATTAAAGCCGAAGTCGCCGAGCTGACCGCCAAAGGCCATCAGCCCGGCCTCGTCGTCGTCATCGTCGGGGAAGACCCGGCTTCGCAAGTATATGTAAGAAACAAAGCGAAGTCCTGCGACGATGTGGGCATTTATTCCGAAGTGCACCGCTTGGCGGAAAGCACGACGCAGGAGCAGTTGATCGACCTGATTCACAAGTTCAATGCGGACAGCCGGATACACGGGATTCTCGTGCAGTCTCCGCTTCCGAAGCATATTGACGAAGAAGCGGTCGTCGATGAAATCGATCCGGCCAAAGACGTCGATTGCTTCCATCCCGTCAACGTCGGCAACCTGATGATCGGCAAAGACGGCATGAAGCCCTGCACGCCGCACGGCGTCATCGAAATATTGAAGCGCACCGGCGTGGAAATCGCCGGCAAACACGCCGTCGTCGTCGGCCGCAGCAATATCGTCGGCAAGCCGATGGCGATGCTGCTGCTGCGCGAGCATGCTACGGTATCGGTCGTTCACTCCCGCACGCCGAATATGGAAGAGATTACGAAGCAAGCGGACATTCTTGTCGTCGCCGTCGGCAAGGCGCATCTGATCAAAGCGCATCACGTCAAACCGGGCGCCGTCGTCATCGACGTCGGGATGAATCGCCCTGCTGACGGCAAGCTGACCGGGGACGTCGATTTTGAAGCGGTGAAAGAGATCGCTTCGGCGATTACGCCGGTTCCCGGCTGCGTCGGCCCGATGACGATCACGATGCTGCTGCGCAACACCGTTGACGCCGCACAGCGCGCCGCTCAAGCGAATGTGAGCGTGTAGCGCGAAGTTATGGCTAAAAACGAGGCGAAAATCTTATCCGTCAAGGATTTGAACCGTTATATCAAAATGGCGCTGGAGGGCGACCCCCGTCTGCAGGACGTGTGGGTGCGCGGCGAAATATCCAACTTTACGCATCATTCCAGCGGGCATATGTATTTTACGCTGAAAGATGCGGACGGACGTCTGAAAAGCATCATGTTCGCTTCGCATAACCAGAAGCTTGCGTTTATGCCGAAGGAAGGCACGCGGGTCATCGCCCGCGGCAACATTTCGGTGTACGAGCGGGACGGAGCGTACCAGTTCTATGTGACGGCGATGCAGCCTGACGGCATCGGCAGCTTGTATCTGGCCTTCGAGCAGTTGAAAAAGAAACTCGAAGCCGAAGGGCTGTTCGCGGCGGAGCGCAAGAAACCGATTCCCCGGTTTCCGCGCGCGATCGGCGTGATCACGTCTCCGACGGGGGCCGCTATCCGCGATATTATCATCACGCTGCAGCGGCGCTACCCGTCGATCCCGATTCTCCTGTACCCGGTGCTTGTACAGGGGGCGCAGGCGGCGCCTTCGATCGTCAAGGCGATCGAAGCGATGAACCGGCTCGGTGAAGCCGAGGTGCTCATCGTCGGCCGCGGCGGCGGCTCGCTCGAGGAGCTGTGGGCGTTCAACGAGGAAGCGGTCGTGCGGGCGATCGCCGGCTCCGCGATTCCCGTCATCTCGGCCGTCGGCCACGAGACGGACTTCACGATCGCGGACTTCGTCGCCGATCTCAGAGCGCCGACGCCTACGGCGGCGGCCGAGCTCGCGGTGCCGCACCACCTCGAGCTGAAGCAGCAGCTGTCGCAGCATGCGCAGAGGCTGCATTACGGGCTGCTCCAGCAGCTGCGCCGCAAGCAGGAACGGCTGGAGCGCGCGAAGCGCTCCCCGTTCCTGACGAACCCGCGCAGGCAGCTGCTGATGCAGCCTGCGCAGCGGCTCGACCGGCTGGCGGAGCAGCTCGGTTACCGCATCCGGCAGCGGCTTGCCCGCGCTGCCGAGCGCCACATGAAGCTGGAGCGCAAGCTGTCCGGCTTCGATCCGCGCGAGCAGGCCGTGTATGCGAAGCGGCGGCTGGTTACAGCCGGCCGGCAGCTGGACACGGCGATGCAGAGCCTCCTGCGCGTCAAAAAGCAGGAGTGGCAGTCCGGCGTCCGCCATCTGGACGCGCTCAGCCCGCTGAAAGTCATGCAGCGCGGCTACAATCTGGCGTACGACGAGAAGGAGCGGACGCTGATCCGTTCCACCCGTCAGGTGCAGATCGGGGACGTTATCAAAATCCGGCTGTCGGACGGCAAGCTGGATTGTCACGTATGGGGTATGGAGGAGATCGAGGATGTCAAATAGCGAAACGGAACTCAGCTTCGAGCAGGCGATCGAGCAGTTGGAACGCATCGTCGGCCAGTTGGAAAGCGGGGACGTTCCTTTGGAAAAAGCGATCGAGCTGTATCAGGAAGGGGTTCGTCTTTCCCACCTGTGCGGCTTGAAGCTGGAGCAGGTCGAGAAGAAAATCGAGATGCTGGTGGAAGGGGAAGCGGGCGTCACCCGCAAGCCTTTCCAACCGGCCTTGGAGGATAAGGGGAATTCGGTTGAATAACATAAGCACGATACGCGACTATATAACCGAAGAAGCGGAAAAAGTGGAGGCGGCGCTCGCTGAGTCGCTGCCTGCCCAGTGGCAGGTCCCCGGTCCGCTGCGGGAATCGATGAATTACTCTTTGATGGCCGGGGGCAAGCGGCTGCGGCCGATTTTCGTCCTGGCAGCGGCAGAGGCGCTCGGAGGTTCGAAGGAAGCGGCGCTTCCGGTCGCCTGCGCCATCGAGATGATTCATACGTATTCCCTGATTCACGACGATTTGCCGGCGATGGACAACGACGATTATCGCCGCGGCAAGCCGACGAACCATAAAGTATACGGCGAAGCGATGGCCGTTCTGGCCGGCGACGCGCTGCTGACGCATGCGTTCTACAGCGTTGCGCAGGCGCGCAAGGTTCACGGCGCGTCGGCCGAGCGCATACTTGCCATTACCGAAGAGCTTTCTTTCTTTGCCGGAGCCCGGGGCATGGTTGGCGGACAAGCCGCCGACATGCTGGGCGAGCAGGGCATCACGAAGCTGGAAGAGCTTGAATATATTCATACGCACAAAACGAGCGATTTGATCGTCTTTTCCCTGCGCGCCGGCGGCCACATTGCCGAAGCGTCGGAAGAGCAGCTCGCCGCGCTTAGCCGGTTCGGGCTATGCATCGGCCTCGCTTTCCAAATTCAGGATGATATTCTGGATCTCATCGGAGATGAAGCAAAACTGGGCAAACCGGTTAAAAGCGATGAGAAGCAGGAAAAGGTGACGTACCCGTATTTCATCGGGATCGAAGCTTCGGAGCAAAAAGTGAGACAGCTGACCGCCGAAGGCAAAGAAGCGCTGTTGAAGGCGCAGCTGCCGAATCCCGCCCGTCTGCTGCAGCTGGCGGATTATTTGATGCAAAGGGATCACTAGCGAACGCCGATATAGTACGTCGCGCTCCATTTTATGTTATAATGGTGCAAACTTAGCATTTTGAACATTGAAAGCGAGGAAACAAGCGTGCTGCTCGAACAAATCAATCAGCCTGAGGATTTGAAGCGTTTATCCATAACGGAGCTTGAGACGTTGGCGGATGAGATCCGGCAATTTCTGATCGAGAAGCTGTCCGTTACAGGTGGACATCTGGCCCCCAACTTAGGTGTGGTTGAGCTCACCATAGCGCTGCATACCCTGTTCCACAGCCCGTACGATAAATTGATATTTGACGTGGGCCACCAAGCTTACGTTCATAAAATATTGACAGGCCGCATGGACAAGTTCGATACGCTCCGCAAATACAAGGGCTTGTGCGGTTTTGTCAAACGCTCCGAAAGCGAGCATGACGTCTGGGAGGCCGGCCACAGCAGCACTTCGCTGTCAGCGGCGATGGGCATGGCGATGGCGCGGGATTTGCAAGGCGAGCATTACAAAGTTGTCGCTGTGATCGGCGACGGCGCGATTACAGGCGGCATGGCGCTGGAGGCCATGAACCATATCGGCCATGAAAAGAAAAATTTGATTGTCGTGCTCAACGACAACGAAATGTCGATTGCGCCCAACGTTGGGGCGATTCATAACTATTTAAGCAAGATCCGCTCGGACCGCCACTATTTGAAAGCGAAAGAGGAAGTCGAGCATTTACTTAAGAAAATTCCTGCCATCGGCGGAACGCTGGCCAAGACGGCGGAGAAGCTGAAGGACAGTCTCAAATATTTTGTACTGAACGGCGTTTGGTTCGAAGAATTGGGCTTCACCTATATCGGCCCTGTCGACGGACATAATTTGCCGGTGCTTATGGATACGCTCAAACAGGCGGAAAAAGTGGCCGGACCCGTGCTCGTGCACGTCGTAACGACCAAAGGCAAAGGCTACACGCCGGCGGAAAAAGATTCGCTGACCTGGCACGGCGCAGGGCCGTACAAGATCGAATCGGGCCAAATGCTGAAATCCGCAGGCCATCCGATGTATACGGAAGTTTTCGGCAATACGCTGATCGAGCTGGCGGAGAAGGACTCGCGGATCATTGCCGTCACGCCGGCGATGCCGGGAGGATCTGGGCTGCTGAAGTTTGCCAAACAGTTCCCGGATCGGATGATCGACGTAGGCATCGCCGAGCAGCACGCCGCAACGCTGTGCGCGGGATTGGCCAGCGAAGGCTTGAAGCCGGTATATGCCGTATACTCGACATTCCTCCAAAGAGCTTACGATCAAGTCGTTCACGATATTTGCCGGCCGAAGCTGAACGTGACGTTCGCCATCGACCGCGCGGGCTTTGTCGGGCCGGACGGCGAGACGCATCAAGGCGTGTACGATATCGCCTTTCTCCGCTCGCTGCCGAATATGGTGCTGATGATGCCGAAGGACGAGCGGGAACTGCGGGATATGATGCAGACGGCGCTTGAATACGGTGAGGGTCCGATCGCTTACCGTTATCCCCGCATTAACGGGCGAGGCGCGAAGCTTGACGAGGTCCCGAAAGCGATTCCGATCGGCACCTGGGATACGGTGCGGGACGGCGACCATGCGGCCGTGCTGGCCGTCGGTCCGATGGTGGAAATCGCCGAGGAAGCGGCCGAACTGCTGGCGAAAGAGGGCTTCCATCTGCGCGTTGTCAATGCGCGGTTTATTAAGCCGCTGGACGAAGCGTATTTGCTGCAATTGGCGCATGAAGCTCTTCCGATCGTTACGATGGAAGAAGGATCGATTCAAGGCGGATTCGGCAGCGCGGTGCTGGAATTTTATGCGGCTCGCGGTATTGTGGGGCTGCCCGTCAAGCTGCTCGGCGTGCCCGACTATTTTGTCGAGCACGGTTCGGTGAAGGAGCAGCGCGAGGAAGTCGGCCTGACGCTGCAAAATCTTGTCGCGGAAGTGAAAGCTTTAGTTCCGCGCAAACGCCAGCGGGCGTAAAACCGGCGGGGCGGTGCACGCAGCCGCTTCGCTAACGAAGCTGCGAGACAAGGAGTTCAAACTTTACATGTCGTCGGATAAAGAACGAATTGATATTTTGCTTTTGGAGCATGGATATTTTGAAAGCCGGGAAAAAGCGAAGGCCGCTATTATGGCAGGCCTTGTTTTTGCGGATGAAGAGCCTGTGGACAAAGCAGGCACCAAAATCAGCCGCAAAGCCGCGCTCAAGGTCAAAGGCGCCGTGCATCCTTATGTAAGCAGGGGCGGGCTGAAGCTGGAGAAAGCGCTGAAACTGTTTGACATCGATTTGCAAGGGGCGGTGATGCTCGATATCGGGGCATCGACCGGCGGGTTCACGGACTGTGCCCTGCAAAACGGGGCTTCTTACGTATACGCTGTCGACGTGGGTTACAACCAGCTGGACTGGTCGCTGCGCAACGACGAGCGCGTGAACGTCATGGAGCGGACGAATTTCCGCTTCACCAAAAGGGACGATTTGACGGGACCGCCGCCGACTTTTGCGACGATTGACGTCTCTTTTATATCGCTGCGTATCATTTTGCCGCCGCTGAAAGAGATTTTCCAGGAGCAAGGCGCCGTCATCGCGCTGATCAAGCCGCAATTCGAGGCCGGCCGGGACAAAGTCGGCAAATCTGGCGTCGTTCGCGACCCCGAAGTACACGAAGAAGTGCTGAGGTCCGTGCTTGCTTTTGCCGATGAGCTGGGTTTTCGCTTGCAGGGGCTGACTTTTTCTCCCATTACGGGCGGGGAAGGCAATATTGAGTTTTTGGCGTACTGGACCTGCGGCGGGGAGCATTCTTCGATTGCCGCGGGCGGCATGGAGTCTGCCATTCAGACTACGGTTCGTGAAGCGCAGAAACTGCATGGCAAATAAACTCATCCTGAGCCCGTCCGTGTGACATGAGGGCGCAGAGATGGGTTTTTTGCTGGAAAAAAAGGATTTTCCGGGAACCCCGCGAATAGTAAGGCGAGGTGATGGACATGGAAAAGGGCGATATTACAGTCATTTTGCTAATCCTGATCGTCTTTACGGGCTTTATGATGCTGCGTTTCCAGCGGTGGCTGAATACGCCTGTAAAGAAGCGTTTTCGCGTGCCTGCCGAAGCGGATGTTCCTTATGACGATACTGTGGAACTGCTGGAAGGAGCCGGGTTTGATGTGCTCGCAGGGAAAACCAAGGTTCCCGTCACCATGGTTGTGAATGACAGCGAACAGCTGGAAAGCCGGTATTTTATCGACTATTTTGTGCAAAAGAACGAAGAGTTGTACCTGGTAAAGCTGGCCAAAGACCGCAAGCCTCTCGAAATGACGGGAAGCGCCGTTCGCGATATGCTGCTGCCCTACAGCCTTATTTATCCGGAAGCGTCCGGCGTGCTGTATGTAGATATGGAGCAGCAAAAAATTAAAAAAATTACGTTTCATATAGAGGTGTAAGCAATGAAGGGTCAAAGGCATGTGAAAATAAGGGAAATCATTACGAATCATGAGATTGAAACTCAGGATGAGCTTGTGGAATCGCTGCGCGCCGCCGGTTTTCATGTAACGCAGGCAACCGTTTCCCGGGACATTAAAGAGCTTCATCTGATCAAAGTTCCTTTGGATGACGGCCGCTACAAATATTCGATGCCGGCGGATCAGCGCTACAACCCGATGCAGCGGCTGCGCAGGGCGCTCAGCGATCATTTTGTGAGCATCGATTATACGGACAATCTCGTCGTCATGAAATGCTTGCCGGGAACGGCGAATACGATTTGCGCGCTGCTCGACAACCTGGAGTGGGCGGAAGTGATGGGAACGATCGGCGGGGACGATACGATTTTCGTTATTTGCCGCGGCAAAGATCAAAGCCAATCTTTTGTCAATCAAATCATGTCCTTACTATCCTAATGCCTGGAGGAAAACATGCTGACGGAACTATCGATTCGCAACCTGGCGGTCATTGAACATGTACATATTCGGTTTAAAGAAGGCTTTCATGTATTGACGGGGGAGACAGGCGCAGGGAAATCGATCATTATCGATGCCTTGACACTGATCGCAGGCGGCCGCGGCTCGTCGGAGCTGGTTCGTTACGGCGAAGATAAGGCGGAGATCGAAGCGATGTTCGAGCTGCCTGCCGATCATCCGGTTTGGCAAACGCTTACGAATCTCGGGATAGAAGCCGATGCTAGCGAGCATTTGATCATACGCCGGGAAGTGACGACAGCGGGGAAAAGTTCCAGCCGGATCAACGGGCAACTGGTCAATTTGACGATGCTAAAGGAAGCGGGCGAAAGCCTGGTCAACATTCACGGGCAGCATGAGCACCAGTCTTTGTTAAAAGTGGACGAGCACATTCATTCGCTCGATCTGTTCGGCGAAGCGGAAATCCGCCGGGCGAAGCAAACCTATCAGGAGGCGTACGACCAGTACACCGGTCTGCAAAAGGAACTGCGCGAGCTGCAGGAGACGAGCAAGCAGGCGCTGCAAATGCTCGATTTGTACCGGTTCCAAATTGAGGAGCTGTCCGCGGCGAAGCTGAAGCCGGGCGAAGACGAAACGCTGGCTGAGGAAAAACGCAAGCTAGCCAATGCCGAAAAGCTGTACCAAAGCGCCTCGGAGTCTTACGATTTGCTTTACGCCTCCAATCGTGGACTGGATGCGGTGCGCAAATCGATCAACCGGCTGCAGGACATCGTCCAGTTGGATTCGGCCAAGCTGAACCCGCTTCTGGAGCAGGCGCAATCTGCCTACTACCAGTTGGAGGATGCGGCTTATCAAATGCGGGATTACCGCGATGAAATCGAATTCAATCCCGAGCGGCTCGATTTTATTGAGGAGCGGCTTGACCAGATTTCCTCTTTGCGCCGCAAATATGGGGAACATATACCGGAAATGCTCGCTTATTTGGATAAAATCATTAAAGAAGTGGACACCATCGAAAATAAAGACGAGCATATCCGCAGGCTGGAGGACCGCTTGGCCGTTCTGGAGCGGCAGCTCGCCGCGGCGGCGGTCGATCTCTCGGACATCCGCAAGCGGCTTGCGGAACAATTGGCCGTGCAAATTGAGGCGGAGCTGCGCGACTTGCAAATGGAACGAACCCAATTCCGGGTGCAAGTCCAGCGTGTACCGGACGAACGCGGAATCGATGTGGACGGCGGCAAAGTCCGTTTCAGCCGGGAAGGTATCGATCAGATCGAGTTCTTGATGGCGCCGAATCCCGGCGAACCGCTGCGCGGGCTGAGCAAAATCGCCTCGGGGGGCGAGCTGTCGCGGATTATGCTGGCGATGAAGGCGATATTCGCCCGCATCGATCAAATTCCCGTGCTCGTTTTTGACGAAGTCGACACAGGGGTAAGCGGCCGCGCCGCGCAGGCGATCGCCGAGAAAATGTCGGTGCTTTCGCGCAGCTGCCAAGTATTTTCGATCACGCATCTGCCGCAGGTGGCTTGCATGGCCGATGTTCATTTTGCCATCCATAAGGAAGTGGACCGCGAGCGCACGTTTACGCGCGTCAACGATTTGCCGGAAGCGGGGCGGACGCAGGAACTGGCGCGAATGCTCGGCGGCGTTGAAGTTACGGATAAAACCTTGCACCATGCGGAAGAAATGATTACTTTGGCGAATGAAAAGAAATCAAGGATATAAAAGTTTGCACAGCTATCATTTTCAGTTATAAAACCGGGGGAGTGGGGTTAAGTTATAGGTACGCATTTGACGAAGCTGTTCGTCAGGGCTCAGGAAGTGTAAAGGAGCGTGAAATAGTTGCAATCCAGCAAAAGAAAAAGATTGATAGGACTCTTGCTCGTCTTCTTCGTTTGTATGGTTAGTTTGTCCGCGCCTTTCCAAAGCTTTGCCTCATTTCCCGAAGAACTGCGCTTGTTCAGCGGCCAGAAAAAACAGCTCCAATTGACGATGCCGGTGAGCGCCCAGGTCACGGTCAACAATCCGGATATCGTAAAAGTCAACGGCAATGCCAAGCACTCATTTCAGGTTAATTTGAAAGAGCCTATTTCTTTGCAGTCTGACCGTTCCGGCCAAACGGAAATGAAAGTCAAGCTGTTCGGCGCCATTCCGATCAAAACGGTTAGAGTGAACGTCGTTCCCGATTTGAAAGTGATCCCCGGCGGCCAGACGATAGGCGTAAAAATCAAGTCGGCGGGTATTTTGGTCGTCGGCCACCATCTTGTTTCCGTTGCTCAGGACAAAAAGATTTCCCCCGGAGAAGAAGCCAAAATTCAGGTCGGCGATCTCATTACCAAAATTAACGGCAAAGAATCCAAAGATGTCAGCAAAGTAGCAGATCTCGTTACGAAAGCTGGAGAAAGTAAAGCACCGCTCGATCTGACGATTCGCCGCAATAACGAAGAGATTCTAGTCAAGCTGCAGCCTGCTTACGACATCGTCGATAAATCGTACCGGCTAGGGCTGTATATTCGCGATTCCGCAGCCGGTGTCGGCACCTTGACCTTCTATGCGCCTGATCAGGGCGTATACGGGGCGCTGGGGCATGTGATTACGGATATGGACACGCAAACTCCGATCGTCGTTGGCGCAGGGGACATCGTCTATTCGAACGTAACGTCCATCGCCAAAAGCCACAACGGAGAACCCGGCGAGAAACGCGCCACTTTATACAAAGACAGCAAAGTGATCGGCAATATCGAGAAAAATACCGCCTTCGGCATTTTCGGCAAAATGTACTCGGCACCGGATCATAGCCTGGAGAAAGATGCGATCCCCGTTGCTTTTGCGGAAGAAGTGAAAGAAGGCCCAGCCCAAATCTACACGGTGGTGGAAGGTCAAAAAGTCGAGAAATTCGATATTCAGGTCGTCCACGTTTCCAAACAGGATTTCCCGGCCACTAAAGGCATTGTGATCAAAATTACCGACCCGCGGCTCTTGGAGAAAACAGGCGGCATCGTGCAAGGCATGAGCGGCAGCCCTATTATCCAGAACGGCAAAATGATCGGAGCGGTTACGCATGTATTTGTCAACGATCCGACGAGCGGCTATGGCTGTTTCATCGAATGGATGCTGCAGGATTCCGGTATCATTTTGAGACCTTCATCGACAGAATCAAAGGCTAGCTAGAGGCCTTTGATTTTTCTCTTATATGGCCTCTCTTTCTTATATGGTTCAATTTCCAAATAATCATGTCGAAAAATGTTGGAAATAGAAGATAAATATTTAATTATATAAGAAATCGAAAAAAAAGGAAAGAAAAATAATTTTCGACAGGAGGAATTTAAACCAGGGTGTCGAATACCTTAACCTAAGAGAGAAAATTTACCAAATCAACTTGTATTAGTAGCTAAAAGGAGGATTTCAAGTTGCAAAAAATTCAGGTGTTGCTGGCAGATGATAATCGTGAGTTCACTCACTTATTATCAGAGTTTATCGGTGAACAAGAGGACATGGAAATTGCAGGCGTCGCTTACAACGGAAATGAGGTGCTTCGCTTCATTGAACAGCAGCGCGAAGTGCCGGATGTACTGATTCTGGACATCATCATGCCTCATCTGGACGGCCTCGGCGTCCTTGAAAAGCTTCGCGAAATGAATTTGAATCCGCAGCCCAAGATCATCATGCTGACCGCTTTCGGGCAAGAAAACATCACCCAAAAAGCCGTTCAACTGGGAGCTTCTTACTACATACTTAAACCTTTTGATATGGAAGTGCTTACGAATCGAATCCGTCAGCTGGTTGGAGGCAATCAATCTGCGGCCATGACTTCGCCTTCACCCAAAGCGAACGTTGTTCATATGCCAAAAGGTAAAAATTTGGACGCCAACATTACGAGCATCATACATGAAATCGGCGTTCCTGCACATATTAAAGGATACCAGTACCTGCGAGAAGCGATCACGATGGTTTACAATAACATCGAGATCCTTGGAGCCATTACCAAAACGCTGTACCCGGCCATTGCCGAAAAATACAAAACAACCCCAAGCCGCGTCGAACGCGCCATCCGCCACGCGATTGAAGTCGCCTGGACCCGCGGCAACATCGACAGCATCAGCTTTATTTTTGGCTACACGATTAATATATCGAAATCGAAACCGACGAATAGCGAATTCATCGCGATGGTGGCGGATAAGCTGAGAATTGAGCATAAGGTGTCGTGAAAGCAGGAATGACGCGGAGTTTGGAAGCTCGCTAAACCACTTGATCGTTCCTTCACGTAACAAACGGGTTAATTTAGCGGCTAGATTCGCTCAGATAACGTAGAAAACCTACCGCGGCTAAACGGTAGGTTTTCTACGTTATTTATTCCGATCGCTTACGCCAAGATACGTTTTAAGCGCATCCTGTAATATATGCGAAAAGTTTACGTGCTGCTCTACTGCGATATCGTCGAGCCATTTCGGAATGGTCAGCGTTTTCTTTACGGACTTGTTCGCCATCTCATCGCGAAAAGGAGTCATCCACACCTCAATGAGTACGATTGCCTGACGCTCATTTTCCTTTTTGATATCAATTACCCGTGCTGGTTCCGGAATATCGTCATTATCACGTTCCATACCGTATAGATGAAGCGCTAAACACTCTTTAGCCATACGCAAGGCTTCATTGTCTGTATCGCCGCAAGTGAATTCTTTAGTGAAGATTGTTATTTGGGTAAGGTTGCCAACATCGGATAAAAGTCCGTAGTCATCACACCCGCTATAACGGCGGGATCTTCTGCGATGAGTTGTGGGACTTGGTCTGCATTTTCAACCTCGATGATGGCGAGCCCGTGAGGATCGTTCGGTTTTCGAATCGGTCCGAAAACCAGAACAATCCCCTGATTCTGTTTATCCGTCCAATAGGCAATGTGTTGGTGCATAACGTTCCGTTCTTCTGCGGTCATATCCTGTGGAAAAGTTGTTCTTGGCGGCGTAGACCATAACATAAAGTGCATTTTTCCCGGATTATTGCTTGCGGTGCTATCCGACATTACGGAAAACCCTCCATTCCATTACCCTAAAATTGTATTTCATACCCATGACGCTCAATGTCAATTATCCCACAAATCCTTTTCGTTATACAAGTAACATAGATGATTCAACGCAAATAGCGTCTGCATTATACAGGCCCGCGTTTTCAGAATGACTCACGGCATACTAGCTAGCATTAACACAGATATGAACGTTACAATACTTGATTTTTCATTGCGAAGATTGCTCCACAAGGTTTATGCTTTTGAGGGGGACTAGCAATTTTGGAACTTGTAAATCGGGCGCATGTGGAAAGTGAGGATTATTTTGAATGGTGGATGAGTACATTTGGGCGATTTTTGTAGCTGAGAATACAGGAGGCTTCCCCAACTTTTATCCGATCGGAATTTACACTTCTCGCGATAAAGCTATCGCTGAACTGGATGCATTACCGAAAAATATGAATTATCATCTCCTCCAGTTGCCCATAAATCGTACGTTTCCTTACTATCATAAGAAGAGCGGCAAACTGATCGGAATGAACGGAATTTACCACGAACATTTTCACTTTAGGGATAATGAGAAGATGTAGCGATTCAGTGACTAAAAAGGCAGGGGAGATACTATGAGGCTAGAAACGGATCGTCTGATAATTAGAGAGTTCTTAATTGAAGATTATAACGCTGTTCATCGTTACGCATCAGATGCCGAGGTTGTTCGATATATGATTTGGGGGCCAAATACTGATGGAACAAAGGAAAATGGCACGATTCATACCAGTATTCGATCTTAGAACATGAATACGTTGGAGGTCGCTCATGAACATTAGAAAGGCCACTGAGAATGACATTGAGTCGTTGATTTTGATGCGGTGGGAATTTACTTCGGAGCATCAACCCCATGTACGGGATGATTTCGATCTTTTTGCTGCAAAGTGCCGAGCATTTCTTGAACAGGCTATGCTTGGCGAACGCTGGCATATTTGGGTTGCAGAATTGGATGGCATCATAACGTCTCATGTCTATATCCAATTGATCGATAAAGTGCCGCGGCCAGGAAGAAATACATATCCGTTTGCCTACATGACTAACGTCTACACCGACCCAGGCTATCGGTCACGAGGAATCGGTGGTCAACTTCTACAAGTGATTCGTGAGTGGGCGACGGCTAGCAAGTTTGAATTCATTATCGTCTGGCCAAGCGAAGAGAGCAGGGAGTTCTATTCAAGGAACGGGTATACGCTATGTAACGATCCCATGGAACTGCATTTGTAACGTACGTGTATTAAGATTAAGGGTCTGTTTCCATTGGTTGAAGGCAAGCATTTCGCGGCTGGAAGATATAAGCGCTCGCATCGGCAAAGGAGCAGTTTTTCTTTAATAAAAGAGGGCTGGCCCTCGCATAACGTTGAAGCGATTGTTTGCACTCGCAAGTGGTTCAATCGACTGCGCTATGACAAGGGCCAGCCCTGCTTTTCATCCATTAATGTTTAACGATTTGTTTCATAAGCGGTGCCGTATTGCGGCGGATTATGATACCCCAACCGCGGAATAAGCATTTTTAACCGCTGTTACTTGACTGGAATTTGCTCCGTACAAGTCGGTTGCCGCCTGGATGGCACTAGCGCGCATAGCTGAGAAATTGGATGTAGGGGTCAGATAGTAAACAAGGGCACGATAATAAATATCTACAGCCGCACTCCGGCCGATTCCGGCTACGGTGACGCCTTTGAACGTACCGCCCTGAGCAAGCAGGTAGAACGCTTTGTTGTTGATTCCGCTGTTCGTATGCACACCGCCGTTGTCAGAGGAACCGGTGTAGCGGTTCGGATAGTAGTCGGGTTGGCCGTACAATGTTGGATTTGACATGGAGCGAAGTGCGTCTCCGGAGACGGAAGGCGTATATACGGCATCGCCGATCAGCCAGTTTTTGGATTCGATCGTATTTCCCATAATATCGGCAATGGATTCGTTTAGCGCCCCGGATTCTCCGTAATAATTTAAATCGGCGGAATACTCGATAACGCCATGGGTTAATTCATGGCCGACTACGTCCAAATCACCGGATAGCGGGATAAAAACAGATCCATCCCCGTCTCCGAACACCATTTGACTGCCGTTCCAAAAGGCATTGTTGTAAGCGGTACTGTAATGAACCGTCGATTTGATCCGCAAGCCGTTGCCGTCCAGGCTGTTCCGGCCGAATTTGGAGGAGTAGAAGTCATATACTTTTTCTGCGTACGTATGCGCGTCTACCGCTGCTCCATCTGTCCAAACATTGTTGGACTTGGTCAGCAAGGTTCCAGGCAGCGAGGTGCCGTTGGAAGCGGTATAAGTTACAATGCCGTTGCCGCGGGTGCTATCGAATAATTGGTAAGTCGAACCGGATAAAGTGGTTGTGAACGTTTTGGTGTCGCCCAGTACGCCTGTGCCTGTACCCGTGGCATGCTGCAGCAAGTCGTATTTGAATATAATGCTGCCGTCTTCGGCGCTAATTATATAACGCGTGCGGGTCGGCGTTGGCTCCAGAACGTTGACCTCCGTTATATAGGCGAGCACAGGTTGTCCATCATTTAAGTATACGTTCAGCTCAGCTTTTGGTGTTTTTTGGGGCTCGCCAAGTTTACCGACGATGCTTTCTGTATCTTTCTCGGCAATAGAGATGGCTTGCTGTTCCGTAATTTGGGAAGCGATGCCTTTGGACAACGCTTGATTGTCATCCGGCAGCACACTGCCGAAGAAGGAAGTGACTTTTCCTTCTTTATCAATATGCACCGTCTGCTCCGCGCCATAAACCGGCACGCCTTGAATATACTGCTTTAACCGATAATGCTGTACGCCTGTCTTAGCGTCGGTTTCTTGTTTCACGATTTTAATTTGATCTTTAAGCGCAACGCGTTTGCCAATTTGCAGCTTCTCTTTTTTGCTGTCGAGATACTTCCAAATTTTTTCTTCGCCCGGAGTTCCGTTCGGTGCGCTCCAATTTTCCGCTGTGAACAAGGCAGGAGACCAATCTTTCAGAGCATCAGGCTTGCTCTGCGGAGCCGCTTGTGCGGATTGCACAGCCCCCAGCAAAAATGCACCCGTAATCATAGATACCCATACTTTTCTCATCAATGAATCTCTCCCAACTTAAATGGTTTAGTTTTGTTTTCCCGTTTAAAGGAAACAAATGGTTTGGATACTGCTACTTAAACATCGCCTCCTTTTTTTTAACCAATGGTCAATATTGGGCTGTACTAGTTTAGTGCGCATCTAAGACTAGCAAGCGCAATGGATAATGATGCAAGATTCTGCATACAAATGCCCATATAAAGGGTTATATGAGAAATAATAACATCATTATGATATATATAGTAACATAAAACTATCAATAATGAAATACATAAAATGGAAATAAATGAGAATTAATTTTGTTGACTATGATTTTAATCACAAGTGGAAGCGATTACGGCCATTTTTGCTGTGAAAATTAATGTTGCTTTCATGTTCCTTTAATAAAACGGCCGAAAAAAAGGAGTAAGATGGAACTAAGTTCACAATATAGACAAAAGAATAGGAGTGATTATTGTGAAACAAGTTATGAGTTTTTTAAAAGGTTTTCTTTATGCATTTATTGCGATTGGTGCACTGCCGTTTTTACTGATCCAAAGCTTTCTTGATTTGTAATTCGGTTTTCACATTTTTAAAAAGAATGCCGCTGTTTTATCGGTTTTTAACAACCGGTAAGCAAGCGGCATTTTTTTGATTAAATGGGTCTCATTTTGCTAACCGGGTTAGTTTCCATACATAGGAGTCAAAACGTCCGATTGATTTGAAGGATTCGTGCAAATGCTATGAAGGAAACTAACAGAGGAGTGAGCTAACAATGAAAAAGTTTTATTTGTGCTTATCGGCAGCCGTACTATCCATGTCCTTAATAGCTGGATGCACCAGCAACAATATGAGGGCGAGAAGCGTCGATCATTACCGTAATCCTGATATTGCCGCCAGAAATCAAGGCTATGTTCGGCCGCTGGATGTCGGAACGGCGACCCCAAGCCCGACAAATGCTGCCGGCACGGCGCAAAGCATTTTCAGCGATGTTCCAAGCGGACAATGGTATACGGACAACGTCCTCTGGGCAGCCAACTTGGGTTTGGTCAACGGTTACCCGGACGGCACTTTTCTTCCTAATGGAGCGATCACTAGAGCCGAAGTCGTCAAAATTATTCGCTCCCTGGCGGACAAAGGATATATTGTCATACCTTCGGCCACGACAACGCCAGTGCCGACTACGACGCCAACCGCTACGCCTGCAGCAACGGCAACTGGCACTTCGACGCCGACTACAACGCCTGCAGCTACGACAACTGCAACTCCGACCGCGACGCCATAAGCACGCTTAAATAAGCGAATATTCCGCCAAACTGGATACTCCGCATACGTCCATGTTATGATGAATGGTAGTCGGCAGTAGTATATAGGAAAGGTAAACACATCATAATATGGATGAACAAAACAAAAAAAGCGAAAAAAGTTTTCATTTTTTAGCCGTAATTTTAGGCGTAATTGTGGACAATGTAGGGACTTTTTTATCTTCTGCAAGCATAAGCCTCATTTTTTTGTCCACGCAATCTGACAATGAACAAGATCTGATGAAAATTTATTCTTACACGGGATGGCTGGCTGCGTTTTTGGTTATCGGCATGTTTTGGTCTTTCTACGGCGCTTACGTAGCGGCCAAGGTAGCCAAACGGGCCGAGTACTTCAATGCCGGATGCATAGGCGTGATTGGCGCGGCGGTCGGCTTTGATTCTCTGATTTCCAATCCCGGCGTTGCTTTTTGGTACCAAATCATCGGACTGATCGTCATCGTGCCGGTTTCTTTATTGGGCGGCCATGTGGCGTTAAGACGCAAGCATGCGCGGAGCATGAATCGCTAAAAAAAGAGACTCCAGCCTGTAAAGGCGGGTCTCTTTTTAGGTGGTTCAGCCTGCTGGCGCCGGTACGTAGGAAAGCATTGTGTTTTTCACAAGTTCCGTAGTCTGACTCAAGTCCATATTTTCAAATACATGTTCGCATTGCTTGCGGTAGGAAACTTCCTCGATATAGTGGTTCATATAATGATCGATAACGTCCATCGGCGTGCTGCGCGCCAGAAGCCTTTCCATAATCGTCTGCTTGTTTGCATAAATAAAAATTCGGACAGCCCGTTCGCCGAACTCATATTTGAAACGGTTGGCCGCATAGCGGTTGACGATAACGTAAATAGAGCCGTGTTCCTTGAGAGCTTGATCGATGTCCGCACGTTTGATTCCGTAAAAATTTCCGTCGATTTCCGCCGTCTGAAAAAATTCACCGTTAATATCCGCATCGATGAACGCTTTCCGTGAAATGAATTTGTAATCTCTGCCTTCGATTTCTTTAGGTCTTGGAGTTCGTGTTGTGTAAGATGCAACCGATGAGAAGCCGAGCTCTTTGGCAATTTGGTGCGCAATTGTTTTGCGACCGGAACCGCTTGTGCCTGTGAACACAAAGATCAATCCGCCGGTTTGCTGTCCGCCCATAATGAATCCTCCTCCAAATATGAAATTTTGAAAGCGATATCGTGATAGTTTTATTATAGTACGAATATTCGGAAAATTAAAGAGAGAATTCGTGTTTCATAGATTGTGCGGTATAATAGAAACGTCGAAAGGAGCTGTTCCTGCTGAATTTCAAAATATATGTGCAAATGAATCGGGCATTGTTTTACTTGGTCGGTATGCTTGCGGTCGCGTCAGCGGCTTGTACGGCGCTGCTGCTGGTCCGTATTTACGGGTCGTCGGGCAGCTTTCTGTACAGATGGTTGATTGCGCCGAATTTGATGCTGGCCTGGATTCCGCTTGCGGCGGCGCTGGCCGTTCGTTACTGGTGGCATATGAAGCAAACATTCCGCATCAGACTGCTGATCGGATTGCTGGTATGGCTCCTGTTTTTGCCGAATGCTCCGTATATGTTGACGGATCTGGTGCATTTGACATATTTGAAATCGTCGGTTCCCGTACATTTTGACGTATTGCTGAACGCTTTTACCGCGATTATTGCCCTTTGGGTCGGCTTGTTTGCCTTCTATCTCGTGCACGAAATATGGTTGGGACTGCTTCGCCCGGCCGCAAGCTGGATGTTGGCCGGCGTCTTGCTGCTGCTGTGCAGCGTTGGCGTGTTTTTGGGCCGCTTTTTGCGGTATAACAGCTGGGATTTTTTCCGCAAGCCCTGGGCGATCGCGCAAGATTCCATAAAGCTGCTGGAGCAGCGGGATGCGCTCGTTTTTATCGGCGTGTTTATGCTGGTTCTTAGCTGTTTGTACCTTGTTTTTTACGCTTCTGTCCGGTATCGGGCCGCCGCAAAGAACGTTCGTTAAGAAGGAGAGTTTTCATGCCCAAATATGCAAATCTAAGTATCGAGGCAACGCAATTTTTGCAAAATAAAACAGGCAGCACTCACCTGGAATGTTATACATACATCGATCCGGAGCGGACGGAAGAAAGTTTTTTTGTCGTGCGTACGACGAACAAAGTGATTCATGTCGGCTTTTCCGAAATTGCGTACGATCCGGCCGATTACAAGAGTTTGCTGGAAGGTCTCTACCGCTCTGTCTATGAATAATTGCATGGACAATGCATACGATTGATGATAGGATGATTTTAATTGCATATGGATGGAACCAGGTGCTGAATGATACGTTTCATTCAGTTAAAAGGGAAGTCCGGTGAGAATCCGGCACGGACCCGCCACTGTAACGATCGGGCTTTGGAGCAAAGCCTCTCCTTGGCAGCATGTCACTGGGCAATACCCGGGAAGACGCCGGGAGTATGATCGAAGTCAGGAGACCTGCCCGGTTTGAACGACACTTTTGCCCTACGAGGAATTAGGGTGTGTTAGAGGGCGGTTGCTCCTGTGCTTATTGAAAAGACGTTCAAACCAGGCATTTCTAACATGATGTTGTGTTGGAAATGCTTTTTTATTCGTGCAAAAGGTTTTTAGAAAGGGTGATTGCTATGCCGGGGAAATTGCTCGTCATCGGTTTCGGGCCGGGAAGTTTCGAACATATTACGAAGCGGGCGCGCGAGGCTATTCAAGAAAGTGAAATCATCATCGGCTACAATACATATGTCGATCTTATATCCGGCTTGATTTCGGAACAACAAATTGTAAGAACCGGAATGACGGAGGAAGTGAGCCGGGCGCAAGAGGCGGTCAGACAAGCGAAGCTGGGGAAAAAGGTAGCGGTCATCTCAAGCGGAGACGCCGGTGTGTACGGGATGGCCGGCCTTGTCTACGAAGTGTTGATGGAGCAAGGGTGGACGCCAGCGGGCGGCGTCGAAGTTGAAATCATCCCCGGCATCTCGGCCATCAATTCCGCTGCATCCTTGCTGGGCGCGCCTATTATGCACGATGCGTGCACGATCAGCTTGAGCGACCATTTGACGCCGTGGGAGCTTATTGCAAGGCGGGTGGAAGCCGCGGCGCAGGCGGATTTTGTCATTGCGCTGTACAACCCGCGCAGCGGAAGAAGGACGCGGCAAATCGTCGAGACGCAGCGCATTTTGCTTCAGCACCGTTCGCCGCAAACGCCGGTCGGCATCGTCAAGAGCGCATACCGGGATCGGGAGCACGTCGTCGTAACGACGCTGGCCGATATGCTGAATCATGATATCGGGATGCTGACAACGATTATTATCGGCAACTCGGCGACCCAAAATTATGACGGCCTGCTGATAACCCCGCGGGGGTATCAGCGCAAATATACGCTGGGCGCGGAGACGCAGCCGCTCAAGCCGCATCAGCGGCTGCGGGCCGAGGCGGAGCCTTGGGCGCTCGCGCAGGAGGAAGAGGCTCCGGCCGAAGACCGGAGCGAAAGCGCGGGAGCCGCAGCCGGCGGAGAGCCGGCCGTTCGGCAGGCAGCGCAAGCGGCGGCCCAAGCCAGCAGCCCTTTGCAGCTGGCGATGGAGGCGCTGGAGCTGGTTTCCCGGGGCAGCGGCGGCGCTGCGGGGGCTTTGGAGCCGATGGCGTTTACCGCGACAAAGTCGATCTTTGAATTTGCGGTAAGCCCGGGGATCGCAAATAAACGGTTGAGCGCGGCGCAGTTATGCGCGCTGGGCGAAATCGTCGGCGACAGGGGCGACATCGAATATTCGCCGCACCATCAATTGATCGTCCGCATCCAGACGGACAATCCGCAGGATATCACTTCCGAGCTGAGCGAGCTCGGCCTCATGCTTTCGCCGATCGGCGACGTTGCGCAGATTAAAGCCTGCGACTTTTGCAATCTGGAAAAAGGGGAATCGATTCCTTATGCGGAGGCGCTGCATCAAAGAATCGGCAATCTGGAGGTACCGAAGGAGCTGAAAATCGGCTTCAACGGCTGCGGCATGGCTTGCTATGGCGCGGTGCAGCAGGATATCGGCATCGTATACCGGAAGGAAAAGTTCGATTTGTTTTTGGGAGGCAAAACCGTCGGCAGAAACGCGCATCCGGCCCAACCGGTAGCGGAAGGCATCGATCCGTCGGAGCTCGTCGAGCAGGTCGTCAGAATTGTCGAGCGGTACAAGCGGGAAGGGCATCCGAACGAGCGGTTCCACAAGTTTTTTAAACGCGTTAAAGAAATAGAAGGCTACCGCCACCAGGAAGCGCAAGGATTCGTCATTGAAAACGCCGTCTGCGGCGATTAGAACGTTATACCAGCATGTTCGTTTTTTATGGATAGAGCACGGTGAAGTTTTGGGAGGGGATAAAGACATGAATGCTGTCTTGTTTGTAGGGCACGGAAGCCGGGATGAGGAAGGCAATGAGGAGGTCCGGCAGTTTATTGCGGAAATTGCCGGGAAGATGGACGGTTTTATCGTAGAGACTTGTTTCCTTGAATTCGTCGAGCCGACCATCGCTCAAGGAATCGATCGCTGTATCGAGCTTGGCGCGGACCGGGTTGTGGTCATACCTATTATTTTATTTGCGGCCGGTCATGCCAAAATTCATATTCCCGCGGCGATTGACGAGGCTAAGCGGAAATACCCGCATATCGGGTTTACATACGGCAGACCGATCGGCGTACACGATCAAATTTTGGACATTTTAACGTCCAGAGTGCAGGATTCCGGCGTTCGGCTGGAGAATGAGCTGGAGGACACGGCGTTTTTGATCGTCGGCCGGGGCAGCAGCGATCCGGATGCCAACAGCGATCTGTTCAAAATTTCCAGGCTGCTTTGGGAACGGCTGAAAGTAAAATGGGTGGAGACGGCTTTTATCGGCGTTACCGCTCCGCTGATGGATGACGGCGTGGAACGATGCATCAAGCTCGGCGCCAAAAAAGTAATTATTTTGCCTTATTTTCTTTTTACAGGCATTTTGATTCAGCGGATGGAGGAAATGGTGGAAGGATACCGCCGGCAGTATCGGGAGCAGGAATTTCATTTGGCTCCTTACTTCGGCTTCCATCCGCTGCTGCAGGAAATTTTGATCGGCCGGGCGCTGGAAGCGGTGCAGGACGAGGTTAAAATGAACTGCGACATGTGCCAATACCGTCTAGAGGCGATGAAGCATATCGATCACCATCATCATCACGACCATGACCATGATCACGGACATCACCATCACCATGATCATGATCACGACCATCATCATCACGATCACGATCATCATCATGACCACGACCATGAGCACGAGCACGCGGGAGGAACGAAGCGATGATACTCGTTTTAGCGGGCACAAGCGATGCCAGGGAGCTGGCGCTGCGGATCCGGTCAGCCGGGCATGCCGTGCTGACGACGGTCGTCACGGAGAGCGCCGCCAAAAGCATGGAAGCCGCAGGGCTGCCCGTGCTGACAGGCAGGCTGACAGCCGAGGATATGCGGCGGTTGATTGCCGACAAGGGCGTTCGCGTCGTAGCGGACGCCACGCATCCTTTTGCCGAGGAGGTGTCGAAGAACGCCATGGCCGCGGCGCAAGCTGCGCAAGTTCCGTATGTGCGGTTCGAGCGGCAAAGTCTTGCCTACGAGCAGAGCGCGCTCGTCACGATCGTGGACGACTACAAGCAGGCCGCTGAGGCCGCCGCGCAAAAAAAGGGCTGCATCATGCTGACTACGGGCAGCAAGACGCTGAAAATTTTTGCCGACCGGCTGAACGGTTTGCCTGACACGACACTCGTCGCCCGCATGCTGCCGCGCAAAGACAACATGGAAAAATGCGAGGAGCTCGGCATCGAGCAAAAAAACATCGTCGCCATGCAGGGGCCTTTTTCCAAAGAGCTGAACAAAGCGCTGTATGCGCATTACAACGTAACTTTGATGATTACGAAGGAAAGCGGCAAAGTCGGAGCGGTGGACGAAAAGCTCGAAGCGGCGCTGGAGATGGGCATCGAAAGCATCGTCATCGGCAGGCCGGGCATCGAATACGGGACGCTGTTCTCGGATTTTGACGGAGTCGTTCGGCATATCGGGGAGTCGATCAATAAGGAGGCGTAATTCTACGTGGAATTTCATACAGAGTTCAAACCTTTAACCGTACAACCGCAGGAAATTGAGGAAAAAAGCTTCGAGATGATTACGGAGGAGCTTGGCGAGCATCCGTTTACGGACGAGCAGTACCCGGTCGTGCAGCGGGTCATTCACGCTTCGGCGGATTTTGAGCTGGGACGCAGTCTGGTGTTCCATCCGAGGGCGATTCAGGCGGGCGTGGAAGCGATCCGCGCAGGCAAAATTTTGGTGGCCGACGTACAGATGGTGCAGGTCGGCATCAGCAAGCCGCGGATCGAGCAGTTCGGCGGAGAAGTCAAGGTGTACATCTCCGATGCCGACGTAATCGAGGAAGCGAAGCGGCTGAATACGACGCGGGCGATCGTTTCCATCCGCAAAGCGATCAAGGAAGCGGAAGGCGGCATCTTCGCCATCGGCAATGCGCCGACGGCGCTGCTGGAGCTGATCCGCCTCGTCAAGGAAGGCGCGGCCAAGCCGGGCCTCATCGTCGGCGTGCCCGTCGGCTTCGTATCCGCGGCGGAATCGAAGGAGGAGCTCGCGAAGCTGGACGTGCCGTTCATCACGAACATCGGCCGCAAGGGCGGCAGCCCCGTGGCCGTCGCAGCGGTGAACGCGCTGTCGATTCTCGCCGCGCGCAAGGAGTAGCGCGCGTATGGCAGAGGACGCGAAGCCGCTGCGCTACGGCTACACCACCGGCTCCTGCGCCACCGCAGGAGCCAAAGCCGCGCTGTTGGCGCTCATCGGGCAGGCGCCGCAAGCGCAAGTGCGCATCTGTATCCCGACCGGGGATACGGTCGCCTTTGACCTGCACAGCTGCGAGTATACGCAGCTGTGGGGCGAAGCCGCCGTGATCAAGGACGGCGGCGACGATCCCGATGCGACGCACGGCGCGAAAATCGTCGTGCGGGTAAGCTGGCGCGATGAGCCGGGCATCGCGATTGACGGCGGCGTCGGCGTCGGACGCGTGACGAAGCCCGGCCTGCCGGTCGAGGTCGGCATGGCGGCGATCAATCCGGTGCCGCGTAAAATGATCCGCGAAACCGTGCAGGAAGTGCTCGACGGCTTCGAAGAAAAGCGCGGCGTCGAGGTGATCGTATCCGTGCCGGACGGCGAAGAAATTGCGAAGAAGACGCTCAACGGGCGTCTGGGCATTATCGGCGGCATCTCGATTCTGGGCACTCGCGGAATCGTGGTGCCTTTCTCCACATCGGCCTACAAAGCGAGCGTCGCCCAGGCGATCCGCGTCGCCGTCAAATGCGGCTGCGACCATATCGTTTTGTCCACCGGTGGCCGGACGGAGACTTACGGCATCGGCATGTACCCGGAGCTGCCGGAGGAAGCTTTCGTCGAGATGGGCGATTTTGTCGGGTTCGCGCTCACCCAGTGCCAAAGACAAGGGGTCCGGAAAGTGACGCTTGTCGGGATGATGGGCAAATTTTCCAAAGTCGCTCAAGGCGTCATGATGGTCCATTCCAAAAGCGCCCCGGTCGATTTCGGATTTTTGGCGCAGGTGGCGGAAGAAGCGGGGGCTTCAGTAACGCTGGTTGCCGAAATCCGCGGAGCCAACACGGCAGCCCAGGTAGGGGACATGATGGTGGTTAACGGCGTCAGCGGCTTTTTTGAAAAGCTGTGCGACCGCTGCTGCCAGGCCGGACTACAAGAGGTCGGCGGCGGGTTGGCGGAAATCGAAACCGTCATCATTTCCATGAAGGCGGAGCTGTTGGGACAAGCGGCCGTGCGGCCGCAACAATTTTGAACAGATAGGATGAAACGGATGAGCAGCACCATCAAAATAATCGGGATCGGCGATAACGGAAAGGCAAGCCTGCTCCCTTTGTATATCAAATGGATCGAAGAGTGCGAAGTGCTCGTGGGCGGCGAGCGGCAGCTGGCGTTTTTTCCCGATTTTCGGGGAGAAAAGATCGTAATTAAGGGAAGCTTGCAGAGCCTTATGGCGCAGCTTCAAAACGAGAGCAGAAGCACGGTCATTCTCGCTTCCGGCGACCCGCTTTTTTACGGGATCGGCGGCTATGCGGCGAAAAAACTGGACGGCGTAAATATTTATCCGAACGTCAGTTCGATTCAGCTCGCTTTTGCCCGCATGGGTGAAAGTTGGCAGGACGCTTTCGTCACGAGCGTGCACGGACGCAGCATGAAAGGTTTGGCGCAGCGCATCGACGGTAAGGACAAAGTGGCGCTGCTTACGGACGACACGAATACGCCTGGGGAGCTGGCGGCTTATTTGCTGTCTTTTGGCATGACGGAGTACCGGGCTTTCGTTGCGGAAAATTTGGACGGCGAGAACGAACGCACCGGATGGTACGAATTGGAGCAGATGCAAGCGGCATCGTTTTCCCCGCTCAATGTTGTTATTTTGAAGCGTCAATCCGCCGGCCCCGAGTGGACGCTTGGCATCGAAGACGAGCAGTTCGCCCAGCGCAAGCCGGACAAAGGGCTGATTACGAAAAAAGAAGTCCGCGTGCTGAGCTTGAGCCAGATGGGCTTGAAGCACGACAGCGTCGTATGGGATATCGGCACGTGCACGGGATCGGTAGCGATTGAAGCCGCCAAAATAGCGAGAAACGGCGAAGTGTACGCCATCGAGAAAAATCCCGACGATTTGCAAAACTGCCTGGACAACAGCCGCAAGTTCCGCGTCGATCTGACGGCTGTGCAGGGGCGGGCGCCGCAAGGGCTGGAAGCTTTTGCCGACCCGGATGCTGTCTTTATCGGCGGCAGCGGCGGCGAGATGGAGGAGCTGCTCAGCATTTGCGCGGCCCGTCTGAAAGAAGGCGGTACGATCGTCCTCAACGCGGCGACGATGGAGACGCTGTACGAGGCGGACAAGACGTTCGCGAAGCTTGGCTTCGTTACTGCGGTTACGCTCGCGCAGGTGTCGAGGAGCAAGCCGATTTTGAACATGAAACGTTTTGAAGCGCTGAACCCGGTCTATATCATTACGGCCAAGCGGCGCGCAGTTTCGGAAGGGGAGGAAAGCAGCGGTGAGTAAGGTTGGAACTTTATACGGGCTGGGCGTCGGACCCGGGGACCCGGAATTGATTACGGTTAAAGCGTTCCGGCTCCTGAAGGAGTGCCCGGTGATCGCCTACCCGCGGAAAATGCGCGGTGCGAAAAGCTATGCGCTGGCGATTACGGAGCTGTACGTCAATACGGAGCAAAAAGAAATGCTCGGACTGACGTTCCCGATGACCCGGGACCGCGACGCGCTGGAAGCGCAGTGGACCAAAACGGTGGAAAGCGTATGGAGCTTTCTCGCGCAAGGAAAAGATGTCGCTTTCGTGACCGAAGGCGATCCGATGATCTACAGCACGTACATCCATCTCATGAGGCTGATGAAGGAGCGGCATCCCGAGGTGCAGGCGATTTCGATTCCCGGCATTTCGTCCGTGAACGCATCCGCATCCAGACTCGGCTTTCCGCTGGCCGACGGTGATGAGCAAATCGCCATCGTGCCGGCTGTGGAGGACTACGACAAAATGCGCCGGGCGATTGAAGATCACGACTGCATCGTGTTTATTAAAGTCGCCAAGGTGATCGACCTGATGCTGGCTGTTTTGCGCGATCTCGGCCTGGTGCACAAAGCTTCCGTCGTGACGAAAGTCACTTCTTCCGAAGAAATGATTTGGCGCAACGTGGAGGAGCTGCAGGGGCGGGAACTGGAATATTTAACGCTGATGGTGGTGAGAAAATAGATGAACGTATATATCGTTGGTGCAGGACCCGGCGATCCGGATCTGATTACGGTCAAAGGGCTCAAGCTGCTGCAGGCAGCCGATGTCGTCATGTACACGGACTCGCTGGTGAACGACGAGTTGATCGCCAAAGCGAAGCCGGGAGCGGAAGTGGTCAAAAGCTCGGGCATGGAGCTTGGCGAGATGGTGCAGCTGATGGTCGACCGCGTCAAGGACGGCAAATTAGTCGTGCGCGTACATACCGGCGATCCGGCGATGTTCGGAGCGACGATGGAGCAGATCGCGCTTTTGCGCAAAGAGGGGATCGGCTGCGAAATCGTGCCGGGCGTAAGCTCGGTGTTCGCGTCGGCGGCGGCGATCGGCGCGGAGCTGACGATTCCGGACCTGACGCAGACCGTCATCCTGACCCGCGCCGAAGGTCGCACACCGGTGCCGGAGCTGGAAAAGCTGCGCGACCTGGCGGCTCACCACTGCACGATTGCCTTGTTCCTCAGCGCGACGCTGACGAAAAAGGTCGTAAGCGAGCTGCTTGAAGCGGGCTGGAGCGAAGAAACGCCTGTCGCGGTCGTGCAGCGTGCGACCTGGCCCGACCAACTGATCGTCCGTACGACTGTCGGCCGATTGGAAGCGGATATGCGCGAGCACGGCATCCGTGCGCATGCGATGATTTTGGCCGGCTGGGCGCTGGACCCGGACATTCACGGCAAAGACGAGTACCGCTCCAAGCTGTACGACAAATCGTTCACGCACCGGTTCCGCAGAGGGGTGAAAGAATGACCATCGCGCTTGAGGAAGGCGTCGTTCCGGCGATCCGTCAGCAGGGCGATTACGCGATTGTGGCGATTACGAAGCACGGCGTGGAAACCGCCAGAAGGCTGCATGAGCGCATGAGCGGAACGGACATTTATTACATGGGCAAATTTGCCCGCGGCGATGAAGAGCAGCGGGGGATTCAACTGTTCGACGGCAGCGTCCGCCTGCTGTTTCCCGCATTATTTCCCGCTTATCAGGGGCTGATCATCATCATTTCGCTCGGCGCGGTCGTACGGATGATCGCACCGCTGCTGCAAGATAAAAAGAAAGATCCCGGCGTCGTCGTGATCGACGATAAAGCCGAGCACGTCATCAGCGTGCTGTCCGGCCATTTGGGCGGGGCCAACGAGCTGACGCTCGAAGTGGCCGCCGCTCTGGGCGCGCGGCCCGTCATTACGACGGCCTCCGACGTGCAAAAGACGATCCCCGTCGATCTGTTCGGCCGCAGGTTCGGCTGGCAGTGGGAGTCGGCCGACAAGCTGACGCCGGTCAGCGCCTCGGTCGTCAACGAGGAGCGGATCGCCGTCATTCAGGAATCGGGCGAGCCGAATTGGTGGACGCACGATCGTCCGGTGCCGCCGAACATCCGGGTGTTCGACACGATTGAGGGCGCCTGGGCGAGCGAGCCCCAGGCCGTGCTGCTTATCACGCACAGGCTGCTGAAGCCGGAAGAGGAGCACATTTTGAGCAATGGCGTGCTGTACCGTCCGAAAGTCGTTGCGCTCGGGATCGGGTGCAATCGCGGCACTTCGGCGGAGGAGATCGAGGCGGTCGTTCGCGAAACACTGGACGAGCTATGCTTCTCCATGCGCAGCGTAAAAGCGATATGCTCGATCGATCTGAAGCAGGACGAAGAGGGCCTCTTGGAAGTGACCCGCAAATTCGGCTGGGAATTCGTCTGCTATCCGGCGGAGGAGTTGAATCGGGTGAACATCGAGGCACCGTCGGAAACCGTCTTCCGGTTCACCGGAGCTTACGGCGTGAGCGAACCGGCCGTCAAGCTGTACGCCGGCACGGATGAGCTTCCCGTGGTGAAGAAAAAGTCGGGGAATGTGACGATTTCGGTCGGTTTGCTCAAGTTTCCTGCTCCGGCGCAGGCATCGGCAGGAGGCGCATGATGCAGCGGAGAATCGTGATTGCAGGAACAGGCAGCGGAGTCGGGAAAACGACATTGACCATAGCCATCATGGCCGCTCTGCAAAAGAAAGGCTGCACCGTGCAGGGCTTCAAATGCGGCCCCGACTATATCGATCCGACTTATCACACGGCGGTTACGGGCAGGCTTTCGCGCAATTTGGACAGCTGGATGGTCGGACGCGAAGCGGTCCGGGAAATATTCGGGCGCGGCAGCGCCGGCGCGGACATTTCGGTCGTCGAAGGCGTGATGGGGATGTACGACGGCAAAAATCCGCTGTCTGACGAAGGCAGCACCGCGGACATAAGCCGGATCATCGACGCGCCGGTCGTGCTGGTCGTGAACATAGCGAGTATGGCGCGAAGCGCTGCGGCGATTGTAAAAGGTTTCCAGCATTTCGATCAAGCCGGCAAAATCGCCGGGATTATCGCCAACAATGCGGGCAGCGTCGGCCATTACAAGCTGGTCAAGGAAGTGGTCGAGCAGGAATGCGGCATTCCGGTAATCGGCTGGCTGCCCAGGAACACGGACGTTACGCTGCCGGAAAGGCATCTCGGTCTCGTTCCTTCGATTGAAAGAGGAGAGCTCGGCGCTTTTTTCGATCGGTTGGCCGGGCTTGCGGCGGAACATATCGATTTGGACAAGCTGCTTGAACTGTCGGTGTGCGAGCCGCTGGAAAGCGTCCCTTACTTGTTTGCCGGACCAGTTTCGGACAAGCAGGTCAAAATCGCAATCGCCAAAGATTCGGCTTTTCACTTTTATTACCCTGAAAATATCGAACTGCTGGAAGCGGGCGGCGCGGAGTGCGTCTACTTTTCCCCGCTTGCGGGCGAAGAGGTTCCGGCGGATGCGGACGGACTTTATATCGGCGGCGGGTTTCCCGAGGAGTTTGCCGCCCGGCTTGCGGCGAACGACGCCGTGAAACAGTCGATCCGGCAGCGGATCGCCGGGGGCATTCCGACGCTGGCCGAATGCGGCGGCTACATGTATCTCACCGGGCAGCTGGCGGATACGGCGGGCAATGCTTACCCGATGGCCGGCATCGTGCCCGGCCAGGTCGTCATGCAGCGGAAGCTGGCGGCGCTGGGCTACCGGGAAGTCGAGGGCACGGAAGGCAACTTCCTCCTCGGACCGGGGGAACAAGCGCGCGGCCACGAGTTCCACTACTCGACGTTTCAGCCGGATGAAGGGGCGGAATACGCGCCCGCATTTCAGTCCAAGGGCCGCTTCGGCACGAAAGCGGAAGGGTTCACGGCGCCGAATGTGGTGGCGGGCTACACGCATCTTCATTTTGGCTCGAACCCGGTTCTCGCGGAGCGCTGGCTGGCTGCGTGCGCGGCTTACCGGCAAAACCGGCTTGCCGATTCGAACGGCGGCTCCGAGCGATGAGCCATCGTCCCGATCCGGCAGCGCGTTAACGATATCGCAGCGGTGAACAAAAAAAGAACCCGTCCATCATCGATGGTCAGGTTCTTTTTTGCCCATGAAAAACAATTATTTTATGTAATGCATGGATTGATCTGCGATACTTTGCTTATAGCGGTCAAGGCAGTTGCACAAGTAGTCCTTGCGGCAAATCGGGCAGGGCTCTTTCATCAATCTATTCAAATTCGTTACTTTACCGATCCCTGTTTCGGGATCTCTTTCGAAGATAAGGCGGCATTGGTTCCGGTCCTTAAGTACGGCAACGACTTCGAAAAGACCGTTTTTTTTGTTGTCACTAACAATTTTGGCATCTACAACCTGCGGATCATAAGCCACATGAATTCCTCCTCAAACTAGCATGACCTCATCTTTGTTAGGAAGGGTGCATTAGTATATTATATTAATAAACGTCATTTTATTCAATAGGAGGCGCGGACGAGTGATTATCGACTATCTGGAGAAGGAGCCGGCCGACGGCGGCAGCCTGCTGGTTCATATCGGACTGCAATTCGAAGACGAGCCGGATTCGCTGTATGTGGCGGAGCTTGAAGTCGGCGGGGACGGGCGGGTCGGCAGCTGGAAGCTGTACTTTAACGGTTTTGATTGCAAGTATGCGTTCAAGCCGGAGGAGCGGGAGCAGTTAAAGCGCTATATGACGGAGCAAGAGATTGCGATAACGGGTGAAATGTAAAAAGGAATCGTCCCCATGTGATTGGTTCCAATTCCCCGTTTTGTGTTTGCGGTTGTGACGAATTAGCGTTTCCTGCAAAGTCGGCGTCGCTCTGGTAACGGGACGTACACCGTTCCAATCCAGACGGTTGGCGGTTGGATCGGATTTTCCTGCGCGGCATCGTTTGCTGCGTTTCTTTTTGGCTGATGATGCGGACATGCGAATCTCCTCTTTTCGAACTGAAGTTATTTTGATTATACATAAACCATACGGGCGGCGGCAAAGGAAAGTTTCATTATACTTATGCGGCTGTTTTCAAGAAAGGTGAGGCTCATGCGCATTCAAGTGCAATTATCCGTGGAGGGCCGTGCGGTCAAGCAGGAAGTTCTGGAAATTGCCGAGCACAAGCTGGGCGAATTGACGGACGAAGAAATCGAGAGCGCGATTGAAATCAATATCCGCTCATGGCTCGACCGCATGCTGCAAGTCGAATGGGAAGTGCTGGAGTAAACGGCACAAAAAAGCTCCGAACGGGAACGAACAATCCTGTCCGGAGCTTTTTGCATTATGGGCCTATTGCTAATGCGCGGTGCTGACGCCGGTCTTTTGAAGCGCGTGTTCCCAGCTCGGATAATAATACAAAGCGTTTTTCATCAAGTCAGGATGCTGCTTCTTCACATTTTTTTTGGCTAACGATTCTCCGCTGCTGTGAAGCTGCACAATTTGACTCAGAACTTCGTCTGCACTCATGTTTAGCTCCATCGAATGGGTCCCCTTCTCTTAAAGTTATTAGTCCCAATACTTTCCATTAAAAAGGCAAATTATACATAGAATAATTCGCTGAAGGGCAAAATAAGGCCATGAATACAGAGGCAAAAGAAAGTCGGTGTTCTGCTATGAATTGGCCGTCTTTGTCGTTGTTTTCCGGCAAGCCGCAGCCTGTGTGCAAAGGAAGGGCGAGTGTCGGCGCCGTTACAAAAATGCTGCTGCGGGAACTGCCGCCCGGGCGAATTGCGGTGATCCGCCACCGCGATCTGGATGAAATGGCGGCTCAGGAGCTGATTGACCGCAAGGTCAAGGCGGTGATTAACTGCCAGGCGACGATGAGCGACGAGTTTCCGACGCACGGCCCGCTGCTGCTGCTGCGCCAGGGCATTCCGCTCTGGGAGGCGGAGCCGGGCGATTTTGAAAAGTTCGTTCAGCATGCGGAAATCAGCATTTTTGCAGACGCCGCGGAAACGGCGGGCTGTACGATCCCGTGCCGGGCTTTTACAAAAGAGGAATGGCTGCACAAGCATCAGCTTGCGCAGAGCAAGGCCGCGGAGCTAACAGACCGTTTTATCGAAAATACGCTGGTGTTTGCCATGCAGGAAAAAAGCGCGGCGGCCGAGCCGGTGGCTCCGCTCCCGCTGCGAACTGAAATAGAGGGCAGGCATGTGCTCGTCGTAGCCCGCCGGAAGGGGAACAAACAGGAGCTTGAGGCGGCCGGAGCCTATATCCGCCAGGAAAAGCCGGTTTTGATCGGAGTGGACGGCGGGGCGGACACCTTGCTGGAGTGCGGCTACAAGCCGCATCTTATCGTAGGCGATATGGACAGCGTATCCGACCGGGCGTTATGCTGCGGAGCCGAGCTGGTCGTCCACGCCTACCGGGACGGAGAAGCGCCGGGCCTCCGGCGGGTGGAAGCGCTGGGACTCAAGGCGCATGTGTTTCCCTGCATCGGCACAAGCGAGGATGCGGCGCTGCTGCTAGCATACGCTCAGCGGGGCGAGTGGATTGTAACTGCCGGCGCTCACGCCCATATGGCCGATTTTATGGAAAAAGGCAGACATGGCATGGGCAGCACGCTGCTCGTCCGGATGAAAATCGGGGACAGGCTGATCGATATTAGAGGGCTCGGCATCCGGTACCGGCAAGCTTCGTCCCGGCTCCAAGATGCGCTTATTTCGATACTGCTGTCGCTGAGCTTCGTTGCGCTGAGCTTGCTGCAGCTGCACTGGATCACCAGGCGGCTCGCGCACGCCGTATGGAAACTGGGGGGGAACGAATGAAACCGGGTTTGTCGATCATCATCCCGGCCTGGAACGAGGAAAGCGCGATCTCGGAAACGCTCCTCCATGTGCTGAACATTGCATGGGAGCTCCATGTCAAACAGCTGGTACCGGACGAAAGGCACGACGACAAGCCGTTACGGGACGGGGGTTTCCGCAAAACGTATGAAATCATCGTCGTGGACGACGGCAGCACAGACCGGACTTACGAGGAAGCGTGGCCGTGGGCCGATCGGCTGGTGAAGCATGCCAGGCGCATGGGCAAAGGCGCCGCTCTGGCCTCGGGTATTGCCCGGGCGAGAGGCGACATTTTTTTGTTCCTGGACGCCGATCTCCGGTCGTCCATCGCCCATGCGCCGCTGCTGCTGGAGCCGATCCGGTCGGCCGGGGCGGATCTGGTCATCGCCAGGCTGCCAAGGCCGGGGCAAAGCGCCGGTTTCGGGCTGGCGAAGGGGCTGGCGCGCGAGGGCATCTACCGCCTCAGCGGCTACAGAACGGCAGCTCCCTTGTCCGGACAGCGCGCGATTCGCGCCGACCGTTTGCGGGAACTGGGGGCGCTGGCCCGCGGCTTCGGCGTCGAAGTCGCGATGACGATCGATGCGGCGCGGCGCGGCCTGCGCATCGCGGAGATCGACGTGCCATTCACGCACCGCGAGACGGGGCGGGATTGGCACGGGTTCCTTCACCGCGGCAGGCAGTTTGCCGCGGTGGGGCGCGCGCTGCTGACTCGCTGGAAGGAGAGGAAGCCGGCATGGACATCGGATCGATCCTCGATCTGATCGGGCTTTTTGCGGCAGGGCTGTGGCTGCTGCCGCACGTTCGCCGCTTCCTGGAGGCGCATGGCCGCCTGGAAGCGAACTATTTGGGCCGCCCGGTTCCGTGCGGGCTGGGGGTAGTGCTTTGGCTGCTCATCTGGCTGCAGGAAGGGATGCTGCAGGCGCGATTGCAGCTTGCGGCCGCCGGGCTGGCGGTCGAAGGCGGACATGTTGCCGCGCTTGCGCTGCGGGAGGCGGATTTTCGCGCGTTCGTGCTGGCCGCCACGGTCGTCTTTCTCGCCGGTTGGACGGATGACCTTATCGGCAGCAAAACGGTAAAAGGGCTTCGCGGTCACTACCGGTATTGGCGGCAGACGCGAACCTTCAGCATGGGGGCCGTGAAGGCGGCCGCCGTTTTTGGCGCGGGCGCATGGCTGCTGCTTGCGACTGCCGGGGACGCCCGAATTCCCATCTGGCAAATGGGGATTCGGTTGCTGCTGTTGCTGCTGCTGACAAACACGCTCAATTTGCTGGACGTTCGTCCCGGAAGAGCATTGAAAGCCTTTTTGCCGGGCTGTCTCTTTCTGCTCCTGATTGTCGGCCCTTCGGCCGGTCTGCTGCCGCTGCTTCCCGCTGCCGCCGGAGGTCTGCTGCTTTTTTATCAGGATGTACAGGGGAAGGGCATGCTGGGGGACGCGGGGGCGAACTTACTCGGCTTTACGCTGGGATACGGCGTCGTCATGACGTGCCCGCCGGTCGGGCAAATCGGGCTGATCGCCGTCCTGGCTTACGTTCATCTGCTGGCCGAGACGAGCTCGCTGACGCTGCTGATCGAGCGGAACCGCATACTGAACTGGATTGACCGCTGGGGCCGGACATAGAGCAGCACTAGTGCCCTGAGTCCATCCGCCCTTTCCTGGATGGGTTGTGGAGCTGAAGTGGGGGGACAAGGAGGCTTGGCAGGGAAAAAACCTGCGAAAGTGCAGTTTTTTTCGTAGAAATGGTTCATTTTGGCGAAAAGCCTGCGAAAGTGCAGGAATTTTCGCTGAAAATGAGTCTGAGCCCATGTTCGCGGTGAAAAGCCTGCACAATTGCAGGAATATTTCTTGACCAGCCTATCAACCGAGAAAAAGATGTATCATTGCAGGTTTTCTTCGCGAAGCAGGTAGATTGGGCGACCGGGCCTGGCGCGTGGGTTTATGGGCAGCACATATACCAGGATATCCCTGTGTGCGCAGCGCTGCCAAGTAAATGTGCACGCTCTGACGGACTGCCTGAGCTTTATATGTGGCGACGTCCATGGCGTCATGAGTTCTTTCGGAACTTCGTGGGCCTGCGAACTGTATCCCGCGCAGTTGCGCCGTTTTCGGACGGCGGCGTCACGCATTCCATGAGCCCTTATGCGCCGCTGTAACGATGTATGGCATCGTTGTAATCGAGTATACCCGCGTCCATGACGCTGAAATAGTTTTCGGCCGGACCGCCTAATGTGCGAATGGCTGCTACGTCTACATGCTTTCCGATAAGGAGACTGCCGCAATGCGAGCTCCCGCCTCGGTTGGACCGATTGCTATGAAGGGGGCGACCGGCCGCCCCGATGGAAGAAGCAGCGATGTCCGCATCAAAAAAAGATCGCGCTCCAGCTTGCCGGGAAGCAAGCGGGGAGAAGCGATCTTTTTATTCGATCGGCCTGGCCGCGGAGATTGCGAGTGCCGTCCGCTCCGCGGCCCCGGAGGCCAAATTCCCGGGGGGCATGTCCGGGTTTATTTTTGCCGTTTGGCTTTAAATCTCGGAGCGACGTAGTTGCGTTTGCGGTCGCGGAAAAAGGTCCATCCGCCGATGAAAGCGACGCCGAGCAGAAAAAGAATCAGTCCGAGCGCAAATTTGCCCCACAGCATATGTCCGTCGCCGCTGTTGAATTGCGCAAAAAAAGCGTCCTTCATGGCGAGAAAGCCATAGGTCGCGGCAAGGCCGGGAATCACGAGCAAAAGAATCGCGATAAATCGATAAAATGGTGCTTTCATAAAGGCTCCTTACGTTGTTTTCTATCATCATACTCCGAATCGGTTTCCCTGTCTAATTCACAAATTAGACTATGATTCTCATACGAAAAAAGAGTAATATAGTAGAGATAAGCGTACAACCGTTACCAGGAATTGGATCATGCTCTTGCGAGCGAGGAGGAATCGAAATGAGCGAATATAGATATGATGTCGTCGTGCTTGGCGGGGGCATTGGAGGATATACGGCGGCGATTCGGGCGGCACAGCTCGGCAAAACGGTCGCGGTCGTCGAGCGGGACAAGATGGGCGGCACCTGCCTGCATCAGGGCTGCATCCCGAGCAAAGCTTTGCTGCGCAGCGCGGAGGTATTTCAGGCGATGCGGCACAGCGAAGAATACGGAATCGCGGCGGCGTCCGTAGAGCTGAATTTTGGCCGGGTGCAAGAACGCAAGCAGAAGATTGTGGATCAGATGCACCAGGGTTTGCAATTTTTGATGAAAAAAAATAAAATTACGGTCCATCACGGCAACGGCCGCATCATCGGCCCTTCGATCTTTTCGCCGCGCAGCGGGGCGGTTTCCGTCGAGCGGGAGGATGGCGAAATCGAGATGCTGCTCTCGCAAAATCTGATTGTCGCGACCGGCTCCAGACCACGCGATTTGCCGGGTCTTACGGTCGACGGGCAGTATATTTTGTCCAGCGAAGAGGCTTTGCGTTTGGACCGGCTGCCGGAGTCGATTATCATTGTCGGCGGCGGCGTGATCGGGGTCGAATGGGCGTCGATGCTGAGCGATTTTGGCGTCAGTGTGACGATTGTCGAGTTGGACAAGCATTTGGTCAGCCAGGAGGATGCGGATATTTCCAAAGAGCTGGAGCGTTTGTTTAAAAAGCGCGGCATTCGCATTGTTACGGGCGCAAAAGTGCTGCCCGAGACCGTCACGATCGCTGACGGCAAAGTGATGCTGCAGGCCGACCGGCAGGGCGAAACTATCCCGCTTACAGCGGACAAAGTGCTCGTATCGGTCGGACGCATCGCCAACACGGAAGGCATCGGGCTGGAAAATACGGATATTAAAATCGAGCGGGGCTTCATCAGCGTCAACCGCTTTATGCAAACGACGGAATCGCATATTTACGCTGTCGGCGACGTTGCAGGCGGCTTGATGCTGGCGCATGCGGCCGGTCATGAAGGCATATTGGCGGCCGAACATATCGCCGGTCGGACGCCGCACGAATTGGCGGCGCATTTGGTGCCGAAGTGCACGTATACAAGACCGGAGATTGCCAGCGTCGGCTGGACGGAAGTGCAGGCTGTGGAGCGCGGGCATCGCATTAAGACGGGCAAGTTCAGCTTCAAGGCGGTCGGCAAGGCGCTTGTATACGGGGCGGCGGACGGCTTCGTCAAAGTTGTGGCGGATGCCGATTCGAACGACATTCTCGGCGTGCATATGATCGGTCCGCAGGTGACGAACAGCATAACGGAAGCGGCTTTGGCGCAGGTGCTCAATGCGACACCGTGGGAAGTCGGCCAAACGATTCACCCGCACCCGACGTTGTCGGAAGCGCTTGGGGAAGCGATGCTGGCGGTTGACGGCGTGGCGATAAACGGATAACTCATTTTGCGGATTAGAAATTGTAATCGGAAGCAAATGCGTTTATAATAAGCTTATAGAGTCAAGTCTTAGGACCAGGTAATAAATATGTTTATTTTAAGGAGGCAACCTCCATGTCAATCGGTCAGCTTTATAAGCATAGAAGTTTGGGGCTTTCGGACGAAGATGCCGTTCGGATGTATACGATCATGTCGCTCACCAATAAGTACGATGAACGCGGCCTTATGCTGCAGCGCGCCGGTAAAGTTCCGTTCCATATCGGCGGAAGCGGGCAGTATGCAGGACAAGTGGGGATGGCTTTTGCGCTGCAGGCGAATAAAGATTATTTTCTGCCTTATTACCGGGATTTTGCTTTCGTGCTGGCGATCGGCATGACGCTTAAAGATCTGATGCTGTCGCTGTTTTGCAAAGCGGAAGATGTGAGCAGCGGGGGACGGCAGATGCCCGGACATTTCGGCGACAAGAAAAACAATATCGTGACGGGCTCGTCTCCGGTTACGACGCAAGTGCCGCATGCTGTAGGCATCGCGCTGGCAGCCAAGATGAAAAAGCAGGATTTCGTCACGTTCGTATCCTTCGGGGAAGGCTCCAGCAACCAGGGGGATTTCCATGAAGGCTGCAATTTTGCGGGCGTTCACAAGCTTCCGGTTATTTTTGTATGTGAAAACAATCAGTATGCGATTTCCGTACCGCTTCACAAGCAGGTATCCGGCAAAATCGCGGACAGGGCGATCGGGTACGGATTCCCGGGCTACCAGGTTGACGGAAGCGATGCGCTGGAAATGTACCGGGTCATGAAGGAAGCCAGGGAAAGAGCGCTTCGCGGCGAAGGCCCGACATTGATCGAAATGATGTCTTACCGTCTGATGCCGCATTCGACTTCGGATGACGACATGCTTTACCGGACTAAAGAAGAAGTTGAAGCGAACCGCCAGAAGGACGGCATCATTAAATTTAAAGAGTATTTGATGGAATGCGGTTTGTGGAGCGAGGAGCAGGACCGCGAGCTGCAGGACAAGCAAAAGCAGGAAGTTAACGAGGCTACAAAGTATGCGGATTTGGCTCCGTTTCCGAAACCGGAAGATACGCTCCTCCACGTTTATGCGGAAGGAGATGGCGTATAACATATGGCAGTGATCACATATTTGGAAGCGATCCGTTCTGCGATGCAGGAGGAAATGCATCAGGACGACAACGTCTTCGTGCTCGGCGAAGACGTGGGCAAGGGTGGTGTCCTGAACACCACCAAAGGGCTGCGCGATCAGTTCGGCGAAGATCGCGTGCTCGACACCCCGCTGGCGGAGTCCGCCATTGTCGGGGTGGCGATCGGAGCGGCGATGTACGGCATGAAGCCGATCGCCGAAATCCAGTTTGCCGATTTCATCTTCCCGGCAACGAATCAAATCATCAGCGAAGCGGCCAAAATCCGCTACCGCTCGAACAACGACTGGAGCTGCCCGGTCGTCATCCGTGCGCCTTACGGGGCAACCGGCGCCAGCGCCTTGTACCATTCCCAGTGCCCGGAATCGGTGTTTTTCGGCACGCCGGGGCTGAAAATCGTAGCGCCTTCGAATCCTTACGATGCCAAGGGGCTGCTGAAGGCGGCGATCCGCGACCCTGACCCTGTGCTGTTCTTCGAGCACAAGAAGTGCTATTTGGCGCTTTCCGCAGACGTGCCGGAGCACGATTTCATCGTGCCGATCGGCAAGGCCGACGTCAAGCGCCAAGGGACGGACATCACGGTAATCGCCTACGGGATCGCCGTTCATTATGCGCTGATCGCCGCCGAGGAGCTTGCGAAGGAAGGGATCAGCGCGCATGTGCTGGATCTGCGCTCGCTGCAGCCGCTCGACAAGGAAGCGATTCTTGAAGCGGCGTCCAAGACTGGCAAGGTGCTTATCGCGCACGAGGACAACAAGACCGGCGGCGTCGGCGCCGAAGTTTCGGCGATCATCGCCGAGGAGCTGCTTTTCGAGCTTGACGCGCCGATCGCCAGGCTGTGCGGTCCTGACGTTCCGGCTGTCGGCAACAATCCGCCGATGGAGAAGTTTTTCCTGCTCAGCCCGGATAAGCTGAAGGACGCGATGCGCAAGCTCGCCATGTTCTAAGAGAAGGCTTGATAACGGAGCTTGGCAGGTTGGATGGGGCCGTGTTCCGTTTTGAGCTGCCGGTTTGTACGGATTGGAACGGCTGTTTGCGGCCGGTTTTGCAATTATAAATTGTTATTATTTAGGGCGCCGCTGTCGAGAATGCGGAAAAGTTTTGCAGCTTTTCCGCATTGTGCGGGGGCCTGATTAGGAGGTACCTACATGAACGGTACAAACAGCCGGATCGCGGAGGTCACGATTCCGCACCTGGCGGAAAGCCTTGTGTCCGCAACCGTTGGAAAATGGCTCAAGCAGCCCGGCGACTATGTCGAGCAATACGACGTCATTTGCGAGTTGTTTACGGAAAAAGTAAATACGGAGATGCCTTCGCCGATTGAAGGCAAAATTGTTAAAATATTGGTCGGCGAAGGGGAAACCGCCGCTGTCGGCGAGGCGATCTGCCTGCTGGAGCTGCCTGCTGAGGATGGCGCAAGCGAGCCGCAGCAGGGCTTCGGGGCGCAAGGCGGAGCGGTTTCGCCTGCCGCCGGGGCTGCGCTGGCCGCAGGCGGCGATCAAAGCATGCGGGGCCGGTTCTCGCCGGCTGTCCATCGGTTGGCGATGGACAATAACGTCGATCTGTCCCGGGTAACGGGCACAGGTCTCGGCGGCCGCATCACCCGCAAGGATGTGGAGCAGTTCATCGCCTCCGGCGGAACTGCTGCGCCGGCCGGGCAGCCGGCTGCTTTGGCGGCTGCGCCTGCGGCAAGTGCGGTGCCCGTCCCTCCGGCTGCGCCTGCGGCTGCGGCAGATTTGACGCAAACCGCCGCCAAAATGCCGGTGCGCAGCTCTGGCATTCATCTGTCGGCGAATCCGCCTACGCCGCTGATCGAGGTGGAAGGCCAAACATCGGATGCGCGCAACGAATATTTCATCGATGTTACGCCGATCCGCAACGCGATTGCGACCCGGATGCGCCAGAGCGTAACGGAAATTCCGCACGCCTGGACGATGATCGAGGTGGACGTGACGAATCTCGTCGTACTGCGGAACAAAGTGAAGGACGAGTTCATGCGCCGGGAAGGCATCAATTTGACATATTTGGCGTTTATGCTTAAAGCGGTCGTCAACGCCATTAAAGATTATCCGATCATCAACTCCGTATGGGCCGTCGATAAAATTATCGTCAAGCGCGACATCAACATCTCACTGTCCGTCGGAACGGAAGATTCGGTATTGACGCCGGTCATCAAAAAAGCGGATCAGAAAAACATCGCCGGACTGGCCCGGGAAATCGACGAGCTGACGAAAAAGACAAGAGCGGGGAAACTGGCGCTGAACGACATGGTGGGCGGCACGTTCACGGTCAACAATACAGGCTCCTTCGGCTCGATTTTGTCGTATCCGATCATTAACTACCCGCAGGCGGCGATCGTGACGTTCGAATCGATTGTGAAGAAGCCTGTCGTAATCCAGGATATGATTGCCGTGCGTTCCATGGTCAATCTGTGCCTGTCGCTTGATCACAGGATTCTGGATGGCGTAATTTGCGGAAGGTTCCTGCAGCGGGTGAAGGAAAATCTTGAGGGATATAATTCCGAAACGAAAATATACTAAGCTTGTTACAACCGCCCTGCCGAACTTGCTTACAGGAAGTAGCTGAAAGAAAGCAAAAGGCTGGACAACACCATCGTAATCAACATTACGTATATGACGATTTTGAAAACGAGCTTGTTTTGGAACATGCGGTTCACCCCTTTTATCCCGGATCGCCGGGAGATTTTACAGCTTGTACCTACTTATTGTAACTCATTGCATGTATCGGAGGAAAGTCCATGATCCAGGAGAAACGTTTGGTCCAAGAGTTTATCTCGCTCGTGCAGGTGGACAGCGAAACGAGATTCGAGCAAGAAATCAGCAAGGTGCTCAAAGAAAAATTCGCCAGCCTCGGCCTTCAAGTAGCCGAAGACGATTCTGCGGCCAAAAGCGGGCACGGCTCGGGCAATCTGATCTGCACGCTGGAGGCGACGGACGCGAATCCGGCAATTCCGGTCATCTTCTTCACTTCGCATATGGACACGGTCGCGCCCGGCAAAGGCATCAAGCCGCAAATCGGCGAAGACGGCTATATCCGCAGCGACGGAACGACGATTCTGGGCAGCGACGATAAAGCGGGAATTGCGGCGATGCTCGAAGGAATCCGCGTTTTGAAGGAACAGAATATTCCGCATGGCCGCATTCAATTCGTCATTACCGCTGGGGAAGAGAGCGGGCTCAAAGGCGCCCGGGCGATGGACGCCAAATGGATGGAAGCAAAATTCGGCTATGCCCTGGATTCTAACGGCAGCATCGGCGATATCGCTACAGCCGCTCCAGGCCGCGCGGAAATCGAAATTATTTTCCACGGCAGATCGGCGCATGCCGGCGTCAATCCCGAAGACGGAATCAGCGCCATTCAAGTGGCGAGCAAAGCGGTTGCGCGCATGCAGCTCGGGCGCATCGACAGCGAGACGACGGCGAACATCGGCAGCTTTTCCGGCGTCGGCCCGCTGAACGTCGTATGCGACCGCGTCAAGATGGAAGCGGAAGCGCGGAGCATCGTGCAGCCGAAGCTGGAAGCGCAAATCGCTTCCATGCGCGAAGCTTGCGAATCGGCCGCTGCAGATGCCGGGACGACCTGCGAATTCAATGCAGAAATCGTGTACGCATCCTATATGCATGCCGACGACGCGCCGGTCGTGCAGCTCGCTGCAAGAGCTCTGTCTACGCTCGGTTTGCAAGCTCATACGTTCCACTCCGGTGGGGGCAGCGACGCCAACATTTTTAACGGTATAGGCATCCCGACGGTCAACCTGGCTGTCGGCTACGAAGAAATTCATACGACCAAAGAGCATATCGCCGTCAGCGATCTCGTAAAAACGGCGGAACTGCTCGTCGCGCTTGTGAAAGAAGCGGCAAAAAGCTAAAAGTCTGTCCGACGAACTCAGTAGACGTGGGAAATGACGGATGCTGTGCAGCGTTAGCGTATATATGCAAGTAACTCCTAACATGATGGACCCGCTCGGCGTCAATAACAAACCACCCTTTGCTCAGCCGAATGGCTGGCAGAGGGTGGTTTTGTTTTGTGCCGTCCAGCAGCCCGCACACCCGCAAAACCTGCACAAGAGCACACAAGTGCAGGTTTTGCGACGCAAGCGGTTCATTTTGAGAGATAGTCAAATTGTTGATAAAGCAACGGGGGAGAGGAACCAAAGGGGGCAGCCGCCCTCAACATATGTCTCTCCTGCACGAGTTGCGGAGCTAAAGCGGGGGCACTAGTCGGCTTGGTGAGGGAAAAACCTGCGATAGTGCAGGTTTTTCCTCTGAAATTGGCTTATTTTGGCGAAAAGCCTGCAAAAGTACAGGAATTTTCGATGAAAATGAATCTGAGCCCCTGTTCGCGGCGAAAAGCCTGCACATATGCAGGAATTTGTCGTAGCCGGCGTAACCATCGAGCAAAAACTGTACTTTTGCAGGTTTTCTTCGCGCAACCCGGCAGATGTGGACCGGCTCTAGCGTGTGGGTTCCTCGCCAGCCTGGATTGTGCAGGTTTTTTCGATAAACGGGCCCGAGCTCATGTATTCGCAAAAAAACCTCCCACATTTGCAGGAATGTTTCGCGGAAAGCGCATCGACGAGGAAAGTCGACCGACCGCCGTCATGCAGCGAAACACCGCGCGCTGGGAGCTGCGCGCGGTGCGAGAAAACTACACTATAGCAGGCTTTCCGCTCGCTGCCAAGCAGAAGCGGGATCTCCCGGCGTGGCGGTTTTTTCAACTGCACGCCATAGCAGGCTTTCCGCTTGTTTATTTCACCTTGAATTGCGAAGCCGAGTTGGCTAGCTCATTGGTCAAGCTGTCGATGCTTTCCACCATAGCCGCGAGCTTTTGAATCAGTGCCGACTGTTCCTGGATTGTGGCGCTCACTTCTTCCACTGAAGCCGATACTTGTTCTCCCGAAGCGGACAAGTTTTGGGATGATCCGACGACTTCGTCTTTAACGACTTCCATCAGATCCACTTCGTCGGCCATGGATTTAATTTGCCCGATGATGTCCGTAACGTGCTCGATAATCGTTTCGAACGATTGCCGCGTTTTTTCGACGAATTCGTTCGCTTGGACTGCGATCGCGTGGATTTCGCTCACGCTTTGGTTGTTTTCATCCACTTGTTCTAGCGTCTGCTGAATGATCTCGTTGATAACGCCGGATTGCTGCGAGGATTGCTCGGCCAATTTGCGGATTTCCTCGGCTACGACGGCAAAGCCTTTTCCGTGCTCGCCCGCTCTGGCTGCCTCGATGGAAGCGTTCAACGCCAGCAGGTTGGTCTGTTTGGCGATATTGCCGATCGCCCCGGTTATATTGCGGATATGGTTGGAGCTTTCCACAAGCTGCGCCGTACTCGAAGAAATTTTTTGCACTTCCTGCTCGTTTTTGCCGTTGACTTCGATCAGGCTTTCTATAATTTCCCTGTTCTCATGGAATACCACGATGATCGCTTCGGATCGTTCCTTGATGAATTGTGTCCTGCTGTTCAAATGCGCGATTTTTTCACCAAGATCATAAAATTTGGAAGCGATTTGTTCGGTCTCCCGAGATTGAGACTCCATGGCTGTGGCGATTTCCGTCGTTGTGACGGATGTTTCATTAATCGATTGGGACGCATTTTTCGACGTTTGTTCCAATTCGTTCGTGCTTTCGTTCAGCACTTCGATGGAGCTGTTCATACCGGCGATCAACAGTTTATTTTTTTCCGCCATAACATTAAAGTTAGCCGCCAGTTGTCCGAATTCGCTCGTAAACTTGCCCTCGGCCTGTACCGTTAAGTCCCCTTCGGACAGTTTTTTGAACAAGTCCGTCAATTTGACGATCGGCGATGTGATGGTTCTCGATAAAAGCAGGCCGGCCGCTATCGCGATGACGAAGGCGATGAGTGCCGCGATCACGATATCTTTGAACAGATCGTCCAAAGGTTTGTTAATATCCGCATATTCGTCGGCAACGACTACCGTCCAGTCGGACTTCGGAATTTTGACGTAGCGGAAATAAGTATCTTTGCTGGCGATGTTGCCTTGCAGCATTCCGTCCGTTGGATTTGGTTTCAGCACTTCCGCATACATATCGGCATCAAGCTTTTGTCCGACCATGTCCGGAACTGCGGAATGATAGATGATCGTTCCTTGACGGCTGGCGACGAACACTCTTCCGTCCCGGTTGATTTTAACATTTTTTAAGTTTTCGACGAATAAAGATGTGTTGATTGTGCCTATATATACGCCTAGAACTTTGCCGTCCTCATCTTTTACGGGCTGGGCGAACACCGTTACTAAGATATTTTGCGTTTTCGAATAGAGCGCATCGCTTATGGTGAATTTTCCCTGGAGAGCTTCTTTTAAATATTCCCGATCCGAAAGATCCACTTTCACACTGCCCGGATTGCTGCTGGCTACGGTAAGCCCTTGAGTATCAACCAGCGACAGTGTTTGCATGCCGGGAGATCCTTTAAGGCTTTGAGCGAGAATGGCGTTCGTTTTTGCCTGAAGGTCGTTTTTTGCGGAAAAGAAATCCGTGTCGGACAGCTTCTTTTGGTTTCTGAGCTTAAGCAGATCCTTGGATGTGTCCTGAACGGAGGTAAGGTAGGAGCTTTGCTCCTCCAGCTTCATGATCGAATACAGATTTTCCCCGATCCGCTCTGCGTTCATATCGATCTCGCCGCTGCTTTTGGCCAGCAGCAATTTTGATGCAAACATGTAGGAAAAGATGCTCGTACCTGCAAGAACAAGAATGACCAAAATGCTGATCCATATGGGCAGTTTCACCCGCAGGGATACTTGAGAAAATGTCTTTCGCTGTTTGTTGGCTGTTGATGTCGTCATTTTGGCTCCTCTTTCTGTTTTAAAAATGCAACTTGATTGCTCATTCATATATATCGGCGAATGCTTTTGAACTTTGAACCGCATATCGCCCAGATTGCTCATTTATTTTTGATTCGAACCGGATAGGGGATAACGCATGATTTTTTGGAAAAAAGGGGTTGTTGCGGAATGTTTGTCCGCTCGGAGCGGGATGCAAACCGTCATCGTGGCGGCGGCGGACGGGAGCAGGCAGCGGGCGGTTCATGACACATCCGTATTTCGGCTGCTGGAAGAAGGGGATGAAGTGCTGCTCAACGCAACGGCGGTCGAGCTTGGGCTGGGAACGGGAGGGGTCCATTTCGTAGCGGCGCCGCTCGGCGATGCGTCGTATCCGGCTGCGCAGTCATCTGAGGGCCATATCGTCAAGCTTAGATATACGCCGCTGCAGCGGGTTGTCCGGTCCGTGGAGGAGGCGGGAAGTCCTTTTCACGATCTGTTTGACGGGGAAAAGACGCTGGAGGGAATGCCTGTGCTGCTTGGCGATCTGCACAGCATGCTGCCTGCCGCCGTTAGCTGGATTCGCTACCGGGAACGATGCGCTCCGCTGTGGAGAAAGCTGCGCATCGCTTATGTAATGACCGACGGGGCAGCGCTGCCGCTGGCGTGGAGCGAGCATGTGCCGAGGCTGGAGAGCCTCGGCTGGCTGGATGCGACCGTTACGTACGGTCACGCTTATGGGGGGAACTTGGAGGCGGTCAACAAGTTCAGCGCACTGCTAGCGGCCAGGCACGCGGCCGGAGCGGATCTGTGCATTGCCGCGATGGGGCCGGGCATCGTCGGCACAGGCACCCGCTACGGCCACTCGGGGCTGGAAGTCGGCGAGCTGTGCAGCGCGGTTGCCGTCCTCGGCGGGACGGCCGTCGTGATGCCGCGCCTAAGCTTTGCCGATCCGCGGGAGCGCCACCGCGGGATGAGCCATCATACGCTCACGGCTTTGCAGGTGGCCGCGAGCGGCGCATACGTCCCTGTTCCCGCATTGGCGGAGGAACAGCGGCAGTTGATCGAGGCGCAGTGGAACAGCGCCTCTTTGCAGAGGCACCGGCTTGTCCGGGCGGCCGGTCCGACGCTGCTAGCCGCGGAGGAGGCGCTGGGTGCGTACCCGGTTCCGATTACTTCGATGGGAAGGGGACTATCCGAAGATCCTGCGTTTTTTTTGGCCGTTTGCGCGGCTGCGGATTGGGCGTTCGATTTATGTAGTCGATCAATTTGACGTCTTTACCGGCGGTTTGCGCCATCCGCTGCAAGCAGTGGCGGATTTCCCAAGCTTTGCCTACAAGGCGGATTTGCCGGTCATCGATATAGCTTTTCATCGCGAGTCCCCCATCTTCTTCGAAAGATTTGATATAATGATCTTTATGCGGAGGCCGGACAAGCTATGTCAGCCTTTTGCCGGATGAGATATTCAATTAGGAGGAAAAGCAATTATGACCAATCCACATAAGAAGTTTGAGGAAATTACACTGCGGACCGAGCCTATCTTTACGGGGAAGATCATTTCGCTGCAGGTCGACCACGTGCAGCTGCCGAACGGGGAGACGGCTACGCGGGAAATCGTGAAGCATCCCGGCGCGGTTGCCGTTCTGGCGCTTGTCGACGATAAAATGATCGTCGTCGAACAGTACCGGAAGCCGCTTGAGAAAAGCCAGGTGGAAATACCCGCGGGCAAGCTCGACGCCGGCGAAGATCCGGCCAAGGCGGCGCTGCGCGAGCTGGAAGAGGAAACCGGGTACCGCAGCGAGCATATCCGGCACGTCAGTTCCTTTTATACATCGCCGGGGTTTGCCGACGAAATTCTTCATTTATACGTAGCGGAAAACTTGGTCAAAGGCGAAGCGCGTCCGGACGAGGACGAGTTCCTGGAGTGCGAAGCGATCACGTTGGAAGAGGCTCAGCAGTATATCCGCGAACAGCGCATCAGCGATGCCAAAACGATCATGGCCGTATACGCCTGGCAGCTGTATAAGCTGACCGGGAGCATTTAACAATGAATTTCTATTACGCTGATCTTCATATTCATATCGGGCGTACGGAAAATGGGAGCGCGGTCAAAATCAGCGCCGCGGGCGATCTGACATTTTTCAATATCGCGCGCGAAGCTTCCGGGCGCAAAGGGATGCAGATGATCGGCATCATCGACTGCCACTCCCCGACTGTGCAAGAGGAGATCATGATGTATTTGGACCGCGGAGACATGCTGGAGCAGGACGGCGGCGGAATCCGTTACCAGGAATCGGTCATCATGCTGGGCAGCGAAATCGAAGTGCGCGACCCGGGCATGGGCCCGGCGCATCTGCTCGCGTATATGCCGGATTTGGCCACGATGCAAGATTTCACCCGGTTTATGCAAAAGCATATGAAAAATCCGGAGCTCAGCTCCCAGCGCATCTACGTGCCGGCCAAAACGCTGCAAGAGGAAGTGCTCGGGCGGGGCGGGATTCTCATTCCCGCACACATTTTCACGCCGCACAAAAGCGTGTACGGCAGCAGCTCGACCCGCATGGAGCATCTGCTTGATCTGGACGGCATTGCGGCCGTCGAGCTGGGGCTTAGCGCGGATACGGAGATGGCGGGCCTGCTCTCGGAACTGGACCGGTTTGCGTTCGTGACGAACTCGGACGCGCATTCCCTAGGCAAAATCGGGCGCGAGTACAACGAGATCAAGCTCGCCGCGCCGAATTTTCAAGAACTGGTAAAAGCTTTGCGCGGGGAGGAAGGACGTGGTATTGCCGCGAACTACGGCTTAAATCCGAGGCTCGGGAAATATCACCGCACTTACTGCGGCGATTGCGAATCGATTCTTGACGAGAGCGTCACAACTGTGGAACGCTGCCTGTACTGCGGAAGCGGCAAAATTGTGCGCGGCGTCATGGACCGGATACTCGCCTTGGCCGACCGGGAGCAGCCGTATGTGCCGGCCAGCCGGCCGCCGTACCGCTACCAGGTCCCGCTGGAGTTCATCCCGGGGCTCGGCCCCAAGAAGCTGGATCAACTGCTGCACGCTTTCGGCACGGAAATGAACGTCCTGCACCGGACGAGCAGCGACAAGCTTGCCGCCGTCGTCGGCGAAGAAATCGCCGCCTGCATCGTCCAGGCCCGGGAAGGCCGGCTTGAGCTGGAAGTGGGCGGGGGAGGCAAGTACGGCAAAGTAAGCAAAAATCATTCATAGATTCCCGCTCCCCTTCATAAGCTTGTCTTTGTAAAGGTTGTTTGATGAAGGAAGGGGCAGCGGGATGAACAGAAACCTGTCGATGAAGCAGTATTTGAGAGACAACGTGCCTCTCTTTGTATTTGTTTCCGTGCTGTTTATGATTGGCGTCGTATTCGGGTCGGTGATGGTGGGCGCGCTGTCGCTTGAGCAGAAGCAGGAGATGTCCCGGTATCTCGGCAGTTTTTTTCACGAAATGACGGGCGGGGCCGAGATTGACGGCAGGCAATCGTTCGTGCAATCATTCGGCATGCATATGAAATGGATATTGCTCATTTGGCTGTTCGGTTTGTCCGTGATCGGACTGCCGCTAATATGGGTGCTCGATTTTCTGAAAGGCATGCTGATCGGTTTCACGGTCGGGTATTTGGTCGGGCAAATGTCGTGGAAAGGGATGCTGTTCGCGCTCGTTTCCGTAGCGCCGCAAAACCTGATCGTCGTTCCGGCCATCCTGTTTTGCAGCGTTGCCGCCTCATCTTTTTCCATTTTTATGATCCGCAACCGGTTTATCGGGCGTAAAGGAACGATCTACCAGCCGTTCATGAGGTATACGTCCATTACGCTGCTGATGGGCATATTCATGATCGGCGCGGCGCTGTGGGAAGGTTATATGTCCCAGAGCATGATGAAATGGGTAACCCCGATGCTGGAAGGGTTGTATTGATTTGCTCCCTGACATCTTATGTTTGACTTTGCCAGTATGCTCCCCCTATAATGAAGAAAGTGGCTGAATACGGGCGTCTTTGCCCACCGGACCGAGGGGGAGGAGTATGGAAGCAAGAATCGAGAAGATCAAGCAGCAGCTGCAATCCCAAGGGTACAAGCTGACCCCTCAACGGGAAGCGACAGTGCGGGTATTGCTCGAGAACGAAGAAGATCATCTGAGCGCTGAAGAAGTATTCATGCTCGTTAAGGATAAAGCGCCTGAGATCGGTTTGGCGACCGTATATAGAACGCTTGAACTGTTAAGCGAGCTTCATGTGCTGGAGAAAATGAACTTCGGCGACGGCGTGGCCCGGTATGACTTGAGAAACGACAACACCCGTCATCATCACCATCATTTAATTTGCGTGCAGTGCGGCGCGGTCGATGAAATTATGGAAGATTGGCTGGGACCTCTCGAGGAGCGTCTGGAGAAGGAATTTCAATTTCATGTGCTCGATCATCGGCTTGATTTTCAAGGCATTTGCCATCGCTGCATCGATACAGTAAATCAGGACTCACCAGATAAACCGAAATAAGAATGCTTGTGTTCGCTGCGGCGAGCGCAGGCATTTTTTTGCATGATCAGCGGCCGCCTCACATAAACTTGCTGCAGGCATGGGTACATTATGAGGTATACTTCGGAATGGAAGAAGGTAGGGAATATGGCGTCCAGCCCATTTGTCATTGGAGTGCCCAAGGAAATTAAAAATAACGAAAACCGGGTTGCGCTTACGCCGGCCGGAGCGGGAATGCTGCACGCGGCCGGGCATCGGGTGCTGGTGGAGAGCGGTGCGGGAGCGGGCAGCGGATTTCCGGACGAAGATTACGTCAAGGAAGGAGCGGCCATTTTGCCGGAAGCCGCGGAAGTTTGGGCGCAGAGCGACATGGTCATGAAGGTGAAGGAACCGCTTCCATCGGAGTACGTTTTTTTTCGCGAGGGGCTTATTCTGTTTACGTACTTGCATTTGGCCGCGGCGGGACAATTGGCGGAGCAGCTTGCGAACAGTGGAGTGACCGGCATCGCCTACGAAACGATTCAACTGCCGGGCGGAGGGCTTCCGCTCCTGACACCGATGAGCGAAGTCGCCGGCAGAATGTCCGTGCAAATCGGCGCGCATTTTTTGGAGAAATATTACGGCGGCAGGGGCATTCTGCTTGGCGGCGTTCCAGGGGTGCCGCCGGCGGACGTGATCATTCTCGGCGGCGGCATCGTCGGCACGAACGCGGCCAAGATGGCGCTTGGGCTCGGGGCCAACGTCGTCATTATCGAGCGGAGCGCCGACCGGATGCGCGCGCTGGATGACATTTTCGGCGGCCGCATCCGCACGCTGATGTCCAATCCCTACAATATCGCCAATGCGGTGCAAAAGGCCGATCTGCTGATCGGCGCCGTCCTCATCCCCGGGGCGCGGGCGCCGAGGCTCGTCTCCGAAGCGATGGTCCGGCAGATGAAGCCGGGCGCGGTCATCGTCGACGTCGCGGTCGATCAGGGCGGCTCCATCGAGACGATTGACCGCGTAACGACTCACAGCGACCCGACGTACGAGAAGCACGGGGTCATCCACTACGCCGTGGCGAACATGCCCGGGGCCGTGCCGCGCACGTCCACCCTTGCGCTGACGAATGTGACGATCGCCTACGCGCTTGAGCTCGCCGCCAAAGGGTTTGCGCAAGCGGTCACGGACAACTCGTCCCTGCTGGCGGGCGTGAACACATACCGCGGGAAAATTACGCATCCTGCCGTTGCGCAGGCGCTCGGACAGCCGTGGGTGAAGTGGTCCGAAATGGCATAAATGCGCGGGAACGATCATATCCTGTCCCTAAAAGGAAGCGGGAAAAGGGGACAGGACTATGATCTTTTCGTATCGGAAGCTGCTAGCCCGGTTGCGGTTCGCGGTGCTTTTTATCGTGCTGACGCTCGCTCTTTACCAGGTTATGGCCATGGTTTCCGGCTGGATACAGCCGGCGAACAAATACAAGCCGCCTGCCGGCAGAGCGGAGAAAGTATTTCAGCCGCACCAGCATGCGTCACTTCCGGAGTCGGGAACGATGAGCGACAGGCTGCGTTTGTTTTATTGGTACGGCGAATAACCGTAAAAAAGAGGAAAATGGGAGCGAATCGTGGAATGCTTACTTTAGCTTCAAGGAAATTTGGCGAGGGGGGCATACCGGCATGATGATCAATGACCTTCAGGCCTTCATCCGCTTTTTGTCGGCGGAACGGGGATTATCCCGGAATACGCTCGAATCCTATGAGAGGGATTTGCAGCAGTTTGCAGCTTATCTGCAAGAGCAAGGCCTTACAGCCTGGAGGGATTCGGGCAAGACGCACGTTGCCGGTTATTTGGCCAAGCTCAAGCAGCTTGGAAGAGCTTCCGCTACGCTGTCCCGCAGCATCGTTTCCATTCGGGCGCTGTATCAGTATTTGGTTCGCGAACGTCTGGCGGATTCGGATCCTACTATTTATATAGAAGCGCCCAAGCCGGAGAAAAAGCTGCCCAAAGTGCTTTCGGTCAAAGAAGTAAGCACGCTGCTGGAGGCTCCCCGCGAAGATACGGCGAACGGCTCGCGGGACAAGGCGATGCTGGAGCTGCTGTATGCGACGGGCATTCGCGTTTCCGAATTGATCTCGCTGAACGTTGACGACGTCAACATCTATATGGGTTTTATCCGCTGCGTCGGCAAGGCGAACAAGGAGCGCAACATTCCGATCGGCACACTTGCGATCCGCTGTCTGCAAGCTTACTTGACCAAGCACCGGACGAAGCTGGCCAAGCAGACGGACCAAGGGGCGCTGTTCGTCGGACATTTAGGCACGCGCATGACGCGCCAGGGCTTTTGGAAAATTTTGAAGCGATATGCCGAAGAAGTGAACATTACCCGCGATATTACTCCGCATACGCTGCGCCATTCTTTCGCCGCCCACCTGATTGAAAACGGAGCGGATTTGCGGTCCGTTCAAGAAATGCTGGGACATGCCGATATTTCCACAACGCATATGTATACGCAAGTCACCAAGCTGAAAATGAAAGAAGTGTACGACCGTGCCCATCCCCGGGCCCATATGTAAACGCAGGAGCGGCTGTCTCGGAGCAGGAGGGCCGTTTTTTTGCATTCATTCCCGGGAAATGAGATAATATAGGGTGGTTATTGAAGCTTTATTTGGAGGGAAGCATATGCGTTTTGAACGGATTAGTGTAATCGTCCTTGACAGCGTCGGCATCGGCGAATTGCCGGATGCGCAGCGCTTCGGCGACTTGGGTTCGCACACGCTGGGCCACATTGCGCAGCGAGTGGAAGGCTTCGCACTGCCGAATTTGCAGAAAATGGGTCTTGGCAGCATCGCCGAACTGAAAGGCATACCTGCAGCAGACGCGCCCGAAGGCTATTATGGCAAAATGGCCGAAGTATCCGTCGGCAAAGATACGATGACCGGTCACTGGGAGCTGATGGGACTCCGCGTGACGATTCCTTTCAACGTGTATCCGGACGGATTTCCGGAGAAGCTGATCCGTCAATTTGAAGAGGAAACCGGACGCAAAGTCATTGGCAACAAGCCGGCGTCCGGTACGGAAATATTGGACGAGCTCGGCGAAGAGCAGATGAAAACGGGCGCGTGGATCGTCTATACGTCCGCAGACAGCGTATTTCAGCTAGCCGCGCACGAGGAAGTCATCCCGCTGGAAGAGCTCTACCGGGCATGCAAAATCGCCAGAAAGCTTACGCTTCAGGAGGAATTTGTAGTCGGACGGGTCATTGCCAGACCGTATGTCGGGCAGCCGGGTGCTTTCAAAAGAACCCCTAACCGCCATGATTATGCGGTGAAGCCGCCTGCGCCGACCGTGATGAACCACCTCAAGGATGCGGGTTTCGATGTCATCGCAATCGGCAAAATCAACGATATTTTCGACGGCGAGGGCGTGACGCAGACGACTTCGACGAAGAGCAATCTGGACGGCATTCAAAAAACGATCGAGGCCATCCGCACTCCTTTTAAAGGGCTAGCCTTCACTAATTTGGTCGATTTCGATTCGCTTTACGGCCATCGGCGCGATCCCGTCGGATATGCGCGGGCGCTGGAGGAGTTCGACGCCCATTTGCCGGAATTGAAAGCGGGAATAGGCCCGAACGATCTGCTGATCATTACGGCCGACCACGGAAATGACCCGATTCACGCAGGAACGGATCATACGCGGGAGTACGTTCCCGTTTTGATCTATAGCCCCAGCTTGCAGTCGCCCGCCTCAATCGGCGTCCGCGCTACGTTTGCCGACCTGGGAGCGACGATCGCCGACAATTTTGGCGTTCCGACCGCCGGAAACGGCGAAAGCTTTTTGTCGCTGCTGAAATAATCATTCATTGGGAGGGATTCGCATGTCAGAAATGTCGATGATGCAACAAATTCAGGAAGCGGCAGCTTACATTAGCAAGGAAACGGGGATCAAGCCGCAAATCGGCCTGATTCTCGGGTCAGGGCTCGGCGTGCTGGCCGACTTGATCGAGCAGCCGATCGTTGTGGATTACGCCAACATTCCGCATTTTCCCGTATCGACGGTGGAAGGCCATGCGGGCGAATTGGTCGTAGGCTCGATTCAAGGCAAGCAGGTGCTCGTCATGAAAGGCCGTTTTCATGCTTATGAAGGCTACGGCGCGCAAACCGTATCGTTTCCCGTCAGAGTGATGAAGGAGCTTGGCGTGCAAACCCTGATCGTTACGAACGCGGCCGGAGGGATCAACACTTCGTACCAGGTTGGCGATCTGATGGTCATCAGCGATCACCTGAATCTGACGTACCGCAACCCGCTGATCGGTCCGAACGACAACGCCCTGGGCGTCCGCTTTCCGGATATGTCCGAAGCCTACAGCAAGCGTTTGCGCAAGCTGGCGCACGATGTCGCTGCGTCGCAGGACTTCTCCTTGCAGGAAGGCGTATATGTGGGCTTGCTCGGCCCCAACTACGAAACGCCTGCGGAAATCCGCATGTTCCGCACGCTCGGCGGGGATGCGGTAGGGATGTCGACGGTGCCTGAAGTTATCGTTGCCCGTCATGCGGGCATTGAAGTGCTCGGCTTCTCCTGCATTTCGAACATGGCCGCCGGCATTCTGGATCAACCGCTCTCGCACCATGAAGTTATGGAGACGACGGAAAAAGTGAAACCGAGATTCCTTAAGCTCGTTCTTGGCATCATTGCAGCTCTTTAATAGGACTAGGAGGACTTACTTGTGGAATTGACCTACATACAGCAAATTCAGGAAGCCGCCGCATACATTGCGGGCCGTCTGGGCGGCGTGAAGCCCGCTATCGGGCTTGTGCTCGGTTCCGGCCTGGGAGATATGGCTCATCAGGTAGAGAATCCGGTCGTCATCGACTACAGCGACATTCCGCATTTTCCGGTATCGACCGTAGAAGGCCATGAGGGCCGTTTTGTCGCCGGCACGCTGGAAGGCAAGCAGGTCATCGTGATGCAGGGCCGCTTTCATTATTACGAAGGCTATTCGATGAAAAAGGTCGTGTTCCCCGTCTACGTGATGAAAGCGCTGGGCGTCGAGGCCGTCGTGATGACCAATGCGGCCGGCGGCATGAACCGTGGCTTCCGGGCCGGGGATTTGATGGTCATCAGCGACCACCTGAATATGACCGGCGACAACCCGCTGATCGGGCCGAATCACGCCGAGCTTGGCGTCCGTTTTCCGGATATGTCAGAAGCCTATAACCGCGAGTACCGCGCGCTTGCTCACCGGCTGGCGGCATCCATCGTCGACGAGAACGGCGCAGCGCTGAAGCTGCAGGAAGGCGTATACGCCGGTATTACCGGACCGACTTACATGACGCCGTCCGAGCTGACGATGCTGGCTAGGGTAGGCGGGGACGCTATCGGCATGTCTACCGTCGGCGAAGTAATCGCCGCCCGCCATGCAGGGCTCAAGGTGCTGGGCATTTCCTGCATTACCGACATGGCGATCGGGGAGGAGCTTGAACCTTTGACGCACGAGCAGGTTGTAGCTGTGGCGAATCGGACCAAGCCCAAGTTCATCGCGCTCGTAAAAGGATTCGTACGGGAAGTCAAGCTGGGCTGAGAGGCATATATTTTTTCGGACCAACTGCTTTAGACCTATTAAATGCGGGGGAATCATGCTACAATATGGTTACTTGGAACTAGGTGTCTGTCCGATGAGGTCCGTGGAATGTATACACAAAAGTAACTCCGTCGGACAGACTCCTATGTGAATTGGCCTGATCCCGGTTAGGCCCATCTCCGATACAAGGATGTGATGGAGCATGTCAACCCCGCAATTAATGGTCGCCAACTGCCCGCGCTGCGGCAAAGTATTTCAGAAAAACTTGAGAAATCAATGTTCCGATTGTTCCCGGAGCATGGATACGGCGCTTAACGGCTGTCTGGATTATTTGCGCAAACATTATAAATCGACTTGCCATGAGGTTAGCCTGAAGACGGGTGTTTCCACCCATCAGCTGTACGCCTGGATGAAAGAAGGCAAGCTGCTGCTCGCCGACTATCCGAACCTGTCGTATCCGTGCGAAACTTGCGCTGCGCCGATCCGCAAGCACAAAATGTGCCCGGATTGCCTGGTGCGGCTGAACCGAGATATTCAGGCTCTGCAATTGAAGGAACGTCCCGGCCCGCACAGGGGCGCAGCGCTTGGAACGGCGGGCGCTTTTCAGATCAGCGGCAGAATCGGCCGCGTCTAATATTTTGTATATTGGGCAATAGTAAAAGTACTTCCTCCGCAAGGAGGATATTTTTTCGAACGGCGTTTTCACATTTTTGTCACAAAACCGTCAATATTTTGCCACCATATCCGTATGGGATTGTTTGGAGTTGTTAGGTAAAATAGATGAAGCGATCACATTATGGGGGGATATTGCATGCAAAAATGGATTTTCTTTGTGTTATTTATTGCTGCGGGGGCACTGGGGCTGGGAGTCCTTTTTCAAGATATTTCCGCACGCCAGCAGGAACGGGAAGCGGACGCTGCAGCCAGCAAAGGACAGCAATTGAAAATCGTAGCATCGAACTGGCAGTTTGACGCGGCCGACTACACAGTCAAGAAAGGCGAGCCGACGAAAGTGTCCATGTCTTTGAAAGAGGGCATTCATGCGGTCGATATTAAAGGGGACGGCTTCGAAATCAAGCTGACTAAAGAAAATCCTTCCCAGCAGTTCACGTTTGACAAACCGGGTACATATGACATTGAGTGCGTGCTTCCTTGCGGAGAAGGCCATGCAAAAATGAAATCGAAATTAATCGTTCAATAAAAAATGACACGACAGAGGGAGCGCCGAGCGCCTCCCTTTTTTCATCTGACAGGAGGAATATGTCCATGAGAATGGTAGATTTGATCCATAAAAAACGGGCGGGCGGCGAGCTGAGCCAACCTGAAATAGAGCATATCGTCAGCGGCTATACGAAAGGCGATATTCCAGATTATCAAATATCCGCGCTGCTGATGGCGATATTTTTTAACGGCATGACCAGCGAAGAGACGTCGGCGTTGACGATGGCGATGGCCGGGTCCGGAGATATGATCGATTTGTCGGCGATCGCGGGCGTAAAAGTCGATAAGCATTCCACTGGGGGAGTGGGCGATAAAATCAGTCTGATCGTCGGGCCGATCGTCGCTTCCCTCGGAGTTCCGGTGGCCAAAATGTCCGGGCGCGGACTCGGCCACACCGGCGGAACGGTGGATAAGCTGGAAGCGATCCCGGGATTTCAAATCGAATTGACGAACGAGGCGTTCATTGAGGCGGTCAACCGCAACAAAATCGCGATCGTCGGACAGAGCGGCAACCTTGCCCCTGCGGATAAAAAGCTGTACGCGCTGCGCGATGTGACGTCTACCGTCGACTCGATTCCGCTGATCGCCAGCTCGATCATGAGCAAAAAGATCGCTTCCGGGGCGGACGCCATCGTGCTGGATGTAAAAATCGGTTCCGGTGCGTTTATGAAAACCGCCGAGGAAGCGGGAGTGCTGGCCCGCACGATGGTCGACATCGGCCAAAGCTTGAACCGCAACACGATTGCGATGATTACGGATATGGAGCAGCCGCTCGGCCGGCAAATCGGCAACGCCAACGAAATCCGCGAATCCATCGAAGTGCTGCGCGGAGCGGGCGAGCACGATTTGACCGAGGTGGCTGTCTCGGTCGCCGCTTACATGGTCGTGCTCGGCAAAGCGTTCGGCACGTTCGAGGAGGCGCAGGCCGCGGTGCGCGATATTATCGCGAACGGCAAAGCCATCGACACGCTGAAACGTTTTATAGCGAGCCAGGGCGGCAATGCCGACATCGTTGACCGGCCGGAATTGCTGCCGGCAGCAGCGTACCGGCTGGAGGTGCTTGCACCTGCGTCCGGTTATGTGAACCGGATCGAGGCGGAGCAAATCGGCATCGCCGCGATGCTGCTAGGCGCCGGCCGCGCGAAAAAAGAGGATCAGATCGATTATTCCGTCGGCTTGACGCTGAACAAAAAAATCGGCGACGCCGTATCGGCCGGCGAATCGATCGTGACGATCCATGCGAATCGTCAAGACGTGCGGGAGGTCGAAACGATGATTTTGCAAGCTTACACCATCGAAGACCGGCAGCCTCCCGCCACCCGGTTGATTTACGATGTGATTGTTTAAGCGAACTGTTGTTCTCGCAGAGAGAGGACAATTGCCGAGTACGAACAAAAAGCACCTTCAAAACCGTTGAGGTTGAAGGTGTTTTTTTTATTGCTTGGGAAATATTAGGTGCCCAGAAGCCTACAGGTGTCCACTTGCCAGAGCCGGTCGCACCATCTTGCCTTGTTGCGCGAAAAAAACCTGCAAACATACAGTTTTTGCTCGATGGATGCGTTAACTGTGACAAATTCCTGCAATTGTACAGGTATTTCGCCGCGAACATGGGCTCTAGTTCATTTGCATCGAAAATTCCTGCACAATTGCAGGCTTTCCGCGAAAATGAACCGTTTTTATGGAAAAAACCTGCATTTTTGCAGGTTTTTCCAGTGCCAGGCCGTCCTTGCGCCATCCCGCTTCAGCGACGCAACCCGTGCTGGAGAGGCGTGGGTCGTGGGGCTGCCGCTGCCGCATTGCGGCTGTCAAGTTTTCGCCATACCGGCGGCTGCCGTATAGGCGGTTTCTTTTTCGGCATTTTTCCTCGATCTGGAATATTTTGTGGGCAAAACGTCAACACTGTTTAGCAGTACTTCAAGCTGCAATTTGCGGTCTTTGCTTCATACATTTCCAGGAGGGGTAGAATGACTATGCTTAAAAAAGGGCTTGTGAGTTTGATGTGTTGGCAGCTGCTCGCGCTGCTGCTGATGCCGGCGGCTTTTGCCGAAGAAAAGAAGGCGGAGCCGGTCGATTTGGCGCCGAACGCGCAATCCGCCGTACTGATGGACGCAGACACGGGTACGGTCATCGTCGATAAAAATAAGGATGCCAAGCTGCCTCCGGCGAGCATTACGAAAATTATGACCATGCTGCTGATCATGGAGGCGCTCGATCAAGGCAAAATCAAAATCGATGAAAAAGTCCGGGCTTCCGAATATGCGGCTTCCATGGGCGGATCGCAAATTTTTTTGGAGCCGGGTGAGGAAATGACGGTCCAGGAAATGCTCAAAGGCATTGCGATGGCTTCCGGCAATGACGCTTCCGTTGCAATGGCCGAGAAAATCGCCGGCTCGGAGCCAAATTTTGTACAAATGATGAATGAACGCGCACAGCAGCTTGGCATGAAAAATACGCATTTTTCAAATTGCAACGGGCTGCCTGTGGATAACCACTATACAAGCGCCCAAGACATCGCGACGATGTCGAGGGAACTGCTCAAGCACGATGAGATAACGAAATTTACCGGGGTATATCAGGACTATTTGCGCAAGGATACGGCCCATCCTTTTTGGCTGGTGAATACGAACAAGCTGGTTCGGTTCTATACGGGCGCGGACGGCCTGAAAACCGGCTATACGAGCGAAGCCAAGTTTTGCCTGTCGGCGACGGCCAAGCGGGACAATCTTCGCGTCATTGCGGTCGTGATGGGCGAACCGAACACGAAGACGCGCAATGCCGAGGTTACGAAGCTGTTCGATTTCGCTTTTGCCCAGTACACCAATTATCCGCTGTTCAAATCCGGCGACGACCTGGGAAGCTTTAGAATCAGCAAAGGCGAAGTCACATCCGTGCCTCTCGTAGCGAAGCAAAACTACAGCATTTTGATGAAAAAAGGAGAGCCTTCGCAAAACATCCGGCACGAGCTGCAGATCAACCCTAATCTGAAGGCGCCGATCCGGGCGGGGCAGTCTATCGGCAAAATCGTCGTATACAACGGCGAAACCGTGATGGCCGAGTATCCGCTGGAATCGCCGCTTGCCGTCAATAAAGCGTCCTGGTGGAAGCTGTTCAAACGGACGACTTCCAACCTGTTCCATACGAATTAACGGCCGGAATCACGAATAAACTCGCTTTTTTACTAGTTTTAGCGCTTTTCTTCTAGTTTTGTCGGGTGGCAGGAACTTCCACTTCCTTTGTAGAAATCTAGTCTTCATGACTGGGAAGGAGTGAGCAAGGTTGAGCCTGCAAATTGAATTCGAGCAAGGCCGAAGAGCGCTGATTGTCAGATTGAAAGGCGAGCTGGATCATCATACGGCAGACGGCGTGAAAGCGAGGATGGAGGAAGCGATCGCCAAGGAAGATACGCGCCATGTCATTCTGAGCCTGAAGGAGCTCTCCTTTATGGACAGCTCGGGTCTGGGCGTCATTCTCGGCCGTTATAAGCAAATAACGGGCAAGGGCGGCAAAATGGTCGTATGCGACGTAACCCCCGCTGTATATCGCCTGTTCGAACTGTCCGGTTTATTCAAGATCGTATCGATACAGGACAACGAAAGATCTGCGATCTCCAGTCTGGAGGTTGCGCTATGAGCGATAAAAACTTTATGACGCTGCAATTTTCCAGCCGTTCCGAGAATGAGGCTTTCGCTCGGGTAGCGGTGGCTGCGTTCGTCTCGCAGCTGGACCCGACGCTCAACGAGCTGACCGACATTAAGACGGTCGTCTCCGAGGCGGTGACGAATTCGATCATTCACGGCTATGACAACCGGCGCGACGGGGTCATCACGATTACGACCCAGATCGAGGACGATATCGTGCATATTACCGTCGAGGACAGCGGTTCGGGCATCGAGGATCTGGAGCAGGCGAAGCAGCCGTTGTACACCTCCAAGCCGGAGCTGGAGCGGTCCGGAATGGGCTTTACGATTATGGAAAATTTCATGGACGAAGTGGAAGTTGTGACGGCTGTCGGAATCGGAACCAAAATTAAAATGATGAAGCGAATTGAATCTAAAAAAGCTTTATACAATTAGGGGTTTGATATATGGACGTCGATTTGAAACATGCCTCTCACAGTTATTTGGACGACAGTGAAGTCAAACGGTTAATCGCGCTCAGCCAATCCGGAGACGGGCTTGCCCGAGAGACACTTGTTAGCTGTAACATCCGACTGGTTTGGTCTGTAGTTCAACGGTTTTTGAACAGAGGATACGAAGCCGAGGATTTGTTTCAAATCGGTTGTATCGGACTGCTGAAGTCGGTCGATAAATTCGATTTATCGTATGACGTTAAATTTTCCACCTATGCCGTGCCGATGATTATCGGGGAAATTCAACGGTTTCTTCGCGATGACGGAACGCTGAAAGTGAGCCGTTCGCTGAAGGAGCTGGCGAATAAAATCAGGAAGACGAAGGATGAGCTGTCCAAACGGCTCGGCAGGCTTCCGACGATCAAGGAAGTGGCCGAAGAGCTGATGATTACGGCGGAGGAAGTCGTCTTCGCCCAGGAAGCGAACAAGCCGCTGTCGTCGATTCATGAGACGGTATTCGAGAACGACGGGGACCCGATCACGCTGATGGATCAGATTTCCGACGATTCCGGGGAAAAGTGGTTCGAGAAGCTGGCGCTCAATGAAGCGATAGGCACGCTTTCAGAGCGGGAGCGACTCATCGTCTACCTGCGGTATTACCGCGACCAGACGCAATCGGAAGTGGCAAGCAGGCTGGGCATTTCCCAAGTGCAGGTGTCGCGGCTCGAAAAGAAAATTTTACAATCGATCAAAGATCAGATTGCTCAATAACCGCCGAAAACGTTCTCCTTTGCGAGGGCGTTTTTTTTGTACGCGGATGCGTAGTTTACCTGCGGCACAATCCGCCACAATTCGTCAATTGTTTGGGTTTGTTTGGGTATGGATTCCTGATTTTTAGGTCAATTGCCTTGCTCATTAGAAATCAAGTAAGATCTTGCTTACATAGTGCCGTTTCCGTATAATTTAACTTGCATAATCCAAAAAAAGTAAAGTAGGTGCCGAATGAGTGACGTAAAAATGAGTATGTATCCGAGCACCCAAGTATTGGACGAAAGCGCGGTTTTAGCAGCAATGGAGAGGTCACTGGCCATGATCGAATTCGACACTCAAGGAAAAGTGCTGTGGGCCAATGATAATTTTGCTCGGGCAATGGGATATGATGCAGCCGAAATGCCCGGATTGATGCATCGGCAATTTTGCACACCGGCGTTTGCAAACAGCTCGGAATACACGGCGTTTTGGAGAAGTTTGAACAGCGGGCATCCCGTTCAGGAAAAAATTTTGAGGGTCGACAAAGAGGGGCGTCTTCTCTGGTTTGAGGCTACGTATACTCCGGTTTTTGATACGGAAGGCAAGGTGCAGGCCGTCATAAAAGTGGCTACGGATATTACGGCCCGGGAAAATGCCGCCACCCAAGTGACAAGCGACCTGCGGCAAATGGCCGAAGATCTCTTGAACCGCGCGGAAGCGGGGATTTCCCGAAGCCATGAAATTGCAGCGGCCATTGAACGGGTCGTTAAGGAATCCATTGAAAATACGCAGGCGCTGCAAGTGCTGGAAAAGAGAGCCGATGAGGTTCGCGGCATTTTGAAGACGATCCGCGATATCGCATCGCAGACTAATTTGCTTGCCTTGAACGCTGCGATCGAAGCCGCCCACGCCGGAGAGCACGGGCGCGGCTTTAACGTGGTAGCCGATGAAGTTCGGAAGTTGGCCAAGCAGACGGAAGATGCGGTGAAGGAAGTGAATGCCAATCTGGAAGGCATCGCCGCCCAGGTTGGCGAAATCGCCAAGGGGACGAAACGTTCGCAAACGGTCATCGCCGACAGCCGTCAGCGCATCGAGCAGGCCGTCGGCGAATTTACCGGCATCGGGCAAGCCGCGCGCCAGCTTGACCATCAAGCGAAGGCGTTGGCGGATATGCTGCAATGACACGAAGCAAGCTGAACTATCACCACGCCTGAATGTTATGGGAGTTCCGTAAATAAAATTTAAAATGCACGTAAAGAAAATGTCCCCGAATACAAAAAGGGGACATTTTTATTTAAATAAGACATGAATAACGAACTAGACAAAAAATGACAAATTACGAGCTTGTCCAACATTTGACAAAACAATAGGTAAATAGTAACAACTTTAGACTAATTTTGTTAACAAATAAATGACTTGACCGAAAACAATTCTCTGGGATAACATGGAAATGTCAGAAAATACCTAATACCCAATAATAAAGGAGAGAGCAAATGAGCAAGAAATCTTACAACATATTGGACGTAATAGCATCATATTAGTTGCAATGGAATTATTTATGAATTATCGTTTGTCATTTGCAATGGGTGTGGAATTGGCGATTGTGTGAGCAAAGCCGGCCTCAGGGCGCAGGTTTTTAAAATATTTTCGGAAGAACGGTTCGAACAACGATTCACATGGAAAAGGAGGATACCGATTTTCATTGGCGGTTCTGGAATTCATGCGGCCGAATATGAAATATAGAATGCAGGCGCAAGCGAAATCATAGCACTATCATAGCACTGGAGGGAATTTATACACTTATCGTTGCGGTTTCGGGTAAAAGCGGATATGGAACATATTTATTGTGCGTTAGTACTGGGATGAGTCTGTCTATTTAACCGGACAGCATCATCCTGAAAAAAAAGAATAGGGGAGTGTTCCATGAATTTGTTTTCACAACTGAATTCCTGGGTTTTTCATGCCAATCCGCAGTCGAATGCAGATATGCGATTGTTTTGTCTGCCTTATGCCGGCGGAGGCGCATCGCTGTACAGAGCTTGGGGCAGAACATGGCCCCGGAACATTGATGTTTGCCCGATTCAGCTCCCGGGCCGCGAGAATCGCGGGTTGGAGGAGCCTTTGGCGGATCTCAAACATGTCGTGCAAACGTTAGCCGGAGTGCTTCAGCCGCTGCTGAACAAGCCGTTTGCGCTGTTCGGGCACAGCATGGGCGCTTTACTCTGCTATGAACTTGCACAGGAGGTGAACAAGCGTTACGGCGTAAGCCCTGAGCGGCTATTCGTTTCGGCCTGCACGGCTCCGCAACTTCGTGTAGAGGAGAAAGAGGTGCATCTGCTGCCGGAAAAGGAGTTCAAGGAAGAGCTTCGCGTCTTGAACGGGACGCCCGACGAACTGCTGCAAAACGACGAGCTGATGGAAATTTTGCTGCCACGACTGCGGGCCGACTTTGCCATCTGCGAAACTTACCGTTACAAGGCCGAGCTGCCGGTTTCTTGTCCGGTAACCGTGTTCGGCGGTTTGAAGGATACCGGCGTTAGCCGGACGGGTTTGGAAGGATGGAAAGAGCGGGTAAGCGGTCCGTTTGCTCTGCATATGTTCGAGGGAGACCATTTCTTTATTCACGAAGAACTCGAATCTCTCAAAGCTTACATGCTGAGGGACCTGGCGGAAACCCGGGTTTTGGTTCCCGCAACCGGGCGGGAAGCTGTTTTACACAAAATTTAGACACGCTTGCTTCACGATATGATAGTATCTATTTGTATTAAATCCCATAATATCAAAAATATTACTTCTAAGATGCGGCATGGATGAATGCGTCAAAAAACAATTGAAACCAGCGGAGGGTGCGGTGAAATGAGTATTTTTGAACAATTGGAGTCCAATGTAAGATCGTATTGCAGAACTTTTCCAGTGACATTCGACCGGGCAAAGGGGGATTTGTTATATTCGGATAACGGGCGCGCCTATATTGATTTTTTCGCTGGCGCGGGCGCTTTAAACTATGGGCATAATAACGATTTTATAAAAGACAAAATGATTGACTATTTGCAAAAAGACCGCATCATGCACGGTTTGGATATGTACACGAAAGCGAAGGAGGAATTTATCCTATCTTTCTCCGAGCGCGTACTCCAGCCACAGCATTTGAACTACAAGCTTCAATTTTGCGGCCCGACCGGTACGAACGCGGTGGAGGCGGCGCTGAAGCTGGCGCGGAAGGTGACGAAAAGAACGGGAATTTTCGCATTCATGGGAGCTTTCCACGGCATGTCTCTCGGCAGCTTGTCGGCCACGAGCAATAAATCGCTGCGGGCCGGTGCGGGTATGCCGCTCGATCAGGTCACGTTCATCCCGCATCCCGGCAACCCATACGGAAGCGTGGATTCCCTGGCGTATATGGAGGAAATTTTGCTCGATTCGCATTCCGGCATTGATAAGCCGGCAGCCGTTATCATCGAAACGATCCAGGCGGAGGGCGGTGTCAACCCGGTAAGCCCGGACTGGTTGAGAAGCCTTCGGGAGCTGTGCAGCAGACACGATATATTGCTGATCATCGATGATATCCAAGTGGGCTGCGGCCGAACGGGCTCGTTCTTCTCTTTTGAACATGCAGGAATCGTTCCGGACATGGTTACATTGTCCAAATCGATTAGCGGTTACGGGCTTCCGATGTCGCTGCTGCTGCTTAAACCGGAATTGGACGAGTGGGGGCCCGGCGAGCATAACGGAACATTTCGCGGGAACCAGCTTGCGTTTGTCGCCGCCCAGGCAGCGCTGGAATTCCGGGACCTGGTTCAACTGGACGAGCAAGTGAAGAAGAAGGAAATGTTCGTAAAATCGTTTCTTGAGAATGAAATCAAACCTTTAAATCAAACTATTTCCATTAGAGGACAGGGGTTAATTTGGGGCATTGACGTTTCCGGCTTTGCGGACGAAGCGACGGCGAAGCTTATGACCAACTTGTGCTTCGAGGACGGTCTTATTATCGAGCGCGCCGGTAGACAGGATACCGTAATCAAGCTCCTTCCACCGCTAACCATTTCGATGGAAAATTTGAAAACCGGCTGCGAAATTATTAAACACGCCATGCAGCGGGCAGTCGGCAAACTTGAGTTCGTAAACAGTTAATTGTGTGAATAAGGTATTTTCAGTGATCGGGGGAGTACCACTTTGACCAAACGCATACCGGTATTTCGCAGATTAATACGTTATGTCAAACCGTATTCTTTCTGGGTCGCAGTTACGGTAGTTGCATCGCTTATTTTGGCTGCATTAGACATTGTGCTGGGCAAGTATATCGAACGAATGGTTGACGGGACGGTCGGTTCACTAACTGAAATTGTATTCTTGATCTCAGGAATGATTGTGATCGGTCTGCCTTTCAGGTATCTCATCAAATACGCTTCGGCCAGATTCAGCGTGAAGGCGCTGCGCGACTTGCGGAGTGAATTGGTGGGCAGAATCAGCCGCCTGCCGGTTGAAACCGTTGAACGCAATTTATCCGGCGATCTGGTCTCCAGATTGACGAACGATACGGGAGTGCTGCAAAACTTTTTTATTCAGCATTTTGCGAATTTGTTTTACTTGCCGATCGTTTTCGCCGGGGCGTTGGTCATGCTGCTGCTCACAAGCTGGAAGCTGGTGCTTTCCACGCTCATCCTGCTTCCGGTCGGCATGGCGATCGCCGCCTTGTTGACGAATTCCATGCGCTCTTTTTCCGAGAAAGTGCAGCAAAATATGGGTCAGCTCAATGCGCTGGCCCAAGATGCGGTCTCAGGCCTTGCCGTCATCAAGGCGTTTCAGGCGCAAGCGTATTTTTTTCAAAAATACAGCAACCTGATGAGGGACACCGTCCAAATGAGCTTGCGTCTGGAAAAAAGGTATGCCGCTCTCGGCCCGATAGCGATCTTCTTTCTTGCTGCGCCTTTCGTATTTGTTATCGTATACGGCGGCCGTTTGATCGCGCAGGGCGAGCTGGATGCCGGCGGCATCATTTTGTTCCTGTACCTGCTCGGTTTTATTTTGCAGCCGGTCAGTATGGCTCCGACCATGCTCGGGCAAATTCAGGAGGCCTTGGGTGCCGCCCGCCGTTTGTTCGAAGCTTTGGACTGGCCCGTGGAGGCGGATGGGACGCCTGTGCAGGAAGCCGATCTTACGGGCGATCCGGTCGTTTTCGACAACGTATCCTTTAGCTATGACGGGCAGACGAACGTGCTGAACGAGGTGAGCTTCCGGCTGCGGCAGGGGGAAACATTGGCGGTCGTCGGTGCGAGCGGAGGCGGCAAGAGTACGATTTTCAAGCTCCTTTGCCGTTTTTACGAACCGGAACAAGCCGGCAGTGTGAAATTGTTTGGACGCCCGCTTTCCGACTGGAAGCTGTCCGAACTCCGTTCCTGCCTGTCGGTTGTCGCACAGGACACGTATTTGTTCCCGGTCACGGTGGCCGAGAACATCGGTTACGGTCGGCCGGACGCCACGCGGGAGGATATCATTGCCGCAGCGAAAGCGGCGAACGCGCATGAGTTCATTATGCAGCTGCCAAACGGCTATGACACGCTTCTTGGCGAGCGGGGCGGCGGCTTGTCGGGAGGGCAAAGGCAGCGCGTCGCCATCGCGAGAGCGTTTTTGAAAAAAGCGCAGCTGCTGCTGCTGGACGAGCCCACATCCGCGCTCGATACGATGTCCGAAGCATTAGTCCAGCAAGCTTTGAAGCAGTTGATGACGAACACGTCGGTTATCGTCATCGCGCACCGCCTTTCGACGGTGAAGCAGGCTGACCGCATTGTGGTTCTCGATCAAGGGACGATTGCGGAGAGCGGAACGCACGACCAACTGCTTGAGTTTAACGGCGTGTATAAAAAGCTCTATTTGCATCAGCTTTCCCTTACGGAAACGGAGCCGGAAGGCGAAGATAAGTCTCGAGAAAGGGGGGCTGCTTATGCCGTTCCGTCAGGCCTTCGCTGATTTTCGCCAACTGATGTCATTTATGAAACCTCAACGAAACATGTATGTTACAGGGCTTGTCGGGGACAGTTTCGTGAATGCGAGTCTGACGATTGTGATGTCCTTCGTCATCCAGCATTTGCTTAATTATGCGCAATCCGGCCGAACGGACGAGCTTACGCGGGCGGTGCTGCTCGTTAGCGTGTCCGTGGCGGCGCTAAGTCTTTTGTCGCCCCTGTTCAGCTATTTATTTCTCCGCAGTATCAAAATAACGCTTGGTCAAATCCGCACGAGGCTGTTCGGACACATTGGAGAGCTTTCCTACCCGGCTGCGGAGCGCCGTCATTCAGGGGACCTGCTTTCCCGTTTAACCAATGACGTGCAGACGATCGAGCAGACCTACAACGAGCATTTGAAATCGATCGTATCCCAAATCATTACTTTTGCAGGCTCAATCATGGTGCTGATCGTTGTCGATTGGCGCTTCGCTTCGGTGCTGATCGTGCTCAGCCTGTTCACCGTGCTTTTCAATACGCAGTATGCAAAGCCGATGCGCAAAATCAGCGATAAGCTGCAGCTTCAAATGAGCGCATTTACGGAGCGGATGGGCGACTTGATCGCCGGATTGCAGGTCGTCAAACTGTTCGGTTTGTCAAACAGGGTGGGACGGCGCTGCGAAGAGATGAGCGAAGACATCTGCGAGTCAGGCATCAAGCAGGGGCACCAGTCCGGGCTGCTTGAGGCGGGCAACTTCCTAATCCAGTTTCTGAGCATGGGCGGCATGCTGTTCATCGGATTGTTCCTCGTATCCAAACAGCAGTTGGAGCTGGGTGTGCTTGGTCAAATCGTTCATTTGCAAAGCAACATTTCGCGTACGTTTTTTCAGCTCGGAGCGGCTGTAGCGTTGATACAGAACTCTTTTGCCGGCGCTGCGCGAGTCACGGAAATTTTGCAGGAGCCGACAGAAGGGGAGCATGCGAGGAGGCAGGTTCTGCCTGCCGATCCGGATAAAGGTTCGATTGCCGATGTGACGGGCGGAGAGCCGGCGGCTATTGAGCTGAGCGGCATTTCGTTCGGCTATGAGGCCGAGCGGCCCGTGCTTCGCGATTTGACTTTGAGCGTGCATGAAGGCTCCGTAACAGCGCTCGTCGGTCCTAGCGGAGGCGGCAAAAGCACCATTATGAAAGTATTGCTAGGGCTGTATCCGCCGAGTGGAGGCATGCTGAAAATAAACGGGAAGCCGGCGGTGCAGTATTCGCTCGAAGAGATCAGAGGGCGGATCGCCTATGTGCCTCAGGAGGCGTTCCTGTTTCACAGCACGATCGCCGAAAACATACGCATCGGCCGGTTGGATGCCGGCGACGATGAAGTGGAGCGGGCGGCCAGGGCGGCCAACGCGCATTCGTTTATTGCCGAGCTCCCGGACGGCTATAACGCTGTCGTCGGCGAGCGGGGAGCCAATCTGTCCGGCGGCCAGCGTCAGCGGATCGCCATCGCCAGGGCGCTGCTGAAAGATTCGCCGATTTTATTGCTGGACGAAGCGACCGCTGCTTTGGATCCGGTGTCGGAGCACGAAGTCCAACTCGCGCTGGAGACGCTCATGGCGAACCGAACGACGCTTGTGATCGCTCATCGGCTGAAGACGATCGAAAAGGCGGATTCAATTTGCGTAATTGCCGGCGGCCAATTGGAAGAACAGGGCACACATCAAGAACTGCTGGATAAGGACGGCTTGTACGCCGAACTTTACAACCTGCAATTTCATTCGCATTCAGAGAAAGAGCCGGCCTAGGAGTCTGTCCGACGGGTTGCTTTTGTGCAAACCTTCTACGGAGTTCCTCGGACAGACTCCTCACACATAGAAGGGGCTGTCCCTGGATTCCATCTTTATAATTTGACAGGAGTGTGCGTGCGTATCATGAGTCGTGAATTAACTAGCAAAAAGCGTGTCAGTCCCAAATCGCGTCAAACATTTGCATTAACACAACCGCAGCAGCGCATCTGGTACATGGATATTATGAATCCCGGCACAAGCATCTCGACGGTGACGGTGACGGTCCGCATTCGAGGCCGCTTCGACGCCGATGCGTTGACTCGCGCCATTCATGAAGTGATCCGGCAAAACGATGCATTCCGCATCCGGATTACTACCGTTAACGACAATCCGCAGCAGTATATGGAGCCGTTTTCGCCCAAGGAGATTCCCTGGGTCGATTTCTCCGGCGAGGACGATAGCGCTCAGTCTGCCTTAGCGTGGGTATCCCGGCACATTCGGCAGCCGATGGAAATGATGGAAGCGGATTTGTACGAGTTCGTCATTTTGAAAATCAGCGATGATGAGCACTGGTATAACATCAAAACGCACCATATCGCAACAGACGGCGTCTCGACGAATGCGGCGGTCAATTGGATCACGCAGTTTTATTTGGAATATTTAAAAGGGGTAGAGCCTAGCGGTGACAAGCGTCCGGCGTATATAGACTTTTTACAAACGGAACAGGACTACGAAGCATCGGAGCGTTATCAAAAAGATAAAGATTACTGGTTCGAAAAATTTCGGACTTTGCCGGAGGCGCTCGGATTAAAGCTGTACAATCCCGTTGCTATGAGCACGGAAGCGGTCAGAGCGACAGTGCAAATGTCCGATGACATGTTTCAAAATGTCAAAGACTTTTGCGCAAACAACAATGTGAGCTTGTTTACGTTTTTCCTTGGCGCGTTTTATATCTACATGCACAAAGCAACCAATCTGCAGGATATTGCGATCGGAACCGCATACGCCAACCGGACAACGAAGAAAGAAAAAGAAACGCTGGGTATGTACGTCAGTACGGTCGCCACACGCGCATATGTCGAGCCGGCAGCCAAGCTGATGGCTTTCCTGCAAACCTTAAGCAAGGAACAGGCGGCGATTCTTCGCCATCAGCGCTATCCGTACAACAAGCTGATTCAGGACTTGCGGGAAATTCACAACTATCAAGATATTCAGCGTCTTTTTGGCGTCAGCGTTCAATACCGGACACTCAGCTGGTTGGAGAACGAAGAGATCAGCTATCAAGTGGACACCCCGTTCGCCGGGCATACCGGCAATGACTTCGATGTCCATATCGTGGAAATGCTCGACGATCAGCAGTTTCTTTTGCATATCGACTATAGAACGCAGTTGTTTGACGAGGAAGAAATCGCACAAATTTTCAAACAGTATTTGACGATTGTCGAACAAATCACGCAGCAGCCGGAGAGCGCAATCGAGCAGTTGTCCCTGATCGGCAAAGAGGAAGCGGACACGGTACTTACTGTGTTCAACCGGGCCGACGTGCCGTACGCCAAAGACAAAACGATTCACCAATGGTTCGAAGAACAAGCGGAACGCACGCCGGATCATGCGGCCGTCGTCTTCGAGAACGAGCGTTTGACTTACCGGGAATTGAACGCACGGGCCAACAGGCTGGCCAGGACGCTGCGGGCCGAAGGCGTCGGACCGGACCGGTTGGTCGGACTTATGACGGACCGGTCCCTGGAAATGATCGTCGGTATTTTGGGGATTTTGAAAGCGGGAGGCGCCTATATCCCGATCGATCCCGAATATCCGGAAGAACGGATCCGCTACATGCTGGAAGATTCGGGAGCCGGGCTGCTGCTTATCAAGGAGCATTTGCGGAATCAGGCGGCTTTCGGCGGGAAGATTCTTTCCCTGGACGACGCCGGCGTGTACCATCATGACGGTTCGAATTTGCAGCACATTGTACAATCGGACCATTTAGCCTATGTCATCTATACATCCGGAACGACCGGTAGGCCGAAAGGGGTTATGGTCGAGCATCACGGGCTCGGCAATTTGAGAACTTTTTTCGAACAGGACCTGCGTATCGATGCGAGCGACCGGATTATCCAATTCGCCAGCTTTTCATTCGATGCTGCGAGCTGGGAAACTTATATGGCTTTATTTTTCGGCGCTACGTTATACCTGCCTTCGTCTTCGGTCATCTTTAACTACCGCTTGTTTGAAAATTATATGACCGAGCATGGAATTACCGTTGCGACATTGCCGCCGACCTATGCGGTTTATTTGGAGCCTGAGCGTTTGCCAAGCTTGAAGAAGCTCATTACGGCCGGTTCGGCTCCTTCCGCAGAACTTGTTCAAGCATGGAAAGATCATGTAGAGTATTTCAACGCCTACGGTCCGACGGAAGATTCGATTTGTTCAACCGTTTGGGCTTATCAGGAGGAGCTGAGCAGCCAGAAGTTCGTTTCGATCGGCCGGCCGATATGCAATCACCAGGTTTACATCGTCGATGCGAACCATCATCTGCTGCCTGTCGGCGTGGCGGGCGAGCTGTGCATCGGTGGCGAAGGGCTCGCCAGAGGGTATCTCCACCGTCCGGAGCTGACCGAAGAGAAGTTTGTGCGGAACCCGTTTGTGCAAGGCGGGCGCATGTACAAAACCGGAGATTTGGCCAGATGGCTGCCTGACGGCAATATCGAATATTTGGGACGGATCGACCATCAGGTCAAAATTCGCGGATACCGCATCGAACTGAGCGAGATCGAAGCGCAATTGATGAAAGGAAGCTCCATGCAGGAGGCTGTTGTTGTCGCTTCAGACGACGAACACGGCCAGAAGCAGCTGGCGGCTTATTTTGTCGCGGGCACTCAGGTGCCGTCCGGCGAATTGCGCGCGCTGCTGGCGCAGGAACTTCCCGCTTACATGATTCCGTCTTACTTCGTGCAGTTGGAACAAATGCCGCTTACGCCAAACGGAAAAATCGACCGCAAAGCGCTGCCGTCGCCGCAGGAAAGCGCGCAAACCGGTACCGAGTACGCTGCGCCCCGCACGCCGATCGAGGAAATGCTCGTTTCGATGTGGCAAAAGGTACTGGGTGCGGCATCGGTGGGCATTTACGATAACTTCTTTGAGCTTGGCGGCGACTCGATCAAGTCGATACAAGTGTCTTCCCGCTTGTTCCAGGAAGGATACAAGCTGGAGACAAGAGATTTCTTCCAGCATCCGACGATTGCGGAACTGAGCCCGAGGGTGCAATCCGTGCACCGGACGTCCGACCAGAGCGAAGTCACAGGCGCAGTCAGGCTGAGTCCGATCCAGCGGTGGTTCTTTGAGCATCAAACGAGCGATACGCATCATTTTAATCAAGCGCTGATGCTGCTGCGCAAGCAAGGTTTTGATGCAGCCGTCCTGCGTAAAACGGTGCAAAAGATCGCCGAGCACCACGACGCGCTGCGCCTCGTTTTCCGCCAAGGGGCTGGCGGCGAATACGAAGCGCGGAACCGCAGCTTGAACGAAGGCGTGCTGTTCAGCCTGGACGAGTACGATTTTCGCGACGCAGCGGACTGCGGTTCGCAGATTGAAGCCTTAGCAAACGAGCTGCAAGGCAGCTTCGATTTGAGCGAAGGTCCGTTAATGAAACTGGGCTTGTTCCACTGCGCAGACGGAGACCATCTGCTGGTCGTTATTCACCATACGGCGGTTGACGGCGTATCGTGGCGCATCTTGATGGAAGATCTGGCCAACGGCTATGAACAGGCGGCCAAAGGAGAGGAGCTGCGGCTTCCGCTTAAGTCGGATTCGTTCCAATTGTGGAGCAAGCGCCTGGCCGAGTATGCGCACGGTCCGGACATGGAATCCGAACTGGCCTACTGGAACGGCAAGCTTCAAACGGGCATGCCGTCGATTCCGAAGGACAGGGACGAGGAACACAACGCTGTCAGCGACAGCGCTACCGTGACCGTGGAATGGACGGAGCAGGAAACGGAGCAGCTGCTGAAGCACGTCCATCGCGCCTACCGCACGGATGTGAACGATTTGCTGCTGACGGCTCTCGCCTCGGCGGTACAAGCCTGGTCGGGCTTGGAGCGAATCGCCGTCAATCTGGAAGGGCACGGCAGAGAGGATCTTTTTGCGGATCTCGACGTATCGCGGACCGTTGGCTGGTTTACGAGCCAATATCCGGTCGTGATTGACATGGATCCGGGCCAGGATGTGACGAAGCGGATCAAGAACGTCAAGGAAGAGCTGCGCCGCATTCCCCGCAAAGGCATCGGCTACGGCATGCTGCGTTACTTGAGGGGGAATGGCGAACTTTCGCTTTCGGCAGACCAGCGTCAGCCGGAGATCGGATTCAACTACCTGGGCCAGTTTGATCAGGATTTAGCCGGCAGCGGCCTGGAATTTTCGCCTTATTCGCCTTATTCCGTAGGAGCTTCCGTCGGCGGGCAAGCCAGACGGCATGCTGCGCTCGATTGGAACGGCATTATTTCCAAAAGCGTGCTGACTTTTACCGTCAGCTATAGCGTAAAGCAGTATGAGCGCGCAACGGTCGAGCGTTTGGCCGGACTGTTCCGCGAAAGTCTTCGTGTTATCATCGCCCATTGCCTGTCGCAAGAGCGCACGGAGCTGACGCCAAGCGATATCACGCTGCAAGGCTTGACGATCGAAGAGCTGGAACGGTTTACCGAAGCGAGCCGTCCTGCCGGAGAAGTGGAAGATCTTTATCCGCTTTCCCCGATGCAGAAAGGGATGCTGTTCCATTCGCTGATGAACCCGCAATCGGGATCTTATTTCGAACAAGCTTCTTTCGATTTGCACGGCGCTTTCCATACGGAAATATTCGAGCAAAGCCTGGATTCGTTGATCGGGCGGCATTCGATTCTGCGGACGAATTTTAACAACAGTTGGAAAGATCAGCCTGTACAGGTCGTATTTAAACATAAAAAGGTGCAATTCCGCGTCGAAGATTTGCGCGAGCATGAGGAAGAACAGCGCCAGGCGCTCAAAGCGGCAGCTATCGAGCAGGACAAGCATCAAGGCTTCGATCTGACGAAAGATACGCTCATGCGCGTCACCGTGCTCAGAACAGGCGACGAAAATTACTATGTGCTCTGGAGCTTCCATCACATTATTATGGACGGCTGGTGCTTGCCTTTAATGGTGAAGGAAGTGTTCGATACGTACTTCGCCATATTGGAGCGCAGGCAGCCTGTACTTCCGGAGGTCGCGCCTTACAGCACCTACATTTCGTGGCTGCAAACGCAGGATAGCTCCGAAGCGGCCGACTACTGGCGCGCCTACCTGGAAGGATATGAGCAGCAGGCTGTGCTGCCCAAGTCCGATTTGGTCCATCGCGAAGAAGGTTATGCTGCCGTTAAACGCACATACACGATAGGCCGTGAGCTTACCGGACGAATGAACCGGACGGCGAGAGGGCAGCAGGTGACGATCAATACTTTGCTGCAAACCGTTTGGGGCGTTATGCTGCAAAAATACAGCAACAGCCGGGATGTCGTCTTCGGCAGCGTCGTGTCGGGCAGATCGGCGGATATCGCCGGCATCGAAACGATGATCGGGTTGTTTATCAATACGGTGCCGGTGCGCATACGCTGCGAAGCGGAGACATTATTCGCCGACCTGCTGAAATGGAACAATGAACAAACGCTGGATGCGCGCGAATTCGAAACGTTCCCGCTTTATGAGATTCAAGCTTTAACGGAGCTCAGGCAGGACCTCATCAACCATATCATGGTGTTCGAGAATTATCCGGTCGAGCTGAATATGGAACAGTCCGGCAGCAGCGGTGAAGCCGGCTTTACGATTGCCAACGCCACAATGAGCGAGCAAACGAATTACGATTTCAATCTTTGCGTTACCCCGGGTGAAGATATCCGAATTGACTATGAATTCAATGCATTGGCTTTTGATGAAGCGAGCATTGCGCGCATTCATGGGCATTTGCTTTACATGCTGGAGCAAATTGTCGACAATCCGGCACTCCCTGTGTGCGAGCTGAAGCTTGTGAACGCGCAGGAGATGGCGGTGGTCGTAGACGCGTTCAGCGGTAAGGGCGTCGAGGGAGATGAGCTGCTGCTTGAAAAACCGTTCTGCGCCTACGTCGAAGAGCAGGCGCAAAAAGCTCCCGGGCAGATCGCTGTCATCTATGCCGACAAGCAGCTGACTTACCGCGAATTGAACGAGCGGGCGAACCGTCTGGCCGGCAAATTGCGCGATCTGGGCGTCGGGCGCGAGACCGTGGTAGGGATTCTTGCAGACCGCTGTGCGGAGTTGGTCGTTGCCTGTCTGGCTGTCTGGAAAGCGGGCGGGGCTTACGTTCCGCTGGATCCGGATTATCCTGCCGATCGCATTCAATTTATGCTGGAAGACAGCGCTGCGGCTGTGCTTTTGACGCAAACGCATTTGCTGCATGTGGCGCAGTCCGGGCAGTCCGGCGAGCAGCAGGCTTCGCGCGCGATTCTTTGCCTCGACGATGAAGCGAGTTATACCGGCGACCCGGCTGACCGGCCTTCCGTCAATGAGCCGCACGATTTGGCTTATGTGATCTACACTTCGGGTACGACGGGGCGTCCGAAAGGAGTGATGATCGAGCACCGCAGCTTCGTGAATACGGCGGTTGCCTACCGCAGGGACTACCGGTTAACCGAGTTCCCGGTCCGTCTTTTGCAGCTCGCCAGCTTCTCCTTTGACGTATTTACCGGCGATATCGCCCGGACGCTTTTGAACGGCGGGACGATGGTTATCTGTCCGAAGGAGGACAGAATCGATCCGGAACGTTTATACGGGTATTTGCGCGATCACCAGATTACGGTTTTCGAATCGACGCCTGCACTGATCGTGCCGTTTATGGAATATATGGCAAATAACAATCTGGATATTTCTTCCATGAAGTTGCTGATTACAAGCTCGGACAGCTGCAGCGTGCTGGATTACCGGAAGCTTCAGGAGCGTTTCGGCGGGCACATGCGCATTATTAACAGCTATGGTGTAACCGAAGCGGCCATCGATTCCAGCTTCTACGACGAGCCATTGGCGAAGCTGCCTGCATCCGGCAGCGTGCCGATCGGCAAGGCGCTGCTGAATGCCCGCTTTTACATTCTCGACGCGCATCTGAATCCGGTGCCGGTCGGCGTGGACGGCGAGCTGTGCATCGGCGGTCCTGGCGTCGCCCGCGGTTATTTGAACCGTCCGGAGCTTTCGGCCGACAAGTTTGTCGCCAATCCGTACAAGCCTGGAGAAAAGCTGTACCGCACGGGGGATTTGGCGCGTTGGATGGCGGACGGCAACGTGGACTTCATCGGCCGGATCGACCATCAGGTGAAAATTCGCGGATACCGCATTGAGCTCGGCGAAATTGAGTCGGCGATGCTCCGCTGTCCCGGCGTCCGTCAAGCCGTAGTGACCGATCTGACGGATGAACGCGGAAACAAATATTTGTGCGGCTACGCCGTGCCTGAGCAAGATGGCGATCTCGCTTCGCTGCAAGCGCATCTCCAGCAGGTGCTTCCGCCTCATATGGTGCCGGCGCGCCTGATGCTGCTGGAGCAAATTCCTTTGACGCCGAACGGCAAAGTGAACCGCAAGGCGCTGCCGGTTCCGGAGGAGCCGGTTCATGCCGGCGGCAGCTACGAGGCTCCGCGTACGGCCGTGGAACAGACGCTTGCCGCGATTTGGCAAGACGTGCTGGGCGTGCGGGCTGTAGGCATCCGCGACAATTTCTTTGAGCTTGGCGGCGACTCCATCAAAGCGCTGCAAGTTTCTTCCAGGCTGCTGCAAGCCGGCTACAAGCTGGAGATGAAGGATTTGTTCCAATATCCGGCGGTGGCGGAGCTGAGCCCGCGCATTCGTCCGGCCGGCCGCATCGCCGATCAAGGCGAAGTAACCGGAAGCGTAGCCGCTACGCCGATTTTGCGGGCGTTTTTCGAACAGCAGCATGGCGATGCGTACCATTACAATCAGGCCATGATGTTTTACCGCCGGGAAGGCTTTGACGAAAAGGCTTTGCGCCGGGCAATGGCAAGCATTACCCGACATCACGACGCCCTGCGGATGGTAGTGCGGGTAAATGAACAAGGCCATGAGCTTTGGAACCGCAGCGTTCGCGAAGGGGAATTGTTCACTTTAGATACGTTTGATCTGAAGCATGAAACGGGAGCGGATACCTCCGCAAAAGTAGAAGCTTTGGCTAACCGAATTCAATCCGGCATTCAGCTGGAAGCGGGACCTCTTGTCAAGCTGGGGCTTTTCCGCTGTACGGACGGGGATCATTTGCTGATGGTCATCCATCACGCGGTTGTCGACGGCGTTTCGTGGCGGATTATTATCGAAGATCTCGCAGCGGGCTACGATCAAGCCGTTAACGGAGAGGCGATCCGCCTGCCGCAAAAGACGGATTCCTTCCAACTTTGGTCGGCAAAATTGCTCGACTATGCCAACAGCGCAGCCATCGAGAGCGAGCGGGCATACTGGGAAGGGGTCAGCCAAACCGAGGCTGCTCCGCTGCCTAAAGACAAGGAATGTCCCGTTACGCTGCTCAAGGACAGCGAACTGCTGATTGTCGAGTGGAGCGAGCTGGAGACGGAGCAGCTCTTGAAGCCTGTTCATCGCGCGTACAACACGGATATGAACGATCTGCTGCTTACGGCGCTCGGTATGGCTGTTAAGGATTGGAGCGGAATCGGTCGCCTTCTGGTAAATCTGGAAGGACACGGCAGAGAATCGATTATACCTGACATCGATATCGCCCGCACGGTCGGATGGTTTACAAGCATGTTCCCGGTTGTCATCGATGTCGCAGGCACCGGGCAGCTTTCGGAATCGATCAAGCAAGTCAAGGAAGGGCTGCGTCAAATTCCGCATAAGGGAATCGGCTACGGCATTTTGAAATATTTGAGCGGCCAAGGTTCCACGCGCGAAGCCGGACTGTCCGCGAAACCGGAAATCAGCTTCAACTACATGGGGCAGTTCGATCAGGATTTCGCGCACAGCGGCCTGATGAAGTCGCCGTTCGCCGAGGGCGATCACGTCAGCGGCAATGCGTTTTTGGAGCATAACCTGGATATTAACGGCATTGTGACGGGCGGCGTCCTGCAAATCATCATTCGTTACAGCAAAGGACAATACGAAGCCGGGACGATGGAACGTTTTGCGCAATCGTTAAAAGCGAGCGTCCGGCAGCTGATCGAACACTGCTTGTCCAAAACGTCGGCAGAGCTGACCCCTAGCGACGTGTCGTTCAAAGGTCTGACGATCCAAGAGCTGGACAAGCTGCAAAAGCAAACGTCCCGCCTCGGCGAGGTCGAAAATGTATATGCGCTGACGCCAATGCAAAAAGGCATGCTGTTCCACAGCTTGATGGACCCGCAGCTTGGCGCGTATTTCGAACAGGCAACCTTTGATTTGTCCGGAAGTTTTGATGCCGAAGCATTCCGGCAAAGCCTGGATATGCTGGTGCAAAGGCATGAAGCGCTGCGCACGAACGTTTATAGAGATTTCGCCGAAGAGCCGGTGCAGGTCGTTTTCCGCAGCCGTAAAGGAGCCCTTCATGTGGAGGACCTGCGCGGGCTGGAGGAAGCGGAGCTTCCCGCTTATTTGGAGGCGTTTGCCAAGAAAGACCGCGAGCTGGGCTTTAATTTGGAGCAGGACACGCTGATGCGGGTAGCGATATTGCGCACGGGCGAAGAGCGCTACAAATTCGTCTGGAGCTTCCATCATATGCTGATGGACGGCTGGTGCATGTCCTTGATGACGAAGGAAGTGTTTGACAGCTACTTTGCCATTTGCGGCGGCGCGAAGCTGCAGCTTCCGCCTGCGGTTTCTTACAGCCGGTATATCGAGTGGCTTGCCGAACAAGACCGCGACCAGGCGGCCGCGTATTGGAGCGAATATTTGCGGGAGTGCGAAAGCCGCACGGCGCTGCCTGCCTCACTGCCTGTATCGGCTTCAGCGGAAGGCTACGAAGCGGCGAGACTCGATTTCAGTCTCGGACGCGAATTGACGGGCCGGATCGAACGGCTGGCGAGAGGGCAGCAGGTAACGGTCAATACGCTGATTCAAACCGTCTGGGGTATTATTTTGCAGCGCTACAATCATCACCGGGATGTCGTGTTCGGCAGCGTCGTTGCCGGAAGACCTGCGGAGATTCCGGGCGTGGAAAGCATGATCGGCTTGTTCATCAATACGATTCCGGTGCGGATTCGCTCGGAGGCGGGCGAAGAGCTGCCGGCGCTGCTCAGACGCGTTCAGGAGCAGGCGATTGCGTCCAACCGGTATGAAACGACGCCTTTGTATGAGATCCAGCATTTGTCCGAGCTGAAACAGGAGCTGATCGGCCATATCGTCGCGTTCGAAAACTATCCTGTCGAGCAGGAAGTCGAACAAGTCGGAAAAGATAGCGCACACCGCTTCTTCATCGCGAACGTGCAGTCGACCGAGCAAACGAATTATGACTTCAATCTGATCGTTATGCCTGGCGAAGACATTCTTATGCGGATATCCTATAACGCTTTGCGCTTTGACGAGGCGGATATTCAGCGGATTCGCGGCCATATCGCGCAGGCGATGGAGCAGATCGTTATCAATCCGAATGTCCGGGTGGATGAGCTGGAAGTCGTCACTCCGCAGGAGAAAGCGCAACTCGTGGGCGGGTTTAACCCTGCGCCATCGGCATATCCGCGCGAACGGACGCTTCATTCGTTGTTCGAGGAGCAGGCGCTCAGGCATCCGGACCGTACAGCCGTCGTTTTCGGCGCGGAACAGCTTACTTACGCCGAGCTGAACGCAAGAGCGAACCGCCTGGCCAGAACGCTGCGGGCGTCGGGCGTGCAGACGGAAGACTTCGTCGGTTTAATGACCGAACGGTCTTTGGAGATGATTGTCGGCATCCTCGCCATTCTGAAGGCCGGAGCGGCATACGTCCCGATCGATCCCGAATACCCGGAAGAGCGGATCCGCTTCTTGCTGGAGGATTCCGGCGCCAAAGTGCTGCTGCTGCAATCCCGCTTGCTGGAACAAGCGGCGTTTGAAGGCAAGCTCGTTCTGCTCGACGACGCATCGTCCTATGAGGAGGACGGCACGAATCTGAATGCGGCCGATGACGCCGGCAGTCTGGCCTATGTCATCTACACGTCGGGTACGACGGGCAAGCCAAAAGGAAACTTGACCACGCACCGCAACATTGTTCGCGTCGTCAAGCAGACCAACTATATCGAAATCTCCGAAGAGGATATCGTGCTGCAGCTGTCCAGCTACGCGTTTGACGGTTCGACCTTTGACATCTTCGGCGCGTTGCTTAACGGCGCGAAGCTTGTGCTCGTTTCCAAAGAACATTTCCTGGAAATGGAAAAGCTTTCGGATTTGATCGAACACGAGCAAATATCGGTCATGTTCATCACGACGGCGCTGTTTAACGTCTTGGTAGACGTGAATATTCAAGCGCTGCGGACGGTTCGCAAGGTGCTGTTCGGCGGCGAACGGGCATCCGTCAATCACGTGCGCAAAGCGCTGGACTTCCTCGGCGCAGGCAAATTGCTCCACGTGTACGGACCGACCGAAACGACCGTATTCGCAACGTTTTATCCGGTAGACCATGTTCACGAGCATGCATTGAGCCTGCCGATCGGCAAACCGATCAGCCACACTTCCGCTTATATCGTCAGCCCGGGCGGCACACTGTGCCCTGTCGGGGCAGCGGGCGAGCTGCTCATTGCCGGCGACGGCGTGGCCAGAGGGTATTTGAACCGGCCTGACGTGACGGCCGACAAGTTCATAGACAACCCGTTCGTTCCCGGCGAGCGGATGTACCGGACGGGCGACCTTGCAAAATGGCTGCCTGACGGCAGTATCGATTTTGTGGGACGGATTGACGCTCAGGTGAAAATTCGCGGCTACAGGATCGAACTCGGCGAAATAGAAGCGCGGCTGTTAAATATAGCGGCAGTTCAAGACGCCATTGTTCTCGCGAGGGAAGATGCAAGCGGACAAAAATACATCTGCGCTTACTTCGTGGCCAATAGCGAGCTGGGTGCCGGCGAGCTGCGCAATGAAATGGCCAAAGATTTGCCGGCTTACATGGTACCGGCGCATTTCGTGCGGATGGACGAATTCCCGCTCACCGTTAACGGCAAAGTAGACCGCAAAGCGCTGCCGGCCCCCGAAGAAGGGCTGGAAGGCGGAGCGGACTACGCGGGACCGCGTACGGCTGAGGAGCAAACGCTGGCCGCTGTATGGCAATCCGTTCTCGGACTCAAACAGATTGGCATTCATGATAATTTCTTCCATCTCGGCGGGGATTCGATCAAATCGATCCAAGTATCCTCGCGCTTGCTGCAGGCCGGCTACAAGCTGCAAATCAAAGACCTGTTCCAGCATCCGACCATTGCGGAGCTCGGCCACCTGGTTGCCCGCGCCGGAAGCGACGTCTTCCAGGGGGATGCGGCAGGCCATGTCGAGCTGACGCCGATCCTGCGCTGGTTCTTCGAGCAAGACCAGGCGGAGCCGCACCATTTCAACCAGGCCGTCATGCTTTACCGGGAAGCGGGCTTTGAAGAAACGGCGCTGCGCCGGTCGATCGCGAAGATCGTGGAGCACCACGATGCGCTGAGGCTCGTTTTCCGCAGCGCGGATCAAGGCATCGAGGCTTGGAACCGCAGCTCGGCGGACGGCGAGCTGTACACGCTGGACGTATTCGACTGCAGAACGGTCGCAGATTGCGCTTCCTTTATAGAAGCTCGGGCGAGCGAGATCCAGAGGGGCATGAACCTTGCTTCGGGGCCGCTCGTGAGGCTCGGACTGTTCCAATGCGCGGACGGCGATCATCTGCTCATAGCCGTTCACCATCTGGCCGTGGACGGCGTGTCCTGGCGGATCTTGTTCGAGGATTTGGCCGCAGGCTACGAGCAAGCCGAGCAAGGGCAGGAGATACGCCTGCCGGCCAAGACGGAATCGTTCCAAACATGGGCGAAGCGGTTGAACGAATATGCGGGCAGTCAGGCTATAGAAGAAGAGTTCGCCTATTGGCGGCAAACAGGCGCCGCTGCGCCGCACGATACGCTGCCGAAAGACACGGCTAACCCCGGCGCTCTCGAGGTTCTCGACACCGGACTCCTGGCCGTTCAGTGGACGGAAGAGGAAACGAGACAACTGCTGCAACAAGCGAATCGCGCCTACAAGACGGAAATCAACGATTTGCTGCTGACCGCGCTCGGCATGGCGATTCGCGAATGGACGGGAATGGAACGCATCTATGTGAATCTGGAGGGCCATGGCCGCGAAGATGTGACCGGCGTCACCGATATTTCGCGGACGGTCGGATGGTTTACGAGCCAATTCCCGATCGTGCTGGATATGGGCGAAGGCAGAAGCGAAGCGCAGCATATCAAAACGGTCAAAGAGAGCCTGCGCCGCATTCCGAACAAAGGCATCGGCTACGGCATCATCCGCTATTTGTCCGCTTCCGAAGACAAGCCGGCCCTCCTGCAGGAACCGGAAATCAGCTTCAACTATCTGGGCCAGTTCGATCAGGATTTGCAGCACAGCGGCATGAAATTTTCGCCGTATTCCATCGGTTCCGTCGTCAGCGAGCGGACCAAAGTACAGCATCAGCTCGACGTCAGCGGCATGATCAGCGGCGGCGTTCTGGAGCTTGAGATCAGATATAACGGCCTTGCCTATCACAGGCAAACCATGGAGCGGTTCGCAGGTCTGCTGCAGGAAAGCTTGCGCCAAGTATTGACGCATTGCGTATCAAAGGAATATCCGAGCCTGACGCCGAGCGATGTGCTGCTCAAAGGCATCGGACAGCACCAACTGGAGCAGATTGAAGACCAGACGCGGGCGATCGGCGAGATCGAAACCGTGTACGCGCTCACGCCGCTGCAAAAAGGGATGCTGTTCCACAGCATGATGGAGCCGCTGTCCGGCGCCTATTTTGAGCAGGCGACCTTTGTTCTGGAAGGCGTCTTCCAAGTGGAAGCGTTCAGGAAAAGTCTGGATCTGCTCGTGCAAAGACACGCGATTTTGCGCTCCAATTTCTACGCAGGTCTTGGAGAGCAGCCGTTCCAGGTTGTATTCCGCGATCGGGCGGCCGGCTTCGCGTATGAGGATTTGCGCGCCATGGAGCGGTCCGAGCGGTTCGCTTATGCGGAAGCTTTTGCCGCCAGGGATAAGGAACGCGGCTTCGATTTGGGCGGAGAAGCGCTGATGCGCGTTGCGATTTTGCAAATCGACGATCGGGCGTACCGGTTCATATGGAGCTTCCATCATATTTTGATGGACGGCTGGTGCTTGTCGCTGATGACAGGGGAAGTATTCGGCAGCTATTTTAAATTTGCCGCTCAAAAGCAGCCTTCGCTGCCTCCGGTAACGCCATTCAGCACTTATGTGCAGTGGCTGGAGAGCCGGAACGCCGAAGAGGCTTCCCACTATTGGTCCGCCTATTTGTCCGGCTACGAGCAGCAAACGCTGCTGCCGAAATCGAATGTGTCTGGCGAGGAACGGCCTTACGCCGCCGAGAAACTGGTTTGCATGCTCGGCGCGGAGCTGACCGACAGCCTGAACGAGACGGCGAAACAGCAGCAGGTCACCATCAATACGCTGATGCAGACGGCTTGGGCGATTGCACTGCAAAATTACAACAACAGCAATGACGTTGTGTTCGGCAGCGTCGTATCGGGACGCCCGGCCGAGATTCAAGGCGTAGAGAACATGATCGGCCTGTTCATCAATACGATTCCGGTCCGCATGCAGAGCGAGCCCGGCGAAACGGCCGCAGGCGTCATGCAGCGCATGCAGAAGCAGGCGCTGGAATCAAGCGCGTTCGATACGCATCCGTTGTTTGAGATTCAAGGCTTGACGAGCCAAAAGCAGGATTTGATCAGTCATTTGATGATCTTTGAAAATTATCCGGTGGAGCAGCAGGTGGAACAGCTTGGAGGCGGAAGCAAGGACGGCGGCTTTGCCATTAGGAACGCAGCTTTGTCCGAGCAAACGACTTACGATTTCAACCTGATCGTCATGCCGGGACGGGAGATTCGCGTCGATTTCGAATATAACGCGAGCGTGTACGATGCGCACGTCATCGAGCGGATACGATCGCACTATGTTCATCTTCTGGAGCAGCTTGCAGCGAACCCGTACGCAAAAGTGAACGAACTGGAGCTGATCGCTCCGGCGGAAAAAACGCTGATCATGCAGCAGTTCAACGACACGGCGGCGGCGTATCCGAACGATACGACGATCCACGCGATGTTCGAGGAGCACGCTGTGCGTACGCCGGAGAAGATCGCGGTGCGTTTCGAAGACGCCGTGATGACTTACGGCGAGCTGGACGAGCGGGCGAACCGGCTGGCCCGCAAGCTGCGCGCCGCAGGCGTGGGGCCGGATGGCAAGGTCGGCATCCTGGCCGAGCGCTCGATGGAGATGATCGTCGGCATCTACGCGATTCTGAAAGCCGGAGGCGCCTACGTGCCGATCGACCCCGAGTATCCCGAGGAGCGGATTCGCTACATCCTCGAAGATTCCGGCGCACAGGTGCTGCTGAGCCAGCGGCATGTGCTCGATCGTCTGCCGGCCATCGCTGCGGAAGCGGCCGGGGTGATCGATCTGAACGACAGCGGCGCGTACGCGCATGACGGCTCGCCTTTGGAGCCGCTCGCCGGGCCTCGCGACGTTGCTTATGTAATCTACACGTCGGGTTCGACGGGCAAGCCGAAGGGCGTTATGATCGAGCACCACTCGGTCATCAACCGGATTTTGTGGATGCACGAGCGGTATCCGATCGGCGAGAGCGACGTCATTTTGCAAAAAACGGCGTTCACGTTCGATGTGTCGGTGTGGGAGCTGTTCTGGTGGGCGATGGTCGGCTCCAGCATGTGCTTGCTGTCCGTCGGGGGCGAGAAGAGCCCCGAGCGGATTTTGGAAACGATCGAGCGCAGCGGCGTGACGACGATGCACTTCGTGCCTGCGATGCTGCACGCGTTCCTCGATTACGCGGAGCAGCAGCCGGGAGCGAAGCTGGCCGGGCAGCTGGGAACGCTGCGCCAAGTGTTCGCCAGCGGCGAAGCATTGCCGCCGCAGCATGTGGCCCGGTTCCAGCAGGCGGTAGCGTGGGTGAACCGCGCGCGGCTGATCAACCTGTACGGCCCGACGGAAGCGACGGTGGACGTGTCGTACTTCGACTGCGAGCCGGATGTGCATTATCCGGTCATCCCGATCGGCAAGCCGATCCACAATACGCGGCTGTACATCGTGAAAGAAGGCACGGTGCAATTGCAGCCTGTGGGCGTGGCCGGGGAGCTGTGCATCGGCGGCGTCGGTGTGGCGCGGGGCTACCTGAACCGTGCGGAACTGACGGCGGAGAAATTCGTGGCCGATCCGTTCGCGGACGGGGGCCGGATGTACCGGACCGGGGACTTGGCGCGCTGGCTGCCGGACGGCAATATCGAATACCTGGGCCGGATCGACCACCAGGTAAAAATCCGCGGCTACCGGATCGAGTTGGGCGAAGTGGAGTCGCAGCTGCTGAACGTGGAGCACGTGGATGAAGCGGTCGTCGTCGCCCGTACGGACGGTCAAGGGCAAAAACAGCTTTGCGCTTACTTTGTCGCGGACCAAGAGCTGTCCGCCGACCGGCTTCGCGCAGCATTGTCGCAGGAGCTGCCGGGCTACATGGTGCCGTCGTTCTTCGTGCAGCTTGCCAAGATGCCGCTCAGCCCGAACGGCAAAATCGACCGCAAACAGCTGCCGGAGCCGCATGCCGGCATCCGCAGCGGAGCGGAATACGCCGCACCGCGCACGCACGTGGAGCGGACGCTTTGCGCGATTTGGCAAACCGTTTTGGGCGTCGGTGCGGTAGGCATTTTAGACAATTTCTTCGATCTGGGCGGAGATTCGATTAAATCCATTCAAGTATCGTCCCGATTGCTGCAGGCGGGCTACAAGCTGGACATGAAGGACTTGTTCAAGTACCCGACCATAGCGGCTCTGGGCCCTTATATCAAGACGCTGACGCGCATTGCCGACCAAGGGGAAGTTACGGGCGCGGCCGAGCTGACGCCGGTGCAGCGCTGGTTCTTTGAGCATAATCAGACGGATGCGCACCATTTTAACCAATCGGTCATGCTGTACCGGCCGGAGCGGTTCCATGAAGGCGCGCTGCGCGCCGCCATGAAGAAAATTGCCGAGCATCACGACGCGCTGCGGATGGTGTTCCCGATGGACGGCGGCGTTCATGAGGCGCGATACCGGAGCGCAAACGAGGGAGAGCTGTTCGAACTCGTTGTCGCCGATCTGCAGCACGAACCCGACTGCGCAGCAATCGTCGAGTCCAAGTCGACCGACATTCAAGGTTCGATGAAGCTTGGCGAAGGACCGCTTTTGAAACTCGGATTGTTCCGCTGCACGGATGGCGACCACTTGCTGATCGCTGTGCACCATTTGGCCATAGACGCCGTATCCTGGCGCATTTTGTTCGAAGATCTCGCTGCGGCTTACGGGCAGTTCCTGCAAGGCGAAACGATTCGTCTGCCTCTTAAAACGGATTCGTTCCAAGCTTGGGTGCAGCGGCTTTCCTGCTATGCGGCAAGCGAGGCGCTGGAGCGTGAGCGGGCGTACTGGGAGCGGGTCGAACAGACGGTTTATAGTCCGCTGCCCAAAGATTTCGCGCACGAGCGGCCGCTTCAGCTCGACAGCGAACTGATTACGGTCGCATGGACGAAGCGGGAAACCGAGCTGCTGCTCAAAAAAGCCCACCGCGCTTACGGCACGGAAGTGAACGAGCTGCTGCTGACCGCAGTCGGCGGCGCCCTTTACGACTGGGCGGGCGTAGAGCAGGCCGTCATCAATCTGGAAGGACACGGCCGGGAAGCGATCGTTCCGGATATCGACGTTACCCGTACGGTCGGGTGGTTTACGAGCATATATCCGGTTGTGTTGACGTCTTTGACGGACGGCAGCTTGTCCGGCCGGATCAAGCAGATGAAAGAACAGCTGCGCGGCATTCCGCAAAAAGGGATCGGCTATGGCATTCTTCGGTATATGCCGGAAGCTGCCGCAAGCGGCGAAAGAAGCGGCTTCGCGCTGAACCCGGAGATCAGCTTCAACTATTTGGGGCAGCTGGATCAGGACATGCAGGAGCAGGACATCCGCCTGTCGCCGTATGCCGGCGGAGAATCGTCGAGCGCGAACGCGGAGCTGCGCTATACGCTCGATTTGAACGGCATGATTGCGGATGGCGAGCTGCAGCTTACGATTCGTTACAGCGGCAAGCAATACCGCAAAGAGACGATGGAACGGCTGGCAGCGGCGCTGCAAAGCAATCTGCACGATGTGATTGAACACTGCGCCGCCCAAACAGAGCCGGAGCTGACGCCAAGCGATGTGTCGTACAAAGGGCTTTCCATCGAAGAGCTGGATAAGCTCGTGGCGCAAACCGCGTCCATCGGCCGGCTCGAGAACGTATACGCGCTCACGCCGATGCAAAAAGGCATTTTGTTCCACAGCATGATGGACCCGAACTCGGGCGCTTACTTCGAGCAGTCGTCGTTCGACCTGGAAGGCCGCTTCGATGTCGAAGCTTTTGCGAGAAGCTTTGATCTGCTCGTAACGCGCCATGAGGCGCTGCGGACAAGTTTCGTGACGGGCTGGAAGGCAGAGCCGGTGCAAATCGTGCTCCGCAACAAACCGGGCAAGCTTTTCTATGCGGATATTACGGACATGAGTCCGGCGGAGCGCGAGGCGCATATTGATCAATTCACGGCTGCGGACAAAGCGCAAGGGTTTGATCTCTATAACGATTCTTTGCTCCGTGTGTCCATACTGCGCACGGAAGAACAGAAATACCGCTTCATTTGGAGCTTCCATCATATCGTGATGGACGGCTGGTGCCTCTCTTTGGTCGCCGAAGAAGTGTTCGAAGCGTATTTCGCGATTGTCGGCGGTCAGGAACCGAAGCTGTCCGAAGTACAGCCGTACAGTCAATATATCGAATGGCTGGAGCGGCAGGATCAAGGGGCGGCGGCAGCTTATTGGGAGCGGTATTTGGCCGGCTACGAGCAGCAGACTGTCGTGCCGAGCGGCAAGCCGCAGCTGAAAAGCGCAGGCTACGTATCGGAGCGAATGGATGTCGAGCTGGGCGCAGAGCTGACGGAAAGCATCCATCGGGCTGCGAAAACGCATCAAGTAACCGTCAATACGCTCGTTCAAGCGGTCTGGGGCATTTTGCTTCAGCGCTATAACGGCAGCGATGACGCTGTATTCGGCAGCGTCGTGTCGGGCCGTCCCGAAGAACTGCCGGGAGTCGAGCGCATGATCGGATTGTTTATCAATACGATTCCGGTCCGCGTCCGCTGCGGGGCGGAAGAAACTTTTGCCGAAGTCATGCGGAAGACGCAGGAGCAATCCATCGCCTCCCATGAATTCGATACGTACCCGCTCTATGAGATTCAGGGGCGCACGGAGCAAAAGCAGGAGCTTATCCAGCATATTCTGATCTTTGAAAACTACCCGGTGGAAGAGCAAATCGAACAGCTTGACGGCGGCGGCCGCAGCGAAATCGCCATGAAAGGCGTGCAGACGGTCGAGCAAACGAACTATCCGTTCAACCTTGTCGTGCTGCCCGGAGATTCGATGAAAATATACGTCGGATATAACACGTTGGTGTTCGATAAGGAAGCCGTTGCGCGGATTCAGGGCCATTTGATCAACCTGCTCAAACAGGTGGCGGCGAATCCCGATATCTGCGTCCAAGAGCTGGAAGTCGTCACCGCCGAAGAGAAGGCGCAAATTTTCGGCGATTTCAACGCTACAGCCGTCCCTTCGCCGCTCGACAAGACGATCCATCAACTGCTGGAAGAGCAGGCGGAACGGACGCCGGATCAAACCGCGGTGTTCTTCGAGGGCAGCAAGCTGACCTACATGCAATTAAACGAGCGGGCCAACCGGCTGGCGCGGACGCTGCGCAGCATGGGGGTCGGACCGAATGTGCTGGTCGGGCTGATGGCCGAGCGTTCGCTGGAGATGATCGTCGGCGTGTTCGCTATCCTGAAGGCAGGCGGCGCGTACGTTCCGATCGATCCGGAGTATCCGAAAGACCGCATCCGCTACATGCTGGAAGATTCAGGGGCCCAATTGCTGCTGACACAGGGCCGTCTGAGCGGGCAGGCTGCCGTTAGCCAAGCCGCCGTTGTCGAGCTGGACGACCGTCTGGCGTACAGCGACGACGCAACGAATCTGGCTCCGGTCGTCACTGCGGACGATCTCGCTTATGTCATTTACACGTCAGGCACGACGGGCAAGCCGAAGGGGGTTCTGGTCGAGCATCGCGGACTGGCTAACCTGAAAGCTTACTATGACCGAACGCTGCGTATCGGCACGAACGACCGCGCCCTGCTGTTTGCGAGTCTTTCCTTTGACGCCGCATGCTGGGATATGTTCCAGGCGCTCTTATGCGGAGCGGTCTTGTATGTGCCGACGTCCGAGACGATTTTGAACTATCAACTGTTCGAGCGTTATATGGTCGAAAATGCCATCACGATAGCCGCATTGCCGCCGACTTACGCGGTTTATCTGGAGCCGGACAGCATGCCGGATCTCCGCATCCTGTTCACGGCGGGTTCGGCGACGTCAGGTGAGCTGATCCAGAAATGGAAAGACAAGCTGGATTATTATAACGGCTACGGACCTACCGAAAACTCGGTGGCGACCTCCATCTGGCCGGTTTCGTCCGACCCCGATGCGGGAAGCCTGATTTCGATCGGCCGTCCGATGCCGAACCATCATGTCTACATCGTCGATCCGTACGGGCAGCTGCTGCCGGTCGGCGTGCCGGGCGAGCTGTGCGCAGCCGGACCGGGCCTTGCCCGCGGCTATCTGGGCCGTCCTGAGCTGACGGACGAAAAATTCGTGATCAGCCGGTTCAGCGGCGAGCGGATGTACCGCACAGGCGATCTTGCCCGCTGGATGCCGGACGGCCGCATCGAATACATGGGCCGGATCGACCATCAAGTGAAGATCCGCGGCTACCGCATCGAACTCGGCGAAATCGAAGCGCAAATTTTGCGGATTGACGATGTGCAGGAAGTCATCGTCATTGCGCGGGAAGACGCTGCCGGAGTCAATCAGCTGTGCGCCTATTACGTAGCGAGCCGCAAGCTCGCCGTCAGCGAGCTGCGCAGCGTGCTCGGCGCGGCGCTTCCGGGCTACATGGTGCCGTCCTATTTCACGCAGCTGGAGCAGATGCCGCTGACGCCGAACGATAAAATCGACCGCAAAGCGCTGCCTGCGCCGGACGGCGGCAATCAGGCGGAGTCGGCTTATGCGGCGCCGCGTACAGCGGCCGAGCAGGTGCTCGCAGCCATTTGGCAGAGCGTTCTGGGCGCGAGAAGCGTCGGCATTCACGATAACTTCTTCGAGCTCGGCGGCGATTCCATCAAGTCCATTCAAGTCGCCTCCAGGCTGCTGCAGGAAGGCTACAAGCTGGACATGAAAGATCTGTTCGCCTACCCGACGATTGCGGAAGTCGGCCCTTATCTGCAAGCGGCCGGCTATGCGGCGGATCAGGGCGAAGTGACCGGAGCGGTGGGGTTGACGCCGATCCAGATGTGGTTCATGGAGCAGCAATTTGCGGCTCCGCACCACTTTAATCAGGCCGTGATGCTCCATAGGCCGCAAGGATTCGACGAACCGGCGCTGCGCCGCGCGGTTTCCAAAATCGCAGAGCATCATGACGCGCTGCGGATGATCTACCGCTTGGACGATCAGGGAAGCGAAGCATGGAGCCGGGCTGCCCACGATGGCGACTTGTACCATCTGGAAACGCACGATCTCAGAGATCAGCCGCAGGCGGCGGAAGCTGTCGAAGCGATTGCGAACAGACTGCAAAGCTCGATTGATCTTGGAGCAGGACCGCTGATGAAGCTGGGCTTGTTCCGGTGCGCGGACGGCGATCATCTTTTGATCGCGATTCATCACCTGGCCGTAGACGGCGTGTCCTGGCGCATCCTGTTCGAAGATCTTGAGGCCGCATACGAGCAGGCGGCGAGAGGCGAGTCCATTCGTCTGCCGCGCAAAACGGATTCGTTCCGCACCTGGGCGCAAACGCTCAAGCAGGAAGCCGGCAGTACCGCGGCGGAGAGCGAGCTGGCGTTCTGGCAGCAGGTCGATCGGGCGGAAGTCAAGCCGCTGCCCAAAGATTTGGCGCAAACAAGCAGGGTGGCGATCGACGATAGCGATACGGTCAGCGTGGAATGGACGGATGCGGAAACCGAACTTCTTTTGAAACAGGCTCATCGGGCCTATAACACGGAAATGAACGATCTGCTTCTGACCGCGCTCGGCATGGCTTTGCATGCATGGACAGGCTGCGGGCAGGCGCTGGTCAGTCTGGAAGGTCACGGCCGCGAAGCCGTCCGTCCGGATATCGATATCAGCCGTACGGTGGGCTGGTTTACGACGCAGTACCCGGTGCTTCTCCGTACGGAGCCCGGCGGCGATTTGGCGCAGCGGATCAAGCGGGTCAAAGAAGACTTCCGCAGCATTCCGCGCAAAGGGATCGGATACGGGATGCTGAGGTATTTGTCCGGATTGTCCGAAAGCGAACAGCTCCGCGCCGAGCCGGAAATCAGCTTCAACTATTTGGGCCAATTCGACCAAGAGCTGCAGGATGGCGGGATTACGCCTTCTGCGCTTGCGACAGGACTTTCCGTCAGCGGCAGCAACGTGATGAACCACGCGCTGAGCATCAACGGCATCGTCGCGGACGGCAGGCTGACGCTTACGCTTCTGTACAGCGGCAAAACATTTTTGCGGGCGACGATAGAACGACTGGCCGGGCTGCTGCGCGCAAGCTTGCAGGAAATTATTGAACACTGCGCCGCCAAGCAGTCGCCGGAATTGACGCCAAGCGACATTATGCTGAAAGGGCTGAGCATTGGCGAACTGGACCGGCTGCGCGAGCGGACTTCGCACATCGGCGAGCTGGAAAATGTGTACCCGCTCACCCCGATGCAGAAAGGGATGTACTTCCACAGCGTGATGGACCCGCAGTCCGGCGCCTATTTCGAGCAAGCGACGTTCGATCTGGCGGGAAGCTTTGACATCGCAGCCTTCGGCCAAAGCCTGGAGCTGCTGACGCAGCGGCACGCCGTTCTGCGCACGGGCATTAGCCAGGCGTGGGATGAAGAGCCGATGCAAATGGTGTACCGGAATAAACGCGGCGAGTACCGCTATGAAGATTTGCGCGGTCTGAGCGAGTCGGAGCAGAACGCTTATATCGCGGAATTTACGGCGAAGGATAAGCTTCGCGGGTTTGACCTCGCGGCGGATTCGCTCATGCGCGTAGCGGTTGTGCAGACGGGCGAGAAAGGATACTCGTTCATCTGGAGTTTCCATCACATCATTATGGACGGCTGGTGCTTGTCCCTGATCAACAACGAGGTGTTCGGCACGTACCTTGCAATCCTTGAAAACCGTCAGCCGGAGCTTGCCGCGGTTACGCCGTACAGCCGTTATATCGAATGGCTGGACAAACAGGACAGCGTTCTTGCGGCGGATTACTGGAAGCAGTATTTATCCGGGTTCGAGCAGCAAACGGAAATTCCTTACCGTCTTGGCGCCGGGAAACCGGCGGGCTATGCGGGCGAGAAGCTTACCAGCGTGCTCGGCAAACAATTGAGCGGCAAGCTGAATCGTATCGCGAAGCAGCATCATGTTACGTTCAGCACGCTGATGCAAACGATTTGGGGCATCGCACTGCAAAGGTACAACAACTGCACGGATGTCGTTTACGGAAGCGTCGTCTCGGGAAGACCTGCGGAAATACCGGGCATCGAAAGCATGATCGGGCTGTTCATCAATACGATTCCGGTGCGTATCGCATGTACCGGAGAAGAGCGGTTCGCGCAGCTGCTGGAACGGAATCAGGAGCAGGCGATCGCTTCCCAAGCTTTCGATACGCATCCGCTTTATGAGATTCAGGCGCAAACCGTGCAAAAGCAAGATTTGATCAGCCACATTCTGATCTTTGAAAATTATCCGCTTGAGCGGCAAATCGAGCAGCTTGGCGAGAAAGACGGCAATTCGTTCGAAATCTTGAACGCGGAAATGTCCGAGCAGACGAACTACGACTTTACGCTGACGGTTATGCCGGGCGACGAAACGATCATCGACTTCGGTTTCAATGCGCTTGTCTACGATCGCGACGGGGTGGAGCAGATCCAGCATCACTTGCTCCAGCTCATGGAACAAATTGCAGATAATCCGTACGCAAAAGTGAACGAACTGGAGCTGATCACTCCGGCGGAAAAAACGCTGATCATGCAGCAGTTCAACGACACGGCGGCGGCGTATCCGAGCTTTGCGACGATCCACGCGCTGTTCGAGGAGCACGCTGCGCGTACGCCGGATAAAACGGCGGTGCGTTTCGAAGACGCCGTGATGACTTACGGCGAGCTGGACGAGCGGGCGAACCGGCTGGCCCGCAAGCTGCGCGCCGCAGGCGTGGGGCCGGACGGCAAGGTCGGCATCCTGGCCGAGCGCTCGATGGAGATGATCGTCGGCATCTACGCGATTCTGAAAGCCGGAGGCGCCTACGTGCCGATCGACCCCGAGTATCCCGAGGAGCGGATTCGCTACATCCTCGAAGATTCCGGCGCACAGGTGCTGCTCAGCCAGCGGCATGTGCTCGATCGTCTGCCGGCCATCGCTGCGGAAGCGGCCGGGCTGATCGATCTGAACGACAGCGGCGCGTACGCGCATGACGGATCGCCTCTGGAGCCGCTCGCCGGACCACGCGATGTCGCTTATGTGATCTACACGTCGGGTTCGACGGGCAAGCCGAAGGGCGTTATGATCGAGCACCATTCGGTCATCAACCGGATTTTGTGGATGCACGAGCGGTATCCGATCGGCGAGAGCGACGTCATTTTGCAAAAAACGGCGTTCACGTTCGACGTGTCGGTGTGGGAGCTGTTCTGGTGGGCGATGGTCGGCTCCAGCATGTGCTTGCTGTCCGTCGGGGGCGAGAAGAGCCCCGAGCGGATTTTGGAAACGATCGAGCGCAGCGGCGTGACGACGATGCACTTCGTGCCTGCGATGCTGCACGCGTTCCTCGATTACGCGGAGCAGCAGCCGGGAGCGAAGCTGGCCGGGCAACTGGGGACGCTGCGCCAGGTGTTCGCCAGCGGCGAAGCTTTGCCGCCGCAGCACGTGGCCCGGTTCCAGCAGGCGGTAGCGTGGGTGAACCGCGCGCGGCTGATCAACCTGTACGGTCCGACGGAAGCGACGGTGGACGTGTCGTACTTCGACTGCGAGCCGGATGTACATTATCCGGTCATTCCGATCGGGAAGCCGATCCACAATACGCGGCTGTACATCATGAAGGAAGGCACGCTGCAATTGCAGCCTGTCGGCGTGGCCGGGGAGCTGTGCATCGGCGGCGTCGGCGTGGCGCGGGGGTACCTGAACCGTGTGGAGCTGACGGCGGAGAAGTTCGTGGCCGATCCGTTCGCGGACGGGGGGCGGATGTACCGGACCGGGGACTTGGCGCGCTGGCTGCCGGACGGCAACATTGAATACCTGGGACGGATCGACCACCAGGTAAAAATCCGCGGCTACCGGATCGAGCTGGGCGAAGTGGAATCGCAGCTGCTGAACGTGGAGCGCGTGAATGAAGCGGTCGTCGTCGCCCGCGCGGACGAGAGCGGCCAAAAGCTGCTGTGCGCGTACTACGTGGCGGAGACGGAGCTGCCTGCCAGCGAGCTGCGCAGCAGGCTGGCGGAGACGCTGCCGGCCTACATGGTGCCGACTTATTTGATCCAGTTGGAGCGGATGCCGCTCAGCCCGAACGGCAAAATCGACCGCAAGGCGCTGCCTGCTCCGGAAGCGAGCGTACGGTCGGAGTCGGATTACGCGGCACCGCGCACGCAGACGGAAATAAAGCTCGCGCACATTTGGCGGGAAGTTTTGGGCCTTGAACGCGTCGGCGTGAAAGACAACTTCTTTGAGATCGGCGGCCATTCCTTGCGGGCGACGACGATGATGGCCCGCGCGCAAAAAGAACTCGGGGCGCATGTGCCTTTGCGTGGCGTATTCGAACGCCCGACGATTGAGCAACTGGCCGTTCTGTTTGAAGAAGCGGCACCGGCTGTTCAAGCGGCTATCGTCCCTGCGGACATCAGCGAGTATTATCCGCTGACGTCGGCCCAGAAGCGCCTGTACATTTTAAGCCAACTGGATGGCGCCGACATCAGCTACAATATGCCGAATGTCCTTACGGTTGAAGGCCCGCTTGACAAGCAGCGGGTGGAAGAGGCGTTCCGCCGGTTAATCCGCCGTCATGAGTCGCTGCGCACCGGATTTGAAATGGTGAACGGGGAACCGATGCAGCGCATTCACGATGAGGTGAATTTTGCGGTGGAGGTTGTCCGGGCTAGCGAGGCGGAAGCCGAATCCATCATGCATCACTTCGTCCGCGCCTTCGATCTGAGCAAGCCGCCGCTTATGCGCGTAGAGCTGATTGAACTGGAAGCGAACCGTCACATCCTGCAGTTCGATATGCATCACATCGTTTCGGACGGAGCGTCGATGGGCATTTTGACGCAAGAATTCGTGAAATTGTACGGCGGCGAGGAACTGCCCGAGCTGCGCATCCAATATAAGGACTATGCGGTCTGGCAGCACAAAACGGAAGGACAGCAGCACGAACAGCTCGCTTCCTACTGGCTAGAAGCGCTGTCCGGCGAGCTGCCCGAGCTGGATCTTCCGACCGATTATCCGCGTCCGGCGGTACGCAGCTTCGAAGGCGACCGCGTCGACTTTGAACTGGATGCGGAGCTGTCCAAAGCGTTGAATCAGTTGGCCGAAGCGAGCGGCGCCACCTTGTTCATGGTTCTGCTTGCGGCTTACAACGTTCTGCTGGCTTACTACAGCGGTCAGGAGGACGTGATCGTCGGCACGCCGGTCGCAGGAAGACCGCTGCCCGAGCTGGAGCCGGTGATCGGGATGTTCGTTAATACACTGGCGATCAGGAACTATCCGGCGGAACACAAAACGTTTGCAGACTTCTTGCAGGAAGTCAAGGACCAGGCGCTAAACGCGTACGAGCACCAGCAGTATCCGTTTGAAGAGCTCGTAGAGCAGCTGGGCGCGAGCAGGAATGCCGGCCGCAATCCGCTGTTCGACACGATGCTGGTCATGCAGAACAACGAGCAGCAGGAATTGGACGTCGCATCGCTCCGCTTTGCTTCGCAGCAAATGGATTACAACATTGCGAAGTTCGACTTGACGCTATACGTGATGGAGGAAGCGGACAACATCGTCTGCAGCCTGGAATTTTGCACGAAGCTGTTTAAGGCGTCGACGATCGGGAAATTTGCCGGCGACTTTACCGCGATGCTGAACATCGTCACGCAAACGCCGCATATCCGTTTAGGCGACATTGAGCTGACAGACGGCCCGAGCATGGAGCCGGTTGAGTACTCTTTTTAACAGCTGCCGGTTATGAGCAGCCCATTGCAGAGTGCGTGCGTGGAGGCATGCACTCTGCAACATCCTTTTTGAAATGAACCGGGGGGATTCTTTTGATGAAAAAGCAACGGGCATTTTGGACGAATAGATTTGCCGCCGAAGATACGATCTCCATGGTTCCTTACAGCGCGGCGACCAGCAGCAGAGACTTGAAGCGCCAAGCCCAATCAACCGGCATTGTGCCTTGCGCGCTGCCTGCCCGAATGACCGAAAGGCTGAGCGCGATTGCCGGCGGTTCTACGATCGCATTATCCAACCTGCTGCTTGCGGGCGTAAGTTGTCTGCTTTACAAATATACGAATGAAGCGAATGTCATTCTTGCTATGCCTCCGGTCAAAACGTCCGATGCGCCGCTTTTGAACGATTTCATTTTGCTGAAAGCTGAAGTGAACGGGCAGGAGTCATATAAATCGCTATTGTCCCAACTGAGCGCGACGGTCAGCGAATCGATCGCCCATCAAAGTATGACGCTGCAAAAAATGGCCGGCGATTTGAATATGCAATACGAGCCCGGCGGAGCTCCGATTATTCATACGATGTTTTCTTTCCGCCATTTACATACGTTTTACGAACCGGGATCGGTCGTTTCCGATCTTGAGTTTGCGTTTGGCATGGACGAAGCCGGCGTGCAGTTGAACCTGATCTACAACGAAGGTCTTTACGGGCGGGAAGCTGTCGAGCAGTTGGCCGTTCATATTCAGCAATTGCTCGCCGGAGCGCTGGCGAATCCGGGTGCTCCTATCGATGAAATCGAAATTATGACGGCCCGGGAGCGGGAGCAAATTTTGCAGGATTTCAACGACACGGAGGCTGCGTATCCGAGCGATACGACGATCCACGCGCTGTTCGAGGAGCACGCTGTGCGCACGCCGGATAAGATCGCGGTGCGTTTCGAAGACGCCGTGATGACGTACGGCGAGCTGGACGAGCGGGCGAACCGGCTGGCCCGCAAGCTGCGCGCCGCAGGCGTGGGGCCGGACGGCAAGGTCGGCATCCTGGCCGAGCGCTCAATGGAGATGATCGTCGGCATCTACGCGATTCTGAAAGCCGGAGGCGCCTACGTGCCGATCGACCCCGAGTATCCCGAGGAGCGGATTCGCTACATCCTCGAGGATTCCGGCGCACAGGCGCTGCTGAGCCAGCGGCATGTGCTCGATCGACTGCCGGCCATCGCTGCGGAAGCGGCCGGGGTGATGGATCTGAACGACAGCGGCGCGTACGATTCCGACGGCTCGCCTCTGGAGCCGCTCGCCGGGCCTCGCGACGTCGCTTATGTGATCTACACGTCGGGTTCGACGGGCAAGCCGAAAGGCGTCATGATCGAGCACCACTCGGTCATCAACCGGATTTTGTGGATGCACGAGCGGTATCCAATCGGCGAGAGCGACGTCATTTTGCAAAAAACGGCGTTCACGTTCGACGTGTCGGTGTGGGAGCTGTTCTGGTGGGCGATGGTCGGCTCCAGCATGTGCCTATTGTCCGTCGGGGGCGAGAAGAGCCCCGAGCGGATTTTGGAGACGATCGAGCGCAGCGGCGTGACGACGATGCACTTCGTGCCTGCGATGCTGCACGCGTTCCTCGATTACGCAGAACAGCAGCCGGGAGCGCAGCTGGCCGGGCAGCTGGGAACGCTGCGCCAGGTGTTCGCCAGCGGCGAAGCATTGCCGCCGCAGCACGTGGCCCGGTTCCAGCAGACAGTCGCGTGGGTAAACCGCGCGCGGCTGATCAACCTGTACGGACCGACGGAAGCGACGGTGGACGTGTCGTACTTCGATTGCGAGCCGGATGTGCATTATCCGGTCATCCCGATCGGCAAGCCGATCCACAATACGCGGCTGTACATCGTGAAGGAAGGCACACTGCAATTGCAGCCTGTAGGCGTGGCCGGGGAGCTGTGCATCGGCGGCGTCGGCGTGGCGCGGGGGTACCTGAACCGCGCGGAACTGACGGCGGAGAAGTTCGTAGCCGATCCGTTCGCGGACGGCGGGCGGATGTACCGCACCGGGGACCTGGCGCGCTGGCTGCCTGACGGCAACATCGAATACCTGGGCCGGATCGACCACCAGGTGAAAATCCGCGGCTACCGGATCGAGCTGGGCGAAGTGGAGTCGCAGCTGCTGGACGTGGAGCGCGTGGATGAAGCGGTCGTCGTCGCCCGCGCGGACGAGAGCGGCCAGAAGCTGCTGTGCGCGTACTACGTGGCGGAGACGGAGCTGCCGGCCAGCGAGCTGCGCAGCAGGCTGGCGGAGACGCTGCCGGCCTACATGGTGCCGACGTATTTGATCCAACTGGAGCGGATGCCGCTCAGCCCGAACGGCAAAATCGACCGAAAGGCGCTGCCTGCACCGGAAACGAGCGTTCGCTCGGAAGCGGAGTATACGGCTCCGCGCACGCAGACGGAGATGAAGCTCGCGCACATTTGGCGGGATGTTCTGGGCCTTGAACGCGTCGGCGTAAAAGATAACTTCTTTGAGATCGGCGGCCATTCCTTGCGGGCCGCAACGCTTGTCGCCCGCATTCATAAAGAAATGAACAAGCAGCTGGAAATTCGCGACGTGTTCCAGACACTGACGGTCGAACAGATGGCGCAAAGGATCGAAAGCAAGGAAACCCGCATGCTCGCCGCGATTCCGAATGCGCCGGAGAGCGCGTATTATCCTGTTTCCTCGGCGCAGAAACGGCTGTACATTTTAAGCAATCTGGAAGGCGGAGCGCTGGGGTATAACATGCCGGGGGTCGTCCTGGCGGAAGGGCCGCTGGACCGCAATCGTCTGGAGGAGGCGTTCCGCAAGCTGATTGCAAGGCATGAAACGCTGAGAACGAGCTTTGAGCTTGTAAGCGGAGAGCCCGTGCAGCGCATTCATGAGCATGCCGAATTCGCTATAGAGGATATCCGCGCGCACGAAGACCAGACGGAGGCGGCGGTTCAAAACTTTGTGCGACCGTTTGACCTTACCCGGGCTCCTTTGCTGCGGGCGGGACTGATCGAGCAGGGGGCAGAGCGTTACTTGCTGCTGATCGATATGCACCATACCGTGTCGGACGGCGGTTCGCTAAACATTTTCATCCATGAGCTTGCGCTGCTTTACAACGGCGGGCAGCTTCCGCCGCTGCGCAATCAATACAAGGATTATGCGGTGTGGCAGCAGGCGAACATGCAAAACGAAGAATGGCAAAAGCAGCAGGCGTACTGGCTGGACACGTTTCAGGGCGAGCTGCCGACGCTCGATCTCAAAGCCGATTTTGCGCGTCCCGCCGTGCAGAGCTTTGAAGGGGACAGCGTTCGGTTTGCCGTTGACCGGACAACGAGCGACGCATTGCGTCAATTGGCGGCGCGGAGCGGCAGCACGCTTTATATGGTTTTGCTCGCCGCTTATGCAGCCCTTTTGCATAAATATACGGGGCAAGAAGATATCGTCGTCGGCACGCCTGTTGCCGGACGCATCCATGCCGACCTGGAGCCGCTTATCGGCATGTTTGTCAATACGCTTGCGATTCGCAGCTACCCGGCTGGGGACAAAACGTTTTACGGCTTTTTGCAGGACATAAAGGAAAAAACGCTGAGCGCGTTCGAGCATCAGGCGTATCCGTTCGAAGAGCTGGTCAGCAGGCTGCAGCTCAAACGGGATATGAGCCGCAACCCTTTATTCGATACGATGTTCGAGCTGAAAAATGCGGAGCTGACAGACGCGAGCTTTGAGGATGTTCGCTTTTCCGCTTATCCGCGTGAAGACTCCGTCGCGAAATTCGATCTTTCTCTGGAAGGCGCTGTAGAGGAAGACGGCATCGCGTTCCATCTGGAGTATGCGACAGCGATTTACAAAAGAGCGACGGCAGAGCGGCTCGCCAATCATTACATCCAAATTTTGGCGTCCATTGCACGCAATCCGCAGCTTCCTTTGTCCGCGCTCGATTTCATTGCGGCTGAAGAAAAAGCGCAGCTTCTGCATGCATTTAGCGGCAAAGGCGCCGAAGGTTTGGAGCCGCTGCTTGAAAAGCCGTTTCATGTCTACGTCGAAGAGCAAGTGCTTTGGACCCCCGAACGTCTGGCTGTCAGCGATACGGAAAACCGGTTGACGTACCGCGAGCTGAACGAGCGGGCCAACAGGCTGGCGCAAACGCTGCGCGAAGCAGGCATCGGCCGGGAAAACAGGATCGGCATTCTCGCCGAGCGCAGCACTCTGCTGATCGTGGCGGTGCTCGCCGTATGGAAAGCGGGCGGCGCCTACGTGCCGCTTGACCCCGATTATCCGCCTGAACGCATCCGGTTCATGCTGGAAGACAGCGGCGCTGCCGTGCTGCTGACGCAGTCTCATCTGCTGCATCTTGCGGAGCAGGCCGAGACTGAACCGGCTCAGCAGCGGCGGGCCGTACTGTGCCTCGACGACGAGTCCGTCTATGCGGGCTCGGCCGCCGATTGTCCGAATGTCAATGCGCCGGACGATTTGGCATATGTGATCTATACGTCGGGAACGACGGGGCGCCCGAAGGGCGTCATGATCGAACACCGGAGTCTGGTCAACACGGCGTTTGCCTACCGCCGGGAGTACCGCTTGCTGGAGTTCCCGCTTCGGCTGCTGCAGCTTGCCAGCTTCTCGTTCGACGTATTCACCGGTGATATCGCAAGGACGCTGTTGAACGGCGGCTCCATGTTCATTTGCCGGAAAGAAGACCGGATCGATCCTGTAAAGCTGTACGGTTATTTGCACGAATACCAAATCACGGCGTTTGAATCGACGCCTGCGCTGATCGTTCCGTTCATGGAGCACGTCGCAGCCGAGCAGCTGGATATCGGCTCCCTGCGCCTGCTCATCACCAGCTCGGACAGCTGCAGCGTTGCAGACTACCGCAGGCTGCAGGAGCGCTACGGCTCGCAAATCCGCATCATCAACAGCTATGGCGTCACGGAAGCGGCGATCGATTCCAGCCTCTATGACGAGCCTTTGAGCAAGCTTCCTTCGGCGGGCAGCGTGCCGATCGGCAAAGCGTCGCTCAATGCCAGATTTTATATTCTTGATTCAGGTTTGAACCCTGTGCCTGTCGGCGTATCCGGGGAGCTGTGCATCGGCGGTCCCGGCGTCGCCCGAGGCTACTTGAACCGTCCCGAGCTGTCCGCTGAAAAGTTCGTCGCGAACCCGTTTGTGCCGGGAGAACGGCTGTATCGGACCGGCGACCTGGCCCGGTGGATGGACGACGGCAACGTGGATTTTATCGGACGCATGGACCATCAGGTGAAAATTCGCGGTTACCGCATCGAGCTGGGCGAGATCGAATCGGCTATGCTCGGTTTTCCGGGCGTCAAGCAGGCGGTCGTTATCGATCGCACCGACGACGGCGGCGGCAAATATTTATGCGGGTATGCGGCCTCCGGAGGAGAGACGCTTGATCTGGCGGCGCTGCAAGCGCACTTGCAGCAATCGCTGCCTGCCCACATGGTGCCTGCGCGGCTGATGACATTGCAGCGGCTTCCGCTTACGCCAAACGGCAAAATCGACCGCAAAGCGCTGCCGGTGCCGGAAAATGACGGCTTCGCGGGAGGAGCCGAATATGCGGCGCCCCGCACGGCCGTGGAGCAGACGCTCTGCGAAGTGTGGCAGGCGGTACTCGGCGTCAGGACTGTCGGCATCCGCGACAATTTCTTTGAGCTTGGCGGCGATTCGATTCGGTCGCTGCAGGTTTCCTCCAGACTGTATCAAGCCGGTTACCGGATGGAAATGAAGGATCTGTTTCAAAATCCGACCGTCGCAGCCTTGAGTCCGTATGTGCAGCGGGTCAGCCGCATCGCCGATCAGGGCGCCGCAACCGGCGCGGCGTTGTTGACGCCCGTGCAGCGCTGGTTTTTTGAGCAAGCCTATGAAGAGGAGCATCACCACAATCAGGCCGTCCTGCTTTACCGCAAATCGGGCTTTGACGAAGAAGCGCTTCGCAAAGCGGTCAGCAAGCTGGCCGAGCATCATGACGCGCTGCGCCTTGTCATTCGCGGCGAGGGGGTCTGGTACCGGGGGCTTGACGAGGGCGAGCCATTCAGTTTGGAAATCGTCGATCTGCAAGACGAGGCTGAGCCTGCAGCGGCGATCGAGGCGAAAGCAAGCCTCATTCAAGGCGGCATCAGCTTGAGCGAAGGGCCGCTGCTGCGCCTGGGGCTGTTCCGCTGCAAAGACGGAGACCATCTGCTCGTCGCCATTCACCATTTGGTCGTGGACGGCGTCTCCTGGCGGATTTTGTTCGAGGATCTGGCAACCGCGTATGAGCAGGCGCTAGGCAAGCAGGCGATCCGGCTGCCGCAAAAGACGGATTCCTTCCAGTTGTGGGCAAGCCGGCTTCACAAATATGCGAATCGTCCGGAACTCGCCGGCGAGCACGCGTATTGGGAGCGGATCGAACGGGCCGGCTATTCGGCTCTGCCGAAAGATAGCGAAGGTCCGAACTCCCTGATCGGCGACAGCGAAGTCGTGACCGTCACATGGACGGAGGAAACGACGGAGCTGCTGCTGAAGCAGGCGCACCGCGCCTATCGCACCGAAATGAACGATCTTCTGCTGACCTCGCTGGGCATGGCGGTTCACGCCTGGTCAGGCATCGAACGCGTAGCCGTCACTCTGGAAGGACACGGCCGCGAAGCGATCATGCCGGATATCGATATTTCCCGTACGGTCGGCTGGTTTACGAGCCAATACCCGGTCGTGCTCGACATGGGCGCAAACACGGATGTATCCGGGCGCATCAAGACGGTGAAAGAAAACTTGCGCGCCGTGCCCGGCAAAGGCGTCGGGTATGGCATTTGGCGGTACTTGTCCGAAGCCGCCAACTCGGCAGCTTTTGGCGCTGAGCCGGAAATCAGCTTTAACTATCTGGGCCAGTTCGATCAGGACCTTGCCGGCGGCACGTTGGACATATCGCCTTATTCCGGCGGGGACCCCATCAGCGCGAAAGCGGCCAGAACGTATTCGCTGGACATCAACGGGATGATTTCGGGCGGCGAGCTGTCGCTGACGATCAGCTACAGCCGCAAACAATACCGCAAGGAAACGATGGAGCGTTTGGCTGCGCTTCTGCATGACAGCCTGCAAGAGGTCGTGCTTCACTGCTCGGCGCGGGAAACATCGGAAGCGACGCCTAGCGACCTCTCGATCAAAGGGATGACGTCCGAAGAACTGGAGCGGATCGTGGCGGCGACGCGGCATATAGGCGAAATCGAAAATATATACGCGCTCACGCCTATGCAGCAGGGCATGCTGTTCCACAGCATGCTGGACGCCGGCTCGTCAGCCTATTTTGAGCAGACGACGTTTGACCTGCACGGCCGCTTCGATGCGGAGACGTTCGAAAAAAGCTTCGCCGAACTGATGAACCGGCACGAGATTTTCCGCACGAACGTATACGTCGGCTGGAGAGACCGTCCTTTGCAGCTTGTATTCCGCAGCAAGCGCGGCGGTTTTCATTACGAAGATTTGCGGGCGATGCCCGAAGCGGAGCGGAAAGCTTATGTCGAGCGCCGGATGAGCGAAGACAAGCGGCAAGGCTTTGACTTGACGCAGGACGCTTTGATGAGGGTCGCCCTGCTGCGCACCGGGGAGAACGACTACCGCTTCATCTGGAGCTCCCATCATATTTTGATGGACGGCTGGTGTTTGTCGCTCGTTTCGGAAGAGGTGTTCGAGCTGTATCATGCCATGATCGGGCAGCGGACGCCGCAGCTTGCGCCGGTGACGCCGTACAGCCGTTATATCGAATGGTTGGAAGCGCGCGATAAAGACGAAGCCACCGCGTACTGGAACGAGTATTTGGCGGGTTACGAGAATCAGACCGTGCTGCCGACAGGCAGGCTGCAAGGCAAGGCCGAAGGGCAAAGCTTCGCAAGCCATTACTGCGATTTCGGCACGGATTTGACAGCCAGGATGAACCGTTTTGCGAAAGGGCATCAGGTGACGATCCACACGCTGCTGCAAACCGTCTGGGGGCTTCTGCTGCAAAAATACAACAGCAGCAAAGACGTCGTTTTCGGCAGCGTCGTGTCCGGGCGTCCGGCGGAAATTCCGGGCATCGAGAACATGATCGGATTGTTTATCAATACGATTCCTGTACGGATTTTGCGCGAGGCAGGGGATACGTTCGACGAATTGGCCATACGCATTCAAAAGCAGGCGTTGGCATCGCATGTGCATGATTCGCATCCGCTTTATGAAATTCAAGCTTTGACCGAGCAGAAGCAGGATCTCGTCAACCATATTATGGTGTTCGAAAACTTCCCGATGGAAGCGCAAATGGAGCAGCTCAGCGACGGCGGGGAAAACGGCTTCGAGATTTCCCATGTGGAAATGATGGAGCAGACGAATTACGACTTCAATCTGATCGTCACGCCGGGCGATAATTTGCAGATTCGTTTCGAGTACAACGAACGCATCTATGACCCGGCAGCGGTGGAGCGGATCGGCCAGCATTTGCTTTATATGACGGAGCAGGCCGTCGGCAATCCGGGCGCTGCGGTCAGCGAGCTGGAAATCGTTACGGCTGACGAGCGGGCGCAAATTTTTGAGATTTTCAACGATACGGCGATGCCGTCGCCGCAACACAAGACGATTCACGGGCTGCTGGAAGAGCAAGCGGCAAGGACGCCGGAGCAAATTGCCGTTTACTTCGAAGGCGAGCAGCTTACGTACCGGGAGCTGAACGAGCGGGCGAACAGGCTTGCCCGTGCGCTGCGGGAGAGAGGCGTCGGGGCGGATCGTCTGGTCGGGCTGATGGCGGAGCGGTCGCTTGACATGATCGTCGGCGTATTCGGCATTATGAAGGCGGGAGGCGCCTATGTGCCGATTGACCCGGAATATCCGGAAGACCGCATCCGCTACATGCTGGAAGATTCGGGCGCGGAGCTGCTGCTCACGCAAGAGCGGCTTGCGGCGCGGATCGGCGATACGGCGAGCTCCGTGCTCCTGCTGGACGACCCGGGCGTTTATAGCGAGGGCGGAACGAATCCGGAATATGGAGCGGGCCCAGGCGACCTTGCTTATGTGATCTACACGTCGGGCACGACCGGCAAGCCCAAAGGGGTTATGGTCGAGCATCACGGGCTGACGAATCTGAAAGCTTATTACGATGAAACGCTTCGTATCAACCCGTCGGACCGTACGCTGCTGTTCGCCAGCCTGTCCTTCGATGCCGCTTGCTGGGATATGTTCCAGGCGCTGTTCTGCGGCGCGACGTTGTACGTGCCGACGTCCGAAACGATTTTGAATTACCAGCTGTTCGAGAGCTATATGCGCGAACATGCCATTACCGTCGCATCGCTGCCGCCAACTTATGCGGTGTATCTGGAGCCGGATGCGATGCCGAGCTTGCGCATTTTGTTTACCGCCGGTTCGGCTTCGTCCGCAGAGCTGGTGCAGAAGTGGAAAGACAAGCTCGCTTACTATAACGGGTACGGGCCGACCGAAAATTCCGTGGCAACCTCGATTTGGCCGGTTTCGTCCGATCCGGACGCGGACCGTTTGATTTCAATCGGGCGTCCGATGCCGAACCACCACGTTTATATGGTAGACCCGGAGGGTCATCTGCTGCCGGCGGGCGTGCCGGGCGAGCTGTGCGTGGCAGGCGCAGGACTGGCCAGAGGCTACCACGACCGGCCGGAATTGACGGCGGACAAGTTCGTCGTCAGCCGGTTCAGCGGGGAACGCATGTACCGGACGGGGGACCTTGCAAGATGGCTCTCCGACGGCAGGATCGAATATTTGGGCCGGATCGACCATCAGGTGAAAATACGCGGCTACCGCATCGAGCTTGGCGAAGTGGAAGCCAAAATTTTGCAGGCCGAGGCTGTGCGGGAGACGATCGTTATCGCGCGGGAAGACGCCGCCGGACAAAACCAACTGTACGCGTACTACGTTGCGGACAGGGACGTATCGGCCCAGGAGCTGCGCACTGCGCTGGGCGCCGAGCTTCCCGGCTACATGGTGCCTTCGTACTTCATCCAGCTTGGCGAAATGCCGCTGACGCCGAACGGCAAAATCGACCGCAAAGCGCTGCCGGCCGAGAGCGGGAATCAGACAGGCGACTCCCGCATAGCTCCGCGCACGCAGATGGAAACGAAGCTGGTTCATATTTGGCAGCACGTGCTCGGCATTTCCGAAATCGGCATAACGGACAATTTCTTCGAGCTCGGCGGGCACTCGCTGCGGGCGGCTGCGTTAGTCGCCCAACTGCAAAAAGAATTGGGCCGGATCGTTCCGCTGAAAGACGTATTCCAGCATCCGACCGTCGAGCAGTTGGCGGCTGCGATATCCGGTATGGAGCAGGCCGACTATACGTCCATACCTCTTGCGCCGGCAAGCGAATATTATCCGTTAACTTCCTCGCAAAAGCGGTTGTATATTTTGCACCAGCTTGAAGAGGGGGCGCTTGCTTACAATATGCCGGGCGTCGTGACGCTCATCGGCAATGTTGACGCGAAGCGCCTGGAGCAAGCTTTCGGGCAATTGATCGCCCGTCACGGTACGCTTCGCACCGGGTTCGAGCTGAGCGGCGGGGAGCCTCTGCAGCGCATCCATCCGGCAGCGGCGTTCAGCCTGCAGGAAAGACATATCGGCGAAGACGATCCGGAGGCGGTCATTCGCAGCTTTATACGGCCCTTCCGTCTATCGGAATCTCCGCTGTGGAGAGTCCAGCTTGTCGCGCTTGAGCCGCAGCGGCATCTGCTGCTTTTTGATATGCATCACATCATTACGGACGGCGTTTCGATGGAAATATTCGTCGACGAATGGATTCGCTTGTATGAAGGCGAAGAGCTGCCTCCGCTGCGGATTCAGTATAAGGATTACGCGGTGTGGAGAGCGGGGGCGGATCAGCAGCAGCGGATCGAAGCGCAGGAAGCGTACTGGCTCGATGCCTTCCGCGGGGAAATTCCCGCGCTCAACCTGCCGACGGATTATCCGCGGCCGGCCGCCCGCAGCTTCCGGGGCGATACGGTTCCGTTCATCCTTGACGAGCAGCGCACCGATGCGCTCAAGCGATTGGCGGCGCAAACCGGTTCGACCATGTACATGGTGCTGTTTGCCGCATATACCGCGCTGCTGCACGCTTACACGGGGCAGGACGACCTCGTGGTCGGCACGCCGATCGTCGGCAGGCCGCATCCGGACCTGGAGCCGCTGATCGGGATGTTCGTCAACACGCTGGCGCTCCGCATGAATCCGTCGGGAGACCAAACGTTTGCGGATTATGTAAAAGAGGTCAAAAACCGGGTGCTGCAAGCGTTCGAGCATCAGGAATACCCTTTTGAAGAGCTGATTGAGCGTTTGGATATTCCGCGGGATTTCAGCCGCAATCCGCTGTTTGACACGATGTTCGTCATGCAGAGCAGACAGCGGGAAGAGAAGAGCTTCAAAGATTTGCAGGTCGAGCCTTATCCGAACGGCCACAAAGCCGTACAGTTCGATTTGACGTTCGAAGCTGTCGAGGACGCTGATATCGTAGCTTGCAGCTTGCAATATACGGACGCCTTGTTCGACAGGGAGACTATAGAGCGGATGGCGCTGCATTTCCGGCAGTTGATCGACGGCGTTCTGAGCGATCCTTGCTTGAAGCTCGGCGAGCTTGAAGTGATGACGGCCCGGGAGCGGGAGCAAATTTTGCAGCAGTTCAACGACACGGCGGCGGCGTATCCGAGCGATACGACGATTCACGCGCTGTTCGAAGAGCACGCTGCGCGCACGCCGGATAAGCCGGCGGTGCGTTTCGAAGACGCCGTGATGACTTACGGCGAGCTGGACGAGCGGGCGAACCGGTTGGCCCGCACGCTGCGCGCCGCAGGCGTTGGGCCGGACGGCAAGGTCGGTATCCTGGCCGAGCGCTCGATGGAGATGATCGTCGGCATCTACGCGATTCTGAAAGCCGGAGGCGCCTACGTGCCGATCGACCCCGAGTATCCCGAGGAGCGGATTCGCTACATCCTCGAGGATTCCGGCGCACAGGTGCTGCTCAGCCAGCGGCATGTGCTCGATCGTCTGCCGGCCATCGCTGCGGAAGCGGCCGGGCTGATCGATCTGAACGACAGCGGCGCGTACACGCACGACGGCTCGCCTCTGGAGCCGCTCGCCGGGCCTCGCGACGTTGCTTATGTAATCTACACGTCGGGTTCGACGGGCAAGCCGAAGGGCGTTATGATCGAGCACCACTCGGTCATCAACCGGATTTTGTGGATGCACGAGCGGTATCCGATCGGCGAAAGCGACGTCATTTTGCAAAAAACGGCGTTCACGTTCGACGTGTCGATGTGGGAGCTGTTCTGGTGGGCGATGGTCGGCTCCAGCATGTGCTTGCTATCCGTCGGGGGCGAGAAGAGCCCCGAGCGGATTTTGGAAACGATCGAGCGCAGCGGCGTGACGACGATGCACTTCGTGCCTGCGATGCTGCACGCGTTCCTCGATTACGCGGAGCAGCAGCCGGGAGCGAAGCTGGCCGGGCAACTGGGGACGCTGCGCCAAGTATTCGCCAGCGGCGAAGCTTTGCCGCCGCAGCACGTGGCCCGGTTCCAGCAGGCGGTAGCATGGGTGAACCGCGCGCGGCTGATCAACCTGTACGGACCGACGGAAGCGACGGTGGACGTGTCGTACTTCGACTGCGAGCCGGATGTACATTATCCGGTCATCCCGATCGGGAAGCCGATCCACAATACGCGGCTGTACATCATGAAGGAAGGCAAGCTGCAATTGCAGCCTGTGGGCGTGGCCGGGGAGCTGTGCATCGGCGGCGTCGGCGTGGCGCGGGGCTACCTGAACCGTGCGGAGCTGACGGCGGAGAAGTTCGTGTCCGATCCGTTCGCGGACGGGGGCCGGATGTACCGGACCGGGGACTTGGCGCGCTGGCTGCCGGACGGCAACATCGAATACCTGGGCCGAATCGACCACCAGGTGAAAATCCGCGGCTACCGGATCGAGTTGGGCGAAGTGGAGTCGCAGCTGCTGAACGTGGAGCACGTGGATGAAGCGGTCGTCGTCGCCCGCGCGGACGAGAGCGGCCAAAAGCTGCTGTGCGCGTACTACGTAGCGGAGACGGAGCTGCCTGCCAGCGAGCTGCGCAGCAGGCTGGCGGAGACGCTGCCGGCCTACATGGTGCCGACTTATTTGATCCAGCTGGAGCGGATGCCGCTCAGCCCGAATGGCAAAATCGACCGCAAGGCGCTGCCCGCACCGGAAGCGAGCGTACAGGCGGAAGCCGTCTATGTGGCTCCGCGAACGCTGACGGAGATCCACTTGACGCGCTTGTGGCAGGAAGTGCTCCGTCTGCCGAAAGTCGGCATCACCGACAACTTTTTCGAGATCGGCGGCCATTCCCTGCGGGCTACGGCTTTGGCGACCCGAATGTATAAAGAAATGAACATTCAAGTTCCGCTCAAGGACATTTTCCAGGCGCCGACGATCGAGAAGTTGGCCCGCCATTTGGGGAATGTGGAAAAAAGTGAGTATTTCCGCATACCTCAGGCCGAGAAGATGCCTTATTACCCGGTATCCTCCGCCCAGAAGCGGCTGTATATACTGAGTCATGTCGAAGGCGGAGAGGTCAGCTATAATATGCCGACCGTCCTAAGCGTGGAGGGACCGCTGGACCGCGAACGGCTGGAAAACTCGTTCCGCAGTCTGATCGGGCGTCATGAATCGCTGCGGACAAGCTTTGAAACCGTGAACGGAGAAATTTCGCAGCGGATTCAACCGGAAGCCGATTTCACGCTGGAGTTTATTCAAGCGGCTCCGGACGCTGCGGAAATATACATTCAGTCATTCGTGCGTCCCTTTGACTTGCGGGAAGCGCCGCTGTTCCGCGCCGGCCTTATCGAGCTTGGGCCAGAGCGCCACATTTTGATGGTCGACATGCATCATATTATTTCCGACGGCGCTTCATCCGAAATTATCGTCCGCGAGATTGCGCAGTCGTATGCAGGGCTTGAGCTGCCGGAACTGGACATTCAATATAAAGATTTCGCCGTTTGGCAGCAGAAAGCCGCTGCGTCCGAAAGCTATTTGAAGCAGGAAGCTTATTGGCTGAACCAATTTACCGGACAACTGCCGGTTCTGAACTTGCCGATCGCCTATGCGAGACCGCAAATCCGCAGCTTCGAAGGCGCGCTGCTGCAGTTTACGGTCGAACCGGAACTGGCTGAGCAGCTGCGGAAGTTGGCCGCCGATTCGGGAAGCACGCCTTTCATGCTGTTTCTTTCGGCCTTCAACGTTCTGCTCGCCAAATACGGGGGACAGGCGGATGTCATCGTCGGAACTCCGGTCGCAGGGCGTTCGCATGCGGATCTCGATCCGATCGTCGGCATGTTCGTCAATACGCTGGCGCTGCGCAATTTCCCGGGCGGAGATAAGCGGTTTATCGATTTCCTGCTGGAAGTGAAGGAACGGACGCTGCAAGCTTTCGATAACCAGAGCTATCCGCTTGAAGAGCTGCTGGACAGGCTGCCGATCGAGCGCGATCCGAGCCGGAATCCGTTGTTCGATACCGTGTTCGTCATGGAAAATACCGAACGGGCGGACGCTTCGATCGAATCCCTTGCTTTCCGCGCTTACGAACAGGAGCATAGCGTCGCCAAATTCGATTTGACCTTGTCGATGAGCTGGGATGAGGAAGAGCTTCGAGGTTCGCTTGAATATTGCACAAAGCTTTTCGGCAAATATGCAGTTGAAAATTTACGGGACGATTTCCTTGCGCTGCTTGCCGAAATCGCCGGAGATCCGTCGCGGATTATCCGAGATTTGGGGCATGGTGCCAGCCCGGACAACCGTGCGCTTTTACAAAATTCCATCGATTTTGCATTCTGATGAGAGCCCGTGTCCGCCTCTGGCGGGTGCGCTGCCGCCGCAGGCTTACCGGCCCGGCGGCGCACCCAGCAAAGGGCGGTCTACCGTTTTCCGTCTTCAAAAGCAATGCGGCAATCCATGAACTTGAACATGAATGGGAGTGAAGCAAGTGCAATCGGTTTTTGAGAACGATCAAACCTATTGGCAGAACAAGTTTGACAGCGACGATCGGATTGTTTGCCTTTCCTATACGAGCGCGGCCCGGACGAAAAACGGCGATCGCAGGCTGCAGACGAAAGCCGCCCAATTCCCCGCGAATTTATCCGAACGAATCGCCGGGATTTCCGGCGGAGCCCCGCTGACGGCTTTCATGCTGCTGCTGGCCGGCGTTGAAGCTTTGTTGTATACCTATACGAACGAAGACCAACTGATCATAGGGGTCCCGACTATCGAATCATCGGGCTCGGGAATCAATCCGCTGCTGCTGATCAAAAACCGGGTCGAACCGAACATGAGCTACCGCTCGCTGCTGCAAAGCGTCAAAACGGCAGCCACTGAAGCTTTCGAGCATCAGCAGCTCCCCTTTTGGAATTATACGGAGCAAATGGACATTCCCCGTCTTGCGGACGGCATTCCCTTGATACATACACTTGTGACGATGCGCCAGCTGCACTCCGTCAGATATGCGGAGCAAATCGCGCATGAACTTGCTTTTCACTTCGATATGGCCGGGGGCTCCGTCACGCTGGCTATTGAGTACGATGCGGGCCGTTACGACGAAGACAGCATCGCGCGGTTGAGCGCGCATTTGCAGCAGCTTTTATCCGTCGTCTTGTTTCAGCCGGAGCTTCCGCTGGCGCAAGCCGAATTCCTGACGGATGCGGAAAAAGAACAGCTTCTGACGGGGTTTAATCCCGCATGGCTGGATTATCCCCGAGATCACACGATTCACGGCTTGTTCGAAGAGCAGGCGGCGCGCACCCCGGATTATCCGGCGGTTATTTTCGACGAGGAGCAGTTGACTTATCGCGAGCTGAACGAGCGGGCGAACCGGCTGGCAGCCCGCTTGGCGGCGGCAGGCGTGCGGCAGGAAGCGTTTGTCGGCATTATGGCGGAACGTTCGATCGACATGATCGTCGGCATAATCGCCGTGTTAAAAACCGGCGGCGCTTATGTGCCGATTGATCCGGAATACCCGGAAGAGCGGATCCGCTATTTGCTTGAGGATTCGGGCGCCGCTCATTTGCTCGTACAGGAAAGGCACCGCGGGCAAGCGTCGATATTCGCCGGCACGACGATTTCTCTTCATGATTCCCATGATTTGGAAGGGGGTTCCGGTGATGATTCCGGCCTTGGGGCAGCCGGCGATCCGCAAAGCCTCGCTTACGTCATCTATACTTCGGGATCGACAGGTAAACCGAAAGGCGTCATGGTCGAGCACCGCAACGTCGTTCGGTTGGTCAAAAATACGAACTATGCGCAGCTTGACGAGCACACGCGGATTTTGCAAACGGGCGCGGTCGTTTTCGACGCTACGACGTTTGAAATCTGGGGTGCGCTGCTGAACGGCGGGCGGCTGTATTTGGCGCCGTCGGACACCATATTGAACGGTACGAAGCTGAAGCAGGCGATTCAAACATACGGCATCACAACGATGTGGCTGACGTCCCCGCTATTTAACCAAATCTCGCAGCAGGAAAGCGGAATGTTCGCAGGCGTAAGCACGCTGATCGTCGGAGGGGACGTGCTGTCCGTGCCTCATATTAACCGGGTGATGCTCGAGCATCCGTCGCTCCGCATCGTGAACGGGTATGGACCGACAGAAAATACGACGTTCTCGACCACATACTCGATCGAAAGCGAACAGTCGGAAGCCGTACCGATCGGGCAGCCGATCGCGCATTCCACCGCTTATGTCGTGGACCGATATCAGAAGCTCGTTCCTATCGGAGCTTGGGGCGAGCTGCTCGTCGGCGGAGACGGCGTAGCCAGGGGCTATTTGAACCGCCCGGAACTTACGGCGGAGAAGTTTATCGAGCATCCTTTTAAACCCGGACAGCGCTGCTACAGAACCGGAGATTTGGCTCGCTGGCGCGCCGACGGCACGCTGGAGTATAAAGGCAGAATGGACGAGCAGGTGAAAATCAGGGGCTACCGGATCGAGCTTGCCGAAATCGAAGCCGAGCTGTTAAAGGCGGAAAAAGTTCAGGATGCCGTAGTTATCGTCCGCGAGGACGAGCAGGCTCAAAAATATTTGTGCGCCTATTTTACGGCTCATGCGGCACTGTCCGCTCAGGAGTTGAGAAACGTTCTGCTGCAGGAGCTGCCGGGCTACATGGTGCCGACCTATTTCGTTCAAGTCGATGCCATTCCATTGAACCCGAACGGCAAAGTCGACCGGCGGGCGCTGCCCGAACCGGAATCCGCCCTGTCGGCAGGGCAGAACTACGTGGCTCCCCGGACACCGGCGGAAATGCAGCTGGAAACGATCTGGAAAAACATTCTCGGATTGCCGAAGGTCGGGGTCACGGACAATTTTTTTGAAATCGGCGGGCATTCCTTGCGGGCGACTACGCTCGTATCCGCCGTTCATAAAGAGATGAACCGCAGCATCCAACTGCGCGACGTTTTTCAGCGTCCGACTATCGAGCAATTGGCTCTTTTGATTGAGGAACGGGAATATGTCCGGCACGAAGCGATTCCTGTCGCAGACGCAAGCGATACGTATCCCGTCTCATCCGCCCAAAAGCGGATGTACGCGGTCAGCCAATTGTCCGGTGCCGATCTCAGCTACAACATGCCCGGCGCGATCATCCTGGACGGGAAGCTGCAGCGGGAACGGCTGGAGGAAGCTTTCCGCAAGCTGATCGCGCGTCACGAAACGCTGCGTACGAGCTTCGAATCTTTGGACGGCGAACCGGTGCAGCGCATTCATCCGGAAGTTTCTTTTGCCGTCGAATATATGCAAGCGGGCGAAGCGGAATCTCCGGCGCTGGTGCAGGCATTCGTGCGGCCGTTCGATCTTCGGCAAGCTCCGCTTATGCGCGTCGGACTCATTGCCGTGAGCGAGCAGCGCCACATTCTGCTGTTCGACATGCACCATATCGTGTCGGACGGGGCGTCCATGAACGTGCTCATTCGCGAGTTTATCGCGTTATACCAAGAGGCGGAGCCGGCTCCGCTGCGTATTCAGTACAAAGATTACGCCGCATGGCAGCTCCACCAGATCCAAACCGAGCCGTATAAAGCGCAAGAGACGCAGTGGCTGCAAGCTTTTTCCGGCGAATTGCCTGTGCTTGATTTGCCATCGGATTTCCCCAGACCTGCGGTAAAAAGCTTCCTTGGAAACACCTATGAATTTGCTTTGGACAAAACTTCGAGCGATGCGTTAAAGCAAATCGCCGCCCAGACGGGCTCTACGCTATTTATGGTTCTTCTCGCCGCTTACACGGCTTTGCTGCACAAATATACCGGACAAGAAGACATCATCGTCGGAACTCCTGTCGCCGGCAGGCAGCATCCCGACCTGGAGCCGTTGATCGGCATGTTCGTCAATACGCTGCCGATCCGCAATTATCCGGCAGCCGGCAAAACGTTTGCCGGTTATGTGCGGGAAGTCAAGGAACACGCTCTGCAAGCTTTCGACAATCAGGCATATCCGCTGGATGACTTGATCGCGAGGCTCGAATTGAAGCGGGATATAAGCCGCAATCCGCTGTTCGATACGGCTTTTGTTTTGCAGCATGAGGAAGCGGTGGAAGCGGAAGTCGAAGGGCTCCGGGTCAGCGCCTATCCGAAGGAACATACCGTGTCCAAGTTCGACCTGACGCTGTTCGTCTCCGAGCGGGGCGAGTCGCTGGCTTGCAGCTTTGAATTCGCGACCGCTTTGTTCCGGCGGGAGACCGTGGAACGAATGGCGGCGCATTTTACGCAGCTTGTTCAAGGTATCGCGGACAACCCGCAAGTGAAGCTGGCGGAACTGGACATTGCCACGGAAGCGGAAAAAACGCTAATTTACCGTCAATTCAACGATACGGCAACCGAATACCCGAGAGACAAGACGCTTCACGCGCTGTTCGAGGAGCAGGCTGCGCGCAGGCCGGACAGCGTCGCTCTTGTCTACGAGGGGGAAAGCCTCACGTATCGCGAGCTGAACGAGCGGGCAAACCGTCTGGCGCGGACGCTGCGGGCGGCAGGCGTGGAAACGGGGCATTTTGTCGGTCTGATGGCCGACCGCTCCTTCGATATGATCGCGGGCATTTTCGGGATTCTCAAAGCCGGCGCGGTGTACATTCCGATCGATCCCGAGTATCCGGAGGAACGCATCCGGTTCCTGATGGAAGATTCTGGGGCCAAGCTGCTGGTGACTCAGCAGCGGTTGGCGGAGCGCGCGGCGTTTGACGGCAAGCTCGTCATGTTGGATGACCCGTCATCCCTCGATGCGGACGGTTCGAACCTGGACGGCGGGGCGGGCGCCGACGATCTGGCCTATGTCATCTATACGTCCGGCACGACGGGCAAGCCCAAGGGCAATTTGACGACGCACCGCAATATCGTCAGAACGGTGGTTAACACGAACTATATCGAATTTAACGAGCAAGATATTGTGCTGCAGCTTTCCAGCTACTCGTTCGACGGTTCGACCTTCGATATTTACGGAGCGCTGCTGAACGGTTCGAAGCTTGTGCTCGTTTCCAAGAACAGCTTTTTGGAGATGGAGAAGCTTTCCCGGCTGATCGAAAAAGAACGCATTTCGGTCATGTTCATCACAACCTCTTTATTTAATGTGCTGGTCGATGAAAATATCGGCGCTCTCGTCTCGCTGCGCAAAATTATGTTCGGCGGGGAACGGGCTTCCGTATCGCATGTAAGAAAAGCGTTTCGCGCCCTGGGACCCGGCAGGCTGATCAACGGCTACGGACCGACGGAAACAACGGTATTTGCGACGTATTATCAGGTCGATTCGATCGACGAGCTTGCCACAAACCTGCCGATCGGCCGTCCGCTCAGCAATACGAAGATGTATATCGTCGATGCGGGAGACAGGCTGCAGCCGATCGGCGTAGCCGGAGAACTGCTAATCGCCGGGGACGGCGTAGCTCAAGGCTATTTGAACCGGCCGGATGTGACGGCGGCGAAATTCATGGACAGCCCCTTCGCAGCGGGAGAGCGGGTTTACCGTTCCGGTGACCTAGCCAGATGGCTGCCGGACGGCAACATCGAATATTTGGGCCGCATGGACGATCAGGTGAAAATCCGCGGCTACCGGATCGAGCTGGGTGAGGTGGAAGCGCAGCTGCTGAAGGCGGACGGGGTCAAGGAAGCCGTCATTATCGTCAGAGAGGACGACAATGGCCAGAAGCACCTTGTCGCATACTACACCGCCGAAAGGGAGTATGCGGGAAGCGAGCTCCGCGGCAAGCTGTCGCAGGAGCTTCCCGCTTACATGATTCCTGCCTATTTTGTCCAATTGGAGGAACTGCCGCTTACGGTTAACGGCAAAGTCGACCGCAGAGCGCTGCCTGCGCCGACGGATCAACTGCAAACAGGTTCCGAGTACGCTGCGCCCCGCACCAAGGAAGAGCATGCCCTGGCAGCCGTATGGCAAGCCGTTCTCGGGGTTAGGCAGGTCGGCATTTATGACAATTTCTTCGATCTTGGCGGCGATTCCATCAAATCCATTCAGGTGTCCTCCAGATTGCTGCAGGCCGGCTACAAGCTTGACATGAAGGATTTGTTCGAGCATCCGAACATAGCCGGATTGGGATCTTGCTTGCAGCCCGCTTCAAGGATAGCCGATCAGGGAGAGGTAACCGGAGAGGTTGGGCTTACGCCGGTGCTGCGCTGGTTCTTCGAACAAGGGCAGGATGAGCCCCATTACTTTAACCAGTCGGTCATGCTGTTTAAAGAAGAGGGCTTCGATACGGATGCGCTGCATCTGGCTTTGCGCGCAATCGCCGGGCATCATGACGCCTTGCGGATGGTAATCCGGCATGAAGCGGACGGATTTGCGGCCTGGAACCGCGCCGCGGAAGGCGAGGGCGAGCTGTACAGCCTCGACGTTTTCGATTTCCGCGCGGAGGCCGATTGCGGCGAAGCTGTCGAGGCCAAAGCCGGCGAGCTGCAAAAGAGCATCGATCTTGGGGCCGGCCCGTTGATGAAGCTGGGGCTGTTCCGCTGTCCGGACGGGGAACATCTGCTAATTGCGATTCACCATGCAGTCGTCGACGGAGTGTCCTGGCGCATCCTGTTTGAAGACATTTTCTCCGGCTATGAGCAGGCGCTGAAAGGGATGGCGATTCAGCTGCCGCTCAAAACCGACTCGTTCCAAATGTGGTCGGAGGCGCTGACGCAATATGCCGCAAGTCCTGCGCTGGAGAAGGAGCGGGCTTATTGGGCGCAGATTGCCGCGCTGGATTTCCCGGCTCTGCCGAAGGACGGCGAGTCCGGCGATTCGCGGATTATGGACAGCGACTCGGTAACGGCTCATTGGACGGAGCAGGAAACGGAGCTGCTGCTTAAAGTGGCGCACCGCGCCTATCATACAGAAGTCAACGATCTGCTGCTGGTGGCATTGGCGTCGGCCATCCATTCCTGGAGCGGCATCGATCGCATCCTGGTAAACCTGGAAGGGCATGGCAGAGAACCGATTGTACCGAATCTCGATGTCACCCGCACCGTCGGTTGGTTTACGAGCCAGTACCCGGCTGTTCTGGACGCGCATGCGGATACGGACATTTCCTATCTGATCAAATCCGTCAAGGAGAGCCTGCGCAAAATACCGAACAAAGGGATCGGCTACGGCATTGTCAAATATTTGACCCCGGACACCGATCGGGCCGTGTACGAGTTATCGCCGCAAATCAGCTTCAACTATCTCGGCCAGTTCGATCAGGATTTGCAAAGGAACGCGATTCAGCCGTCCGCTTACTCCTCCGGCATGCCGATCAGCGAGAAGACGAAGCGCGCCTATTCGCTGGATATTAACGGCATGATATCCGCAGGCCAGTTGGGACTTACTATCAACTACAGCGGCAAAGAGTACCGGCGGGAAACGATGGAACGCCTGGCCGAGCTGCTGACGTCAAGTCTGCGCTCGATTATCGACCACTGCTCGCAAAAAGAGCGGCCTGAGCTGACGCCAAGCGACCTCTCGCTCAAAGGAATGACGATTGAGGGTCTGCAGCGGCTGCTTGAGCAAACAGCGCCGATCGGCGAGCTGGAAAATGCCTATGCGCTTACGCCGATGCAGCAGGGCATGTTGTTTCACAGCCGGCTCGTTCCGCAGTCTCCGGCCTATTTTGAGCAGGTCAGTTACGACCTTGAGGGCAGTCTGGCGGTATCGGCTTTCCGGGAAGCCTTGCACCGGCTTGTGCAGCGGCACGCCATATTGCGCACCAATTTTTACTATGATATGAACGATAAGCCGGTGCAGGTGGTGTTTAAAGAGCGGAGTCCGGGGTTTTACTATGAAGACCTGCGCGGATTGCCCGAGCCGGAACTGGCGGGCGCTGCGGATGCGTTCAAAAATGAAGATCGGGTTAGAGGCTTCGATCTGAGCCGCGACCCTCTTTTCCGGGTATCCGTCCTGCAGCTTGGCGACGATGTGTACCGCTTCATTTGGAGCTTCCATCACATCCTCATAGACGGCTGGTGCCTGTCGCTGCTGAACGAAGAAGTGTTCGAGCATTATTTCGGGTTGCTTGAAAATAAGGAAATCGAACTTGCGCCGCCACCTCCGTACAGTGCTTATATCGAATGGCTGGAGGACCAGAACCGGGAGGAATCGGCCTGGTATTGGAAACAGTATCTGGACGGCTATGAGCAGGAAACCCGCCTGCCTTCACAAAAACAGGCCGGTTCCACCGGAATCACCAAGAGGATGAACAGAGAAATAAGCGCGGAGCTGACAGAGCTGCTGAACCGGACCGCGAAGGAAAATCAAGTTACGATCAACACGTTGATCCAGACCGCATGGGGTATCCTGCTGCACAGGTACAACAATTCCGGGGACGCCGTGTTCGGAAGCATCGTATCGGGCAGGCCGTCGCACATTCCGGGGATCGAAACGATGGTCGGGCTTTTCATTAATGCGATTCCGGTGCGCATCCGCTGCTCGGAGGCCGAAACCTTTGCCCAGGTTATGCGTAGAACGCAGGCTCAATCGGTTGCCTCGCGGCCTCACGATACGTTCCCGCTGTTTGAAGCGCAAGCGCTGGCAGACACGCGGCATGATGTGGTCAACCATCTTGTCATCTTCGAAAATTACCCCGTCGATCAGCAGGTTGGCAAGGTCGACGCCGAACGCCGGGAACATTTCCGCATTTCCAATGTGGAGATGTTGGAACAGACGAATTATGAATTCAGTTTGTGCGTATTTCCGGGCGATACGATGTTGTTCAGCTTCGAGTACGATACGGGCTCGTTCAAAGAAGCGGACATGGAGAAAATTCGCGGACATTTTATACACATGCTTGAGCAGATTGTCGCTAACCCGCATGTACGTGTAGGCGATCTGGACGTGGTTGCCCAAGACGAGAAACGGCTCCTTCTGGAATCTTTTGGAAGCTTGAATCGGGAGCCAGCGCCGGAGTATGCCTTCCATTCGATATTCGAGGAGCAGGTTCTGCGAACGCCGGAAAAGTCGGCGGTTGTATTCAAACAGCACACCGTCACTTACCGCGAGCTGAACGAAAAAGCGGGCCGCCTGGCGAGCCTGCTGCGGGAGCAAGGCGTCGGCCGCGAATCTATCGTTTGCATCCTTGCGGACCGCGGCGTGGAATTGGTCATCGGCGTGCTTGCCGTGTGGAAAGCGGGGGGCGCTTATGTGCCGATCGATCCGGATTATCCCGCCGAACGCATCCAATATATGCTGAAGGACAGCGGCGCCAAGGTGCTCTTGACGCAAAGCGGCCTGAAGCAGCTTGCCGCCGACGCTTTTCATGCGGAAAGCGAGCTCGAGGCGGCGTTCCATCTCGATGACGATTCGCTTTACGAAGGGTTCCCGGCATCCGAGCCGTATGTCAACGAGCCGCACGATTTGGCCTGCGTGATCTACACCTCGGGGATGACAGACTTTCCCAAAGGCGTTATGGTGGAGCATGTCAGCCTGATGAACACGGCACTGGCCAATCGCAGGGAATATCGGTTGAACGAGTTCGATGTCCGATTGCTGCAGCTCGCCAACTTTTCGTTCGACGTGTTCGTTCTCGACATCGTCCGGACGTTTATGAACGGCGGAACGATGGTCGTCTGCCCGGCCGAAGACCGGATCGATCCCGCTCAATTGTACCGGTGGATCCGGGATTATGAGATTACGGTGCTCGAATCGACGCCGGCGCTCATTCTTCCGCTGATGGACTACCTGTACGCTGAAAATCTGGATATCAGCTCGCTCCGGCTGCTTATTTCCGGCTCCGACAGCATTAGTGTAACCGACTATCGGCGATTGTTGGAACGCTTCGGCTCGCACATGCGGATCGTTAACAGCTACGGGGTCACCGAAGCGGCGATCGATTCGAGCTTTTACGACGAGCCGCTGCCGCTGCTGCCTCCGGCCGGCCATGCGCCGATCGGCAAACCGCGTATGAACGCCAGCTTCTATATTCTCGACGCCCAGTTGAAGCTTGTTCCGGTGGGAGTGGCCGGCGAGCTATGCATAGGCGGAGCGGGCGTGGCGCGGGGCTATCTGAACCGGCCCGAGCTCAGCGCCGAGAAATTCATCCCCAATCCGTTCGTTCCCGGAGAGCGGCTTTACCGCACCGGAGATTGGGTACGCTGGACGGAGAACGGCAACGTTGATTTTATCGGCCGGATCGACGGCCAGGTAAAAATTCGCGGCTTACGGGTCGAGCTCGGCGAGATTGTGTCGGCGATGCTGCAGTTTGAAGGCGTTCGTCAAGCGATCGTTACCGATCGAAAAGACGAGCGGGGGCAGACGTATTTGTGCGGGTATACGGCTGGAGAAGAGTCTGTCGATCCGGAAGCGCTGCTGGCGCGCCTGCGGCAAACGCTGCCTGCGCATATGGTGCCGGCACGGATCATGCATCTCGAGCGGCTGCCGCTGACGCCGGATGGTACGCTGGACCGCAAGGCGCTGCCCGAGCCGGACGGAAGCGGCATTGCCGGAGAAAGCTTCGCAGCTCCGCGCAATGACACGGAGCAGCAGCTTGCCCGGATTTGGGAGGATGTGCTCGGTCTGACGGGAATCGGCGTCCAGGACAATTTCTTTGACCTCGGCGGACATTCGCTCAAAGTGCTTGAGCTCGTCGGCAAAATCGACAAGCAGCTCGGCCAGGAGCTCCCTCCGCGCGCCGTGTTTGATTCGCCGACGATTGAAGGTTTGGCGCTGAAGCTGGCGGCGCCTAATGCCGGGCAGTCTTTGCAGCAGTATGCAACCAAGCTGAACGACAAGGGGCATATCAACTTGTTCTGCTTCCCGCCTATGCTTGGATACGGAATGGGCTTCGCCGAGCTGGCCAAACAGCTGAACGGGCACGCTGTCGTGTACGGGCTCGATTTCATCGATGACGACCGGGCGCAGCATGATTTGCTTGAACCATACATGCAGCTGATCGGAAGCATTCAAAACGAATCCCCTTATGTGCTGCTTGGCTATTCCATGGGCGGCAATCTGGCGTTCGAACTGGCGAAGGCGATGGAAGCCAAAGGGTTCACGGTTTCCGACATCATTATGGTCGACTCTTTGCGAAGTATGGAATCAGGTTCATTAAGCCGCGAGAAAATGATCGAGCAGGTCGACCGCGCGCTGGAACAAGCGCCGGCTGCGTACAAGGAAGCGCTGAAGGGCACATACAGACAAAAAGTGTATGCCTACGCGATCTACGGCAGCACAATCGTCAACACGGGCGTTGTGCAGGCGAATATTCATACGCTTTTGTCGCCGCAAACAGCGTCGATGAAAGAAGCCGCCGACCCGGCAAGATCGTGGCGGCAATCGACGAACGGCGGTTACACCGAAGGGCGGCTCACCGGCTTGCACGATGAACTTCTTGAAGCGGGCAACGTGGAGGACAACGCCGTCAAAATTCGGCAGATCTTAAGCGAAATCGCCCAAATACCTGGCGGCGTTCGTTAAAAATGAGAGAGGGCATCCGTACAGGGATGCCCTCTTCAAAGCTTTGGGGCAGCCGTGAGGCTGCCCCTGTTTCTTGTTTCGGCGGGCCGGCCGGAACCCCCACACGCCAGGGCTGGTCGCACAACTGCCCGGCTGCGCGAAAAAACTGCAAAAGTACATAAATTTGCGTCCCTGGTATGCTGGCTACGATGAATTCCTGCAATTGTGCAGGCTTTTCGCCGCGAACATGCGCTCAGACCCGATGTAAGTGAAAATTCCTGCACAATTGCAGGTTTTTCACCAATATGGACCATTTCTAGGGAGAAAACCTGCACTTTCGCAGTTTTTCTCCCTGCCAAACTGCCTCATTCCCAGTTTCGCAGTTCCGCGACCTATGCCGGGAGAGGTGCGCATTGGAAAAGCGTCTCCCCTCCCAATTAGGGTTCTTTTTCGCAATCGACATCGAACTTATCCCGAAAAAGTGGATTTTTTCCGAAAGATGGGAAACTATCATGCTGGAAGGGGAAGGATTTCTCGCCCGGTGCATGCAGCATGAAATCGATCACCTGAACGGCGTGCTTTTCGTCGACCACGTCCGCGACCCGTTTCTCGTTCATGAGCATACACAGCATAAAGTCCGGCTGCTTGACGTCATTCGCCTGTCGCGGCCGCAATAGCAAACAAAAAACCGTTGACCCGCCGGATTGCTCTGCGGTGATTCAGCGGTTTTTCATATTATGCACGAACACCGCAGTAGGAGCATTTACCATCTTTTGAAGCGATTATTGCCAATCAACAATTTGCATACTACTCCTATACATGGATGGTAAAAGGAGTGAGCATATGGAACGGCCTGCAGTCTCACCGTACCTTTACATCCGGCTGCGCCGGAGAGCACGGGTCCGCAAAGGAAACAGCGTACAATTAGGCGATATCGCTCAAATGATCGTCGAACCCGAATATGAAGACCGGCTCAGCCGAATCGTCATTTATAAATCGCGGCACGAAGACGGCAACCGTGTTCTGATCGACATGATGCAGATCGTCCGCGCGATCAAGGGGCGCTTCCCGGAGCTGCAGATCGAGCATTTCGGAGAGCCGCACGTTCTATTGGAGGTTTCTGCCTGCGACAAGCGGCCCAATCCGCTGCTGATCGGCATCGTCTGGCTGCTGCTGTTTATCGGCTCGGGCCTCGCGATTATGAACTTTCATGCCGACGTCAGCATGCTCGAAGTGCACCGGAGAATTTACCAATTGATGACCGGGAAAACGGTGGAGCATCCGCTTATTTTGCAAATTCCTTATTCGCTCGGCATCGGCGTGGGGATGGTTATTTTTTTCAACCATTTGTTCAAGAAAAAATTCAATGAAGAGCCGAGCCCGCTTGAGGTCGAAATGTTTATGTATCAGGAAAATGTGAACCATTACGTCATCACGGAGGAGTACTGCAAAATACACGAAAGGAATGACGCCAAGTGATCATGGCGGTCGTTGAAGCGGCAGCGGCGGCTTTTGTCGGGCTGTCCGGGGGAATTATCGTCGGCAGCGGGATGGTCGCTTTTCTGATCGTGCTGGACATCATTCCGCGGCTTGTGCAGATCACCCGGTCGTTCAAACAGATACATGCCTATGAAGCGGCGATCGTAGCGGGATCGCTGGTGTTCACCTGGGTCGATTTCTGCGAGCTGCGGCTTCAGTTATTTCCGCTCGGCGCCTCGTTTGTCGGTCTTTTTGCCGGGTGCTTCGTAGGCATGCTGGCCGGAGCCCTGACGGAAATTGTCAATGTGCTGCCGATTTTGGCGAAACGGGTGGGCATGGGCTCTTATATGATTTTATTTTTGATGGCGATGATTTTCGGCAAAGTGGTCGGCTCGCTTTTCGAATGGCTGTTTTATTGAAGCAGGAAAATACGCGGGGAGGTATGAGGCATGAAAGTGATCCTGAAAAAAGGCGGAAAGAACGGCGATGGTTCGGACAATTCCAAGCTGGCGATAGACGAGGAAGGCAACTTGCATCCGTATGAGCCGGAAATCGATATGACGGCAGAGGAAAAAGAGTTAAAAACGCAGGAAAGCATTCCGGACCGTCTTGAAATAGTCAAGAGGGTCCTTGAAGAACGCGTCGGGTTCAACAAAAGCTTCGATCTAGTGTTCAGGGAGATGGTGTTCGGGTCCGTCAGAGCCGGCCTCTTTTTTTGCAACGGGTTTGCCAAAGATTCCGTGCTGACCGATATTATTACCCGTTTGTCCTACGCGTCCCGGGAAAGCGTCACGCCTCATACGGTCGAGTCGTTTGCGGACTATCTCGTCCCGCACATCCAGGTCAAAACGTATGAAAAAATGTCCGAGGTTATCGGACAAGTGCTGATGGGCGGAACGGCGCTGTTCATGGAAGGACAGACGGCGGCCATCACGATCGATGTCAAAACGTTTCCCGTCCGCTCGGTCGAAGAGCCGGATTTGGAACGGGTCGTCCGCGGCTCGCGGGACGGGTTCGTCGAAACGCTGCTGACCAACGTGACGCTGATCAGACGCAGGCTGCGCGACGAAAGATTGAAGCTGGAAATTGTCCAGGTCGGCAAACGGACCAAGACCGACATATGCGTTTGTTACATCAACGATATCGCCGATCCCAACCTTGTGGAATCCATCAAAGATAAAATTAAAAACGTCGAAATCGACGGACTTCCGCTTGCCGAAAAGCAGCTGGAGGAAGCCGTGCTGAACAAAGGCTGGAACCCGTATCCGATGGCCCGCTATTCGGAGCGGCCGGACGTAGTGTCTGCCCATCTGCTCGAAGGCCATGTAACGATTTTGGTCGATACTTCGCCGAGCGCGATGATTTTGCCTACGACGTTTTTCCACCATGTCCAGCACGCGGAGGAATACAGGCAAACCCCGTTTATCGGGACCTATCTTAGGTGGGTGCGCTTTGCCGGCATTGTGGCTTCTTTGTTTCTGCTCCCGCTGTGGGTCCTGATCGTCCAGGATTCGTCGCTCAAGCCGGCCGGCCTTGAATTTATCGGACCGCAAAAAGCGAGCCATTTGCCGGTGTTTTTGCAGTTTTTGCTGGCTGACATCGGCATTGACCTGATGCGGATGGCCGCCGTGCACACGCCGACACCGCTTGCGACCGCAATGGGGCTGGTAGCCGCCATTCTCATCGGCGATATCGCGGTCAAAACCGGGCTGTTTATTAATGAAGTGATTTTATACTTGGCGGTGGCGTCCATAGGCATGTTCGCAACGCCGAGCTATGAATTGGGGCTGGCAAACCGGATAACGCGGCTGGCGCTGCTCGTGGCCGTGGCGATTTTCAAGGTGCCGGGCCTGATCATCGGCGGAACGCTGTGGCTGCTGCTCCTGGCGACCCGGAGATCGTACAACTCGCCGTACATGTGGCCGTTTATTCCGTTTAACGCCAAAGGATTTTTTGCGGTATTGGTGCGCCAGCCCGTGCTTTCGGACAAAACCCGGATGAGCCTGACAAAGCCTGTCGACGGGACACGCCAGCCCAAATAACAGCACGGCATGTATTGTCAAAAGCGCTTCCAGTGTGATACTTTTAATTGTAATGTACACAAGGAAGAGGGAAACCAAAGCTATGTATTTACACGGTACGAGCAAAATAAATGATCAAGGCCACCTCGAAATCGGCGGAGTCGACGCAACGAAACTGGCTGCGGAATACGGCACGCCTTTATATGTATTTGACGAAGCGCTGATCCGTCAGCGCTGCCGCGAATTCGTGGAAGCGTACAAGGCGTCCGGCCTGAAATTTCAGGTCGCATATGCAAGCAAAGCTTTCATGGTTATGGCCATGTGCCGCCTTGTCGAAGAAGAAGGCATGTCCTTGGACGTCGTGTCCGACGGCGAGCTGTATACGGCTCTGCAAGCGGGATTCCCGGCTGAGCGCATCCATTTTCACGGCAACAACAAAACGCCGGAAGAAATCGAAATGGCGATCGACGCCAAAATCGGCTGCTTCGTGGTGGACAATTTCATCGAGCTGCAGCTGCTGAATGCCATCGCCGCCGAGAAGCGCCAAAAGGTGAAAATTTTGCTGCGCATTACGCCTGGCGTCGAAGCGCATACGCACGAATATATTTCTACGGGCCAAATCGATTCCAAATTCGGCTTTGATCTTGGCAACGGTTCGGCGCTGCGCGCCGTCAAAGAAGCTTCCGAGCTGAGCCATCTGGAAATTTTGGGCGTTCATTCCCATATCGGCTCGCAAATTTTCGAAGTGGACGGCTTCCGCCTGGCCGCCGATAAAATCGCTGGATTTGCCGTCGAAGTGCGCAGCCGTCTGGATGTAACGTTCAAGGTGATCAACCTTGGCGGCGGTTTTGGCATCCGCTATGTGGAAGGCGATACGCCGCTTCCCGTAGCCGTCTACGTCAAAGCGATCACAGACGCGATCAAAGAGAACTTTGGCGCGAACAACTACCCGCTGCCCGAGATTTGGGCGGAGCCGGGCCGCAGCATCGTAGGCGATGCAGGTACAACGCTGTATACCGTGGGATCGACGAAAGACATCCCGGGAGTCCGCAAGTACGTCGCCGTAGACGGCGGAATGACGGATAACCCGCGTCCGGCTTTATACGAGTCCGAGTATGAAGCGATGCTTGCCAACCGCGCAACCGAGCAGGCGGAAGAAGTCGTATCGATCGCCGGCAAATGCTGCGAGAGCGGCGACATGCTGATCTGGGATCTGAACCTGCCGCGAGTCAACTCGGGCGACATTCTGGCCGTGGCCTGCACGGGAGCTTACAATTACGCGATGGCAAGCAACTACAACCGGATCCGCCGTCCGGCTGTCGTTTTCGTCAAGGACGAGCAAAGCGATCTCGTCGTCAAAAGAGAAACCTTCGAAAACATCGTAGAGAACGATATGATCCCGGCAAGATTGAAGCAAGTGAGCAAAGCGGTTCAATAAAACCGGGCCGGCCCAAGCAATATGCCGCGGTCGCGCTGCGCTGCAGAAAAGAAAGGGCTGTTCCCAAAGCCCAAGATTCAAGCAAAAGGACTTCAAATTCCACTGCCAAGTGGAGGGTGAAGTCCTTTCTTTAGGTGGAATTCAACAGCCCTTTTTTCAGATGAACATCGGCGGCCCGGCAGGTGGACATGAGGCGGCTTGGCAGGCCGGTCAGGGAAAAAACCTGCGAAAGTGCAGGCTTTTTCCGCAAAAAGGCCCATTTGGACGAAAAGCCTGCGATTGTGCAGGAATTTTCGGTGAAAACGACCCTGAGCCCCTGTTCGTGGCGAAAAGCCTGCACATTTGCAGGAATTTTCGTGGCCAGCGCATCTACCGGGCAAAAAACTGCACTTTTGCAGGCTTTCTCCGCGGAGCCAAGCAGTTAAGAAGCCAAGCAGTTAGGCAGCAGGGCGCTCCCACTCTGCGTGCGAGTTTCTCAACTGCCTGACTTTCGCAGATTTTCCGCGTACTGACGTGCTGACAACGGGCAAGTTTTTAGAAAGTTTCCTCCGAAAATCTCCTCCCGCTGTTCGTGAATGAATTGTTCATGAATGAATTTTGGCATGATTTTCCTTTCGATTTTGGGGGTAGTTTTAATTCATCGGGATGTGTAAGATTTCATTAAGCGCTTAATCCATCGTATCGGAGGGTGATTCGGTCTTTTGTAAACGCTTTACATTCCCGGGGAGAGCGAACGGTAAACAGCAATTTATTTTGAATGGAGGTTCATGATAATGAAAACTCGGTTAGGCAAGAAGAGACTGGCTTCCCTTTTTTTATCCGCAATTTTGTTGGCGCTTCCATTGAGCGCTTCCGCTGCTTCTTCCTCCACTGCGTACGATAAACTTTATTTCAACAATAACAAATACTACCTGTTTAACAACACCTGGGGCAGCGGCAGCGTTAGCGGTTGGTCGGAAACCGTGTACTATAACAGCGGCACCGATCTGGGATACTTATGGAATTGGCCGACTACGGCCGGCGGGGTCAAAGCGTACCCGTCCATCGTAAGCGGATGGCACTGGACGAACGGATATACAAGCGGCAGCGGATTCCCTACACAGCTGTCCGCCAACAAAAACATTAACACAGGCGTCACGTATTCGATCGCTTCCTCGACGAACGGCTCCTATAATAACGCTTACGATATTTGGCTGCACAGCACCGGGAACGCAACGTCCAGCAGCACTCCGACCGAGGAAATTATGATTTGGAACAAATGGACCTCCGACGTCGGCCCGCTCGGTTCTCTCGTATTTTCCAACGTTTCGATCGGCGGGCAAACTTACGACGTGTACAGGGGCGAAAATAAGAACAGCCAGGGCGTGCATCAATGGTGGGTGTATTCGTTCCTGAAAAAGTCCCAGACAAACAGCTTCAGCATTAACGTCAAAAACTTTACCGATTATCTCATTTCCAAAAATTACTTCACGAACAGCCGCTATGTGAGCAGCGTGGAATACGGCACCGAAATTACAAAAGGCAGCGGACAAATCAACTTTTCCAACTGGTATTGCAATGTCCAATAATCAATAGCGGAGTTCCGCCGGCGCGGCGGAAAAAAGAGCGCGGTCGCAGAACGGGATTCCCGCCCTGCGGCCGCGCCAACATTTTTTTGAGGAGTCACTTGCTTGAGGAAGTTGCCAAAGGATATGATTCTTGCGACTTGGAAGCAAAATAGCAAGGATAATTTGAATGTTCGCCAGGCAAGCAGGAGGGCTGCTTTTTCCACGAATCATACTGATCTGAGGAAATGCCTAGCTGCTCTAAGACTTTTTCGCACGGGATAGTTTGCATTTCGGACATCCTCCATTTACTTGAAAATAGAAAAAGGCCATCAAAAATAGACGGCCGGTTGCACTAGTAGCTCAAACGCCCCCAAGTGCCCAGATACAGGAACGTTTTCTTCGCTTTCCACAAATATTTACAATTGTTTACTTGGATAATAATAACAGAACAGGTGGAAACATTCTGTGTCGTATTTCACAAAAGTTCATCGTCAAAGAAAGAAATTTCACAAAGGGCAAAATCAAGGGGGTTCCAGCGGAACGTAAACGATTGAAGTGACAATTTTTCTGTGATATATGCAAAAATACCGCAAAAAATAAATCCGCGACAGCAACGATTCCGCAGCGGCAGCAAATTTTCACAGCGGGTTTGTGAATTGAAAGCTTTCATAGTAAAATAAAGTATTATTGTCTAAAGGAGTGGACCTAACATGGCCAAACAAGCAAAAATCACACTCGCCGGCGGCGGAGAAGTACTGATCGACCTGTTCGAAAAAGACGCTCCGAACACCGTCGCCAACTTTGAAAAACTCGCAAACTCCGGTTTTTATAACGGTCTTGTATTCCATCGCGTCATCCCCGGGTTCGTAGCTCAAGGCGGCTGCCCTACTGGAACGGGCACAGGAGGCCCAGGCTACCAAATCAACTGCGAAATCAACCCGAACAAACACGAGCGCGGAACGCTTGCCATGGCCCATGCCGGCAGAAACACAGGCGGCAGCCAATTCTACATCTGCTACCAACCGCAGCCTCACCTGGACGGACAGCACACCGTTTTCGGCAAAGTAACCAAAGGCATGGAGTATGTGGACGCATTCAAAGGCAGAGACCAAATGGAAAAGGTCGAAATTGTCGAAGTGTAAAAATAAAGCTGTAAAGCTTAAAAAGACCTTCCTTAAGCCGTAAAACCGGCTAGGGATGGTCTTTTTTTAATCCGATTTGTGAACAATGTTTCAGCGGAGAAAAGAAAAAAATGTTGCTTTTTCCATGCTCGAGTGATAAATTCATAACCAAAGAAAACTAATTCTCCCGTTAGTGAGATTAGTTCTTCTTTCATTGTGTGTGCATACCTTCGGGGCGGGGCGAAATTCCCCACCGGCGGTGATACGTTCGGAAGCTGCTGCTCCGGCCGTAAAGTCCGTGACCCGTTTTGAAGCTAAGCGGTACCTGACAACAGCTTCGCTACGGCTGACCCGGTGCAAATCCGGGACCGACAGTATAGTCTGGATGGGAGAAGGAAACGCGAACAACAGGTTCGCTATGCACGTTTGGCCTCTTTTCAATTGAACAAAAATTCGGCAGGTCTGTCTTCTTTCAGGCACCGTGCCGGGTTTGTTTGAATTACCCGAAAACATGGACAAACGCGTATAGATGAAGCATTTTCGTGTCAACTTCAAATCCTTGAGCCCCTATCCTGTGCCGGATCGGGGCTTTTTTGCATTCAAGTTCAAGAGATTGGTGGTGAGCGCATGCAGCTTATCAATGACGAGGCCTACATGAGGCTTGCGCTGCAAATGGCCGAAAGCGCGTCAGGCCAGACGGGGATCAATCCCGTCGTCGGGTGCGTCCTGGTCAAAGACGGACGCATTGTCGGGATGGGCGCGCATCTGAAGCGCGGCCAGGGGCACGCCGAAGTCCTCGCGCTGCAAATGGCGGGCGAGGAAGCCCGGGGCAGCACGGCCTACGTGACGCTGGAGCCGTGCAGCCACTACGGACGGACGCCGCCCTGCAGCGACCGGCTGATCGAAGCCGGCGTCGCGCGCGTCGTCGTCGCCGGTCTCGACCCGAACCCGCAGGTTGCCGGTTCGGGCATCGCCAAGCTGCGAGCAGCCGGGATCGACGTATCCGTCGGGCTGCTCGGGGAGGAAGCCTCGGCGCTTAACGAGGCTTTCAACAAGTACATCGTCACGCGCATGCCGTTCGTGACGCTCAAGACGGCGAGCACGCTCGACGGGAAGATCGCCTCGAAGACCGGCGACAGCAAGTGGATCACCGGCGAGGCGTCGCGCGCTCTGGTCCATGCCCTGCGCCACCGGCACCAGGGCATCATGGTCGGCGTCGGCACGGTCATCGCCGACGACCCGCTGCTCAGCGCGCGCGCCGACGTACCGGCTATCCAGCCGGTACGGATCGTCGCCGACTCGCTGCTGCGCATCCCTCCGGACGCCCGCGTGCTGCAGGAGCAGGATCGTCAGCCGACGATCCTGCTCGCGAGCGCACAGGCGCCCGCGGAGCGGCGTGCCGCGCTGGAAGCGCGCGGCATCGAGATCGTGACCTGCGGCGACGGCCCGCAGGTGGATTTGACGCTCGCCATGCGGCAGCTCGGCGAGCGCGAGATCGGCTCCATCCTCCTTGAGGGTGGAGGCAGACTCAACGGCGCCATGCTGGAGCGGCGCCTCATCGACAAGCTGGTGCTGTTCTACGCGCCGAAAATTATCGGCGGCGGGGCCGAGGCACCAGCGAACTTCATCTTCGGCGGCTTCGCGAAGATGGCGGACAGCATTACGCTCGACCGCTTGCAGGTCGAGCGGTTCGGTCAAGATGTATGCTTGACCGGGTACCCGGTTTATGAAGGTGGGAACTAGGCATGTTTACCGGTATTATTGAAGAAATCGGCCGCATGCGCCGCGTCCGCAGCCAAGGACAGGCGATGGTGCTGACGATCGGCGCATCGAAGGTGCTGGAAGATGTGCGGCTTGGCGACAGCATCGCGGTGAACGGCGTTTGTCTGACGGTGATCGCATTTGACACAGACTCCTTCTCGGTTGACGTGATGCCGGAAACGTACCGCAAGTCGAACCTGCGCAAGCTGCAGACGGGCACACCGGTCAATCTGGAGCGCGCCATGGCGGCGAACGGCCGGTTTGGCGGACATATTGTGCAGGGGCATGTCGATTCGACGGCGGTTATCGTTTCTCGCACGCCTGAAGAAAATGCGGTCGTTTACCGGTTCGAACCGGAGAACAAAGACATTTTCAAATACATCATTCCCAGCGGTTCGATTACCGTTGACGGAATCAGCCTGACTGTCGTGCAAGTGACGGAACGCGACGCCTCCGTCTCCATTATCCCGCATACGCTGGCCCAGACGGTGCTTCAAGACAAGAAGCCGGGCGATACGGTCAACATCGAATGCGACGTTTTGGGCAAATATATGGAGCGTCTGCTTCGTTTCGGACAGCAGGAATCCGGCAGCGGCGGCAAACGGGGCGCTTTAACGGAAAGTTTTTTGGCGGAACACGGTTTTATGTGACAGGGGACGCACATGCAAGCTTGCTGCGGCTTTCGGATATAGAAGAAGCTTCCCGTCCGGCAGCGGCGGATTGCTCTTAGGAGGGGTGAAGATGACAGACATACGGTTTGACAAGATTGAAGATGCGATCGAAGATTTGAAGCTTGGCAAAGTCATCATCGTGGTGGACGACGAAGACCGTGAGAATGAAGGGGATTTTATCGCGCTGGCCGATAAGGCGACGCCTGACGTAATTAATTTTATGATCAAGGAAGGACGCGGTCTTGTCTGCGTGCCGATTACCGAGGAGCGGGCCGAGGAGCTGGATTTGCCTCCCATGGTTTCCAGAAATACGGACTACCACGGCACGGCGTTTACGGTTTCGGTAGACCACGTCGAGACGAGCACGGGCATTTCCGCGCACGAGCGCGCCAGAACGGTAGAAGCGCTGATCGATCCGAATACGAGAGCCCACGAGTTCCGCAGGCCCGGTCACATTTTCCCGCTGATCGCCAAAAAAGGCGGCGTCCTGCGCAGAGCGGGGCATACGGAAGCGGCCGTCGACCTGGCCAGGATGTGCGGTTCGTATCCGGCCGCCGTCATTTGCGAGGTCATCAAAGAGGACGGAACGATGGCGCGGGTTCCCGATTTGATGGAATTTGCGGCTAAGCATGAGATCCGCCTCATTACGATTCAGGATTTGATCCGCTACCGCAACCGGGAGGAAAAGCTGGTGGAGCGGGAGGTGGAGATCAAGCTCCCGACGGATTTCGGCTCATTCAAAGCGATCGCCTATACGAATCAGTTGGACAACAAAGAGCATGTGGCCCTTGTCAAAGGGACGATCGACCCGTCGCAGCCTACGCTTGTGCGCGTTCATTCGGAGTGCCTGACCGGGGACGTGTTTCACTCCCACAGGTGCGATTGTGGCCCTCAGCTCGAAGCGGCGCTAAAACAGATTGAAGAAGAGGGCTCCGGTGTATTATTATATATGCGACAGGAAGGCCGCGGCATCGGACTGATCAACAAATTAAAAGCTTATGCGCTGCAGGAGCAGGGATTGGACACTGTCGAAGCGAATATTAAGCTTGGATTTGCTCCGGATCTTCGCGATTACGGCATTGGCGCGCAAATTTTGAAGGACCTGGGCATCCGCAAGCTCCGTTTGCTGACCAACAATCCGCGCAAAATCCGCGGGCTTGAAGGCTACGGCCTGGAAGTGGTGGAGCGCGTGCCGATTCAGATGGAAAGCAAGGAGCACAATGTGAACTATTTGCACACCAAAAAGCAAAAACTCGGTCATTTGCTGGAATTTCACGACTCCGGCAGCGGCATTTAACGTGCGGCTTGCAGGAATTTTACAATAAGAAAGGGCGAAACGGACATGGCAAAAATTTACGAAGGACATTTGGTCTCGCAAAATTTAAAATACGGTATCGTCGTAGGACGATTCAATGAATTCATTACTTCCCGGCTGCTTGGCGGCGCACAGGACGCTCTGAAGCGCCACGGCGTTCAGGACGACGAAGTGGAGATCGCATGGGTGCCCGGCGCATTTGAAATTCCGCTGATCGCGCAAAAAATGGCGGAAAGCGGCAAATATGATGCAGTCATTACGCTCGGAACGGTAATCCGCGGTTCGACGCCTCATTTTGACTACGTATGCAATGAAGTGGCCAAGGGCGTATCCGCCATCAATTTGAAAACAGGCGTGCCGACCGTATTTGGCGTTCTGACGACGGATTCGATCGAACAAGCCGTTGAGCGGGCCGGCACAAAAGCGGGCAATAAAGGCTGGGAAGCGGCGGTAACCGCAATCGAAATGGCGAATTTGACCAAACAATTCAGCTCCTAATGCTTTCTTATTTTCACCTGGAAACGCTGCTGCCCCGGCTGTTCGCCTTTCTCATAGCAATGACCATTCATGATGCCGCTCACGCTTGCGCGGCGATGTTGCTCGGAGACCGGACGGCCAGGGAGCAGAAACGATTGTCGCTAAACCCCTTGGTGCATATAGACGCCTTGGGGCTTGCGATGGTTGTGTTCGGACCGTATGGCTGGTCGAAAAAAATGCCGGTTGACATGACTCGAATGAAACGGCGGCCGCGGCTTTCCCATACGCTCGTTTATTTAGCCGGACCGTGCGCCAATCTGGTGCTTGTGTTTTTCTTTTGGTGGCTGTACTTCTTTTTACCTGCCTGGTTTGACGGCAACACCGAGACAATAGCGGTGGAAACGTGGAGAGTTTATGCGCAGTACTGTGTGATTGTGAATGTCATGCTTTTTATTATTCATTTGCTGCCGCTGTACCCGCTTGACGGGTGGCACATTGTGCGGGGGCTGTTTCCCGCCGGCCGGCAGCGCTGGTTTTTGACTAACGAACGTTACGGACTGCTGCTGGTCCTTCTTTTATTGATAACGCCAATCGGCCAATGGGCGCTCGCTCATTTGTATCCCATCGCCGCGCAGCTTGTCATGAATATATTTTCACTTTAGACAAGGGGGACGATACGGATGAAAGTGACTTATAAGCTGGAAGCCTTTGAAGGCCCTCTTGATCTATTGCTGCATCTCATCGATAAGAACGAGCTGGATATTTACAATATTCCGATTAAGGAAATAACCGATCAATACTTGGATTACGTAAATGCCATGCAGGAGCTTGAACTTGAAGTAACGAGCGAATTTCTTGTCATGGCCGCAACGCTGCTGGCCATCAAAAGCAAAATGCTGCTGCCCAAACCGCCGGAAATCGAAATCGAGGACTATTACGACGAATTTGACGATGAGCTGGATCCGCGGGCGGAACTGGTGCAGAAGCTGATTGAGTACCGGAAATACAAGTCGATTGCCGATATGCTGCGCGATAAGGAAGTGGAGCGGAGCTTGGTGTATACGCGCGAACCGGAGGATTTGACCCCTTTCCTGCCTGAAGTGCAGGAGAATCCGGTAGAAGGTCTCGATGTTACCGACCTGCTGATCGCCTTTCAACGAACGCTGCGCAAATTGACCAACCGTAATGTAGTCGCAAAAATTCGCAGAGATGAAATATCTGTAAAAGACCGGATGCGCGAAGTCATCGATTTGCTTAGCCTTAAGGGCGGGAAACTGCTGTTTTCAAAGCTGTTCGATTACGATATGACCCGCGAAGAAGTGGTCGTCACTTTTTTGGCTCTGCTGGAGCTGATGAAAATGAAAAAGGTTACGTGCTTCCAGCACCGGTTGTTTGAAGATATTGTCATCCATGCGAAAGAGGAGGAGGCTGAATTTGACGCTCAATTTTCAGCAGATGAAATCAATTATTGAAGGACTGCTCTTCGCCGCAGGCGACGAAGGTCTGGACGCCAAGCAGCTCGCCGAAGTGATGGAGCTTGACTTGCACCTGGTTAAAGATATGGTTCATGATATGAAGGCTGATTTTAAACGCAAAGGCCGCGGCATTCAAATCGTTGAAGTGGCCGGTTCTTTTCAGCTGACGACGCTTGCCGAGCATGCTCCTTATTTTGAGAAGCTGGCGTATACGCCGTCGCGCTCCTCGCTTTCGCAAGCGGCGCTGGAGACGCTTTCCATCGTTGCATACAAGCAGCCGATTACGAGAGTCGAAATCGAGGAAATTCGCGGAGTCAAATGCGACCGGGCGCTGCAAACGCTGACAGCCAAAGACTTGATCGAAGAGGTCGGGCGCGCGGACGCGGTGGGGAGACCGATTTTGTACGGGACGTCCAAGCAATTTCTTGAATATTTCGGATTGAGCTCCATTCAGGAGCTGCCGGATTCGTCCAAGTTCCAGGCGAGCTTCGATTTGGAGGAAGAGACGCGCATGCTGTTCGACAAGCTGGGCGGGGAGCAGATTACTTTTGAGGATATGAAAAAGGAAGGCTTGTAAAAGTACAGGGAAATCCATCATTTTCGGCATCGTTTTGCAGGCCGGAATGGTGGTTTTTTTGCGTTATGAACGATTCGAAGGCTGTGGTGTGCATTTCATTACCAGCACAAGGCCATACTAACCAGAGGCGCCGTGATGGAAGAGACTTCGTACGGCATGTGTGGATAAGGAGGGCCGATGGCTTTGTGGTGGTTTGGAACGATATGCATCCTGTTGATTATAGCCGCGATCGCATTTTTCATAAGTTTTATCGAAGGGGAGTTTTACTTTTCGCGCGTCAGGGACAACGATCAGCTTGCCGTTGAAATCCGGGCGTTGTACGGGCTCGTCAAATTTCGATACGCCATTCCGGTCATCCAATTCAAAGGATTCGCCGCAGGGATTTTTATTAAAAGAGAAACGCTCAATCAAGCTGTAGCTTTCATGCAGGGGGAAGACAAGGCGCACATTACAAAGGATAAAGTGGTCGATTTTTTTAAGCGCGCCAATCTGGCTCTTGAAAGCACGCGGGACTTTTACGACTGGTTCAAGCAAACGATGTCGCGGGTGGCTTGCAGCAAGTTGACGTGGATAACGCGGGTAGGCATTGGCGATGCTTCCCAAACGGCTGTCACGACCGGGGCTATTTGGGGGATTAAATCTTCTTTGCTTGGTTTCGGTTTTAAATACGTCAACTTGATTGCGAAACCGGAAATTTCGGTCATTCCCCAATACAACGAGCCGCAATTCACGACGGAATTGGTGTGCAAAGGCCGCATTCGCATGTGGCATGCAGTGTGGGCGGGGGTTAGCCTGCTGGTGCGGATCGCCAAAGTAAAAGGCGGTTTCCGGACATGGTATGAAGTTTTGCGAAAACCCCGCGTCAAAACAGCCTCTTGAATGCGTGAATGGCTGATTTTCTATTTTTTAATTATGATGGAATTAATAGGAATATAGAAAGCGGCGGATTGGGATTACATATTTCCTCATGACGTTGGTTAAGCTAAAAATGCTTATTACTAAAGGCTTAAAGACAGGGAGGAACATGTAATGACTGAGCATCCGATACAAGGTCTGATGAAAGTGGCGATGGAAAATATTAAGGAAATGGTAGATGTCAATACTATAGTCGGCGATCCGGTAGAGACGCCTGACGGTAGTGTCATCATGCCGATTTCCAAAGTAGGCTTCGGCTTTGCCGCGGGCGGCAGCGAGTTCATGACCGATTCCGAAATCGAAATCGAAGGCGGCATGGGCAGAACTGAGGCGCTGAGCGCTAAAGTCGCTCTTCCTTTCGGCGGCGGCAGCGGCGGCGGCGTCTCGATCACTCCGATCGCGTTCCTCGTCGTCGGCAAAACCGGCGTGAAGATCGTACCGCTCGACAATCAGACGCATATTTTGGAGCGCCTGATCGATTCCGCCCCGCAAGTGGTGGACAAAATCCAGGCGATGCTCAAAGGAATGGGCACGCGAAGCACTTATTCCACGACCGGAACGGCGGAAGCAAAAAACGCTGCGAACGAAGATCATCAAAATTTTATCGTGTAGAGCAAGCGATATAAAAGCCGAAGAGACCGCCCGGGGCAAGCAAATTTGCTGCTTGGGACGGTCTCTTTTTTTGCTGGCGGCGCCGGGGTCGTTGCGCAGGAGGGAGGGTGAGGCAAGCGCTGAATCTGCTGCGCAGGGTGGGGAGGCAAGAGCTGGAGCTGCTGCCGGGGGCAACCACGCGCCAGAATTTCGTACCGCGCGCAGCTCCCGGCGTGCGGTGCTGCGCTGTATGACGACGGCGGTTGGTCGCCGGCCGTACAATCTGCCTGGTTGCGCGAAGAAAACCTGCAAAAGTGCAGTTTTTGCTCAATGGATGCGCTGGCCACGACAAATTCCTGCAATTGTGCAGGCTTTTTGCCGCGAATATGGGCTCAGACTCATTTTCGGGGAAAATTCCTGCACAATCGCAGGCTTTTCGCCAAAACGAGGTACTTTCAAGGAAAAAGCCTGCACTTTTGCAGGTTTTTGGGCTGTGTAGCCAAGTGAGGGAGGATGTCTCTCGGTAGGCGCACCAAAGCAGGTATTCGTCGTCTCCCAATTGACACACCAAACGAGTATTCGCTGTTTCCCCATTGGGTGTATCAAAGAGGTATTCGCAATCTCCCATCGAGCACATGTAACCGGGATCACCATCACCCCAACGGGCACACCAAGCAAGTATTCGTCACTCTCCATTGAGTCGCACCTAGTCGGTAATCGCCGTCTTCCCATTTAACGCATCTAACCGCTATATGCCGCATCACTAATTGGAGCACTTAACCGGTAACCGCCCTTTCCTAATAGGCACACCTAACCGGTATCGCCATCTTCCCATTGGGCGCATCTAACCGGTATCGCCATCTTCCCATTGAGGCGCATCTAACCGGTATCGCCGTCTTCCCATTGGGGGCACCCGGCCGGGAGCATATCGTCTGCGCGAGGCGAATCGATGCGCCGCGGACCCGGTTTTCGCATTCTTTTCGGCAGAGCGAAACCGGCTTTTGCATATCCTTTCGCCTGCCGCATATACTTGTACAAAGTTTTGGCACGGACAACTTGCAGCCGTCCGCTTTGATTGTATGTACAAGCTACAAGCTCTTCCAGGGTAGGAGGATAAGGATGAAAACGAATTGGATAAAAACCGTGCTGTGGCCGGCGATTGTGGCGATGCTTCTGCTGCCGGTGGGCACCGCTCAGGCCGCTCCGCCGCCCCAAATCGATACGAATGCGGTCGGCGCATCCCTTATCGATGTGGAATCCGGACGGATTTTGTACAGCGAAAAGGGAGACGTTCCGATGCGCATAGCCAGCCTGACGAAAATTATGACCGCCATTGTAGCCATTGAAAACGGCAAGCTGTCCGATAAGGTCAAAGTCAGCAAAAACGCTTTCGGCAAGGAAGGTTCGTCGATCTACTTGAAGCTGGGCGAAGAAATGAGCCTGCACAATATGCTCTACGGACTGATGCTGCGGTCCGGCAACGATGCGGCCACGGCGATCGCCGAGCATATAGGGGGCAGCGTCGAAGGCTTCGTCTACATGATGAATGAAAAAGCGAGAATGCTCGGGATGGATCACTCGAATTTCACGAATCCTTCCGGTCTGGATGAGGGGGAAGGACACCGCTCCACCGCCAACGATATGGCCAAGCTGACGGCTTATGCGCTGAAAAATCCGATTTTCCAGGAAATCGTAAGCACCAAGATGAAAAAAGTTCCGAACCCGAGCGAGAGCTGGGATTACACCTGGCTCAACAAAAACAAAATGCTGAGCATGTTCGAAGGCGCCGACGGCGTAAAAACCGGCTATACCAAGCTCGCCAAACGCTGTCTCGTAAGTTCGGCGTCCCGCGGCGGCCAGCAGCTTGCCGTCGTCACGCTTAACGATCCGAACGATTGGGCGGATCATGCAAGGCTGCTGCAGTACGGATTTCAATATTATCCGCTGCAGCAGTTGGCTTTGAAAGGCGAAGGCATCGAGGGGACGCCTTGGGTCGTCGGCAGGACGACGTCTTATCCTTTGGCGGACGGCGAAAGCGGGACGATCAGCAAAAAACTGGAGCTGGTCGATCCGGCCAGCACGGCATACCGTCTTGGTGATAGAGGCGTGCTCAAACTGTATTTGAACGAGCGGCCGATCACCGCGATCCCGCTGTACGACAAGGGAAGTCCGCGTCTGAAGGAACAGGACCAGTCGGCCTTCAGCTTCAAGCAGGGGCCCGTCTACAAAGAAACGCTCATTTCGCGCTATGAATTTATTTGCAAATTGCTGATTCAAAAGCTGTTCTCAATTTCCGAATCCGCTTCGGACGATTAGGGGGAAAGCGCCGTGGTGAACTGGATCTGGTTGTTTTTTATCGTTGTCGGATTTGTGGTCGCCGCTGTGAACGGCAATGTGGAAGCCGTCACGCAGGCTGCGTTCGACGGGGCCAAAAGCGGGGTCACCGTATGCTTCGGGCTGATCAGCATTCTCGTCTTCTGGCTCGGCATGATGCGGATCGCCGAAGACGCCGGCATTCTCGGCAAGCTGGCCGTGCTGCTGCGTCCGCTCGTCCGCTTCCTGTTTCCCGGCGTACCGAAAAATCACCCGGCGATCGGCTATATTATGTCCAATATGAGCGCGAACATTTTGGGGCTCGGCAATGCGGCGACACCGATGGGCATCAAGGCGATGCAGGAGCTGCAGAAGCTGAACCCGCATAAAGATACGGCGAGCCCGGCCATGTGCACGCTGCTCGCGCTCAACACGTCGAGCATTACGTTAATTCCGACGACTTTAATTGCCATTCGCATGAATTACAATTCGGTGAATCCCGCTGAAATCGTCGGAACGACGTTGATCGCCACGGCGATTTCCACGGCGGCCGCTATCCTTGTCGACCGCTGGTACCGCAGATCGGCTACGCCTCTGCCTCCGTCCAAATAAGCGCCGAAAGGATGATTTGCCATGTACGCCATCGTATCCGTTATTTCCGCATGGGCCATCCCCGTCATGATTGTATTTATTCCGCTGTACGCGGCGTACCGCAAAGTTCCGGTCTACGAATCGTTTGTCGATGGAGCCAAGGACGGCTTCGACACCGCGATCAAAATTATTCCGCACCTCGTGGGCATGATGGTAGCCATCTCCGTATTTCGGGCGTCCGGCGCGATGGATATGCTTATTTCCTGGACGCGGCCGTTTTTCGAAAGCATCGGCATCCCGACCGAAGTTTTGCCGCTGGCCATCCTGCGTCCGATAACGGGGGCAGGATCGCTTGCTTTTACAACGGACTTGATCGAGCAGTTCGGACCGGATTCGATGATCGGGCGGATCGCCTCGACGGTCCAGGGCAGCACCGATACGACACTGTACGTCATCACCGTCTACTTCGGCGCGATCGGTATCCGCAAAGCCGGCTACGCGCTCAAAGTCGGGCTTATTTCCGACCTGGTCGGCTTCGCCGCCTCCATTTTTATTTGCTATCTTGTGTTCGCTTGACCGCTGCGCTCTTGTGATTTGCTTCATAAATCGTTATCATTAGCTTGAGGTGAAAGCGGACAATGGAACGACTGCAAAAAGTATTGGCAGAAGCGGGTATCGCTTCCCGCAGAAAGTGTGAGGACATCATCACGGCGGGAAGAGTGCAAGTGAATGGAGAGGTGGTCACGACGCTCGGCGTGAAGGTGGACCCCAAGCAGGACGAGATTAAAGTGGACGGGCGGACGATTAACCAACAGAAAAAACTGTATCTGCTTTTAAATAAACCGAAGGGTGTCATCACAAGCGCTACCGATCCCGGCGGCCGCAAAGTCGTTACGGACTTCCTGCCCGGCATCAAAGAGCGCGTATACCCGGTCGGTCGGCTCGATTACGATACGGAAGGGCTGCTGCTGCTGACGAACGACGGGGAGTTTGCGCATTTGCTGACGCACCCGAAGCATCACGTGCCGAGAACGTACCAGGCAACGGTCAAAGGAGTGCCACACGGCTCGCTGCTGGACAAGCTGAGAAACGGCGTGCAGCTTGAAGACGGCATGACGTCTCCGGCCGAAGTCGAATATGCCGACGTCAATCCCGAGAGAAATGAGACGGTCGTCGAAATTACGATTTACGAAGGCAGAAACCGTCAGGTGCGCCGGATGTTCGATTCCATTTCGTTTCCGGTGATCAAGCTGAGACGCATCAAATTCGGCCCGCTCTTTTTAACGGGAGTGCCCCGCGGCAAGTACCGCCATTTGACGCCGAACGAGATCAAGGAACTCGTGGATGCCGCAAACCAGACACATAATATTCAAAAAGGCCAATAGGATTTGGTCTTCTTTTCGTTATAATTGAACATAGGTACGTCTGTAAAATGGCTAAAAATGTGAACAAAAGGTGATGATGGCGTGGGAGCAAATAAAAAATGGGTACAGATCGCGATATTCGCTGTCGTGCTTATTATTGGCGTGTTTACCATTATTACGAATTTGTCAGCTACGGAAAACAAGAAATACCCGCAGGAAGGAGACAAAGCGCTCGATTTCTCGCTGGTCGGGCTGGACGGCATCACGCACAAATTGTCGGACTACAAAGGGAAACCGGTGCTGATCAACTTCTGGGGCACCTTCTGCCCGCCATGTAAAGAGGAGATGCCGGCGCTGCAGAAGCAGTATGAAAAATGGAGCCAGCAGGGCGTCGTATTCCTGGAAGTTAACGTGGACAAAAACAAGGTGACGGTACAAAGCTTTATGGATCAGTACAAGCTGAGCCTGCCTGTCCTGCTCGACGCGCAGGAAGAAGTCCGCAAAATGTACGGGGTTATGGACTACCCGACTACCTTTTTCATAGGTGCGGACGGCAAAGTCGCCGTGAAAAGAATCGGTCAAATGAACGAATCGTACATTGACCAGACGATAGCCTCGATTGCCGGCAAAAAAGAATAGAGGCCGAAGCTCAGGCTGAGTTAACTAAGCAAGTTTTCCTCGCAGAAAACTTCGAGGAGGTTCATCATGTTTACCAACACCAAATGCGAGTGCGGCCATCAGAACCATATCGGCACGACGCTTTGCGAATCCTGCGGCAAGCCTCTGGAAGACGATGACGGCAGCGGCGTTCTGGAAATGCGTTACGACGGGATGGCCCGCCGCTCGCAAAAAGCAAACCCTTCCGCGCTCGACCGGGTTTGGAACTTTTTTTCCTCGGTTAAAATTGCGGTGTACATCATTATCGCCACCTTGCTCGCTTCCGCCGTCGGCACGATCTATCCGCAGGAAAATACGTTTCTCGATATGGATCCGGCGCAATATTACGCGCAAAATTACGGGACGCTAGGCACGATCTATTACAAGCTAGGGCTGTCGCACACATTCAACTCGTGGTGGTTCATCACCCTGCTGTTTATGATCGGCACCTCGCTGGTCGTGTGCAGCCTGGATCGCGTGCTCCCGCTCTACAAAGCGTTATCAAAGCAGCAAATCCGCAAGCACATCAGCTTTTTGACGAGGCAAAAGGTGACCTATACGGCAGAGCTGCCGCCCGGAACCGATCCGGCCGAATGGACAAGCCAAATCGGCGCTCTGCTTCGCAAACGCAATTACCGCATACATAAGGAAGCGGACGGGTCCGCGCTGCTTGCCGAGAAGTACCGGTTCAGCCGGTGGGGGCCTTATATTAACCATATCGGCCTGATCATTTTTTTGCTCGGCGTCTTGATGAGAAGCATTCCGGGCTGGCATATGGATCAGTATATGGGGATTATGGAAGGCGAAACCAAGCGCATCCCGAACACTTCTTTTTACTTGAAAAATGAAAAGTTTACGCTTGCATTTTATGATGAAAGCGCTCTGCCGAAAAGCATTAAGGACAAGGGGCAGGTCGTGCCCAAAACGTACGAAACGCAGGCGGTGCTTTATCACTGCACGGCCGATTGCGGCAATCCGGCGAAAGAGCCTGTGCTCGAAGAAGTCCAAAGGTCGAACATTTTGGTGAACGAGCCTATGGATTATAAAGGGCTTAAGGCGTACCAGTTCGATTACAAGCAGACGCTTATGCTGATTTCCGTCAAACCGAACCTGAGTAATCCGCAGACCGGCGAAGTGTACGGGACGATCGATCTTCCGATGAACAATCCGAAGGACGAATACCAGGCCGGACCTTACAAGCTGAAGCTGAAAGGCTATTTCCCGGAATTCGGCATCGATGAAAAAGGCCAGCCGATCAGCAAATCGAACGAACCGAAAGCGCCTGCGTTCATATTCAGCATCACGGGGCCCGGCCTTGCCGAAGGGGGAGAGCCCTACATGTACTTCCCGCGGCAGGTTGATAAAGAAGCGTTCAGCCAGGATGCGATTAACGGCGCAATCAGCAAGAAGCTGAATTTGTCCGTCAAATCCATGGATGGCGTGCAATTCGCGGAATACACCTCGTATTTGAATATCCGGGTCGATAAAGCGATGCCCTACATTTGGGTCGGGGCGGCGATTTTTATGATCGGCGTCATTATGGGCTTTTACTGGCAGCATCGGCGGGTATGGCTGCGCATCGATAACGGCCGGCTTACGCTGGGCGCGCACACGAACAAAAACTGGTTCGGCTTGCGCAACGAAGTGGCTGCCGCACTCAGCAAAAACAACATTCCTGTCTTGCCTAAAACATTGGAAAGGGGAGAGAAGCAAGAGTGAATGTAAGCTCGGTCAGCAGCACGTTTTTATTCATCGCTTTTTTCGTATATATAGCGGCTTTTCTGCTTTTTGTCCTTTCGATCACCGGAAAAACGTGGAGCAACAGGAACCCGGAAGAGCATACGAAGCGGTGGGGCTTCGCCGCATTCGTCGTTTCCGTTGCCGGATTCGTCTGTCAGGCGACTTTCTTCTTTACGAGATGGTATGAGGGAGGCCATATTCCGACCTCCAACATGTACGAATTCATGACTTTTTTGGGCATGATGATCATGTTGGCCTTCCTGATCGTATATTTGATATACCGCACGCCGGTGCTTGGCGTGTTTGCGCTGCCGATCGGCTTTATCATGATCGCTTATGCATCCGTATTTCCCAGCGAAGTGCAGCCGCTCATTCCGGCGCTGCAAAGCTATTGGCTGAAAATACACGTGACGACTGCGGCGGCAGGCGAAGCTTTCTTCGCGGTAGGCTTTGCCGGCGGCTTGATGTATTTGCTCCGCACGGTCAACTACAAGGGAACTTCGGCGGGTGAAAAGCGGGAGCAGCGCGGCGTTGAATTCACCTTGTTTTTTATCCTTATACTCATTGCTTTTATCGGTTCCATATTTTCTTTCAATGCAGCAGGATATAAAGCGGTGTTCACCAAAGAAGTTACGGCAACGGACGTTTCCGGCGCTTCCGTGACGAACGCCCAGAGCGAAACGTACGTGCTGCCGCCTATCGTTAAGCCGCACGGCACGGCGGTAGCCGAAATGACGCCGTTCCTCGGCATGCAGCAGCCGCTTTTCGAAGCTCCTTCATGGATGGAGGGGGCCAGTGCGGGACGGAAATTGAACACGGTCATTTGGTCGGTTTTGCTCGGATTGGTGCTTTACGGTCTGGCCCGTCTTGTGACGCGGAAGCCGCTCGGAGCGGCAATAAGTCCGATTCTTAACAGCATGGATCCCGAGGACCTCGATGAAATCAGCTACAGGGCCATCGCGATCGGGTACCCGGTGTTCACGCTCGGAGCGCTTATTTTTGCGATGATCTGGGCGCAGGAAGCATGGGGCCGATTTTGGGGCTGGGACCCGAAAGAAGTATGGGCTTTAATCACATGGCTGTTCTATGCCGTTGTTTTGCACCTGCGGCTGTCGCGCGGCTGGCAGGGCAAACGGTCGGCGTGGCTGTGCGTCATCGGTTTTTTGGTCGTGATGTTTACTTTGGTCGGAGTGAATCTGGTCATTGCCGGTCTCCACTCGTACGCCGGGGTTTAAAAGACAACTTAATTGGAAATGGATGTGAGACTGGTGGAAATAAAAGCTAGCATATTGGTTGTTGACGATGAAGAACGCATTCGCAGACTGCTGCGGATGTATTTGGAGAAGGAAGGCTACTTGATCGAAGAAGCCGAAGACGGCGAGACGGCGCTGCGCATGGCGGTCGACTCCGATTTCGACTTGATATTGCTCGATGTCATGCTGCCTGGAATCGACGGCATTGAAGTTTGCGCCAGACTGCGCCAGGTGAAATCCACACCGGTCATTATGCTGACGGCCAAAGGCGAAGAGACGAACCGCGTAAGCGGCTTTGAGGTGGGTGCCGACGATTACGTGGTCAAGCCGTTCAGTCCGCGCGAGGTCATCTACCGGGTCAAAGCGATTTTGCGCCGTTCGTCGGCGACCGCTTATTTGTCCAAAGATGCCGGTTCCAGCAATAACATCGTATTCCCGAATCTGGTCATCGAACACGATGCGCATCGCGTGTCGGCAGGCGGGCAGGAAGTCGCTCTGACGCCGAAAGAATACGAGCTGCTGCATTATTTGGCGGTATCGCCGGATAAAGTGTTTTCGCGCGAAGAGCTGCTCAAGGACGTTTGGAATTACGAATTTTTTGGCGATTTGCGCACAGTGGACACTCACGTCAAACGTCTGCGCGAAAAACTGAACAAAGTTTCCCCTGATGCGGCGGCGATGATTACGACCGTATGGGGAGTAGGGTATAAGTTAGAGGTGCCTAAATAACGTGTTTATTTTCAGAAGTGTCGTAGGAAAATTATGGTTGACGATTATTGGCCTGGTTGCGGTTGTACTGCTCATACTGGGCTTTTTTCTTGTCAATTATATGCAAAATTATTTTGCGCAGGCGAACGACCAGAGAGCCAATATGGAAAAGCTGGCCGAGCAGTTTTCCAATGAAGCTTCGCGGCATTTGTATGACGAGCAGTTTTATAAGCTGAGCAATGAATTGCTCAGTTTTCAGGATGCGAGGATGCTCGTCGTTTCCAGGGAGTTGAAAGAAACCCCTATGCCGGAAGTGGAAGGAAGCAAGCTTGCCGACTTTCACGCCGCGGATTTTTTCTCCGTGAGCGAGCTCGAACAAGTGCTGGCGGGCCAAGTACTGAACAAGCAGATCGGCAAGGACGGCGGCGGGAAATTATTTTCCGGGGCCGAATATTTGGCGGTAGCCGTCCCGCTGCGCAACACGCAGTCCAGTATCGTCGGGGCCACGGTGCTGTATCAATCTTTGCAGTCGTTTGAAGCTACGCAGCAGTACATGCTGAAGCTGTTCATCTACGTGTCGATCGTAGGGTTTCTGATGACGACGTTTTTCGCCTTTTTCCTGTTTTCGCGAATTACGCGTCCCCTGCAGCAGCTGAAAAAAGCGGCCGATTTAATTACGTTGGGCGAATACGGCACGCGCGTTCCAATTATGAGCAAGGACGAGATCGGAGAGCTCGCCAAGACGTTCAACCATATGGGCACGAAGCTGCGGGAGAGCATCGAGGCGCTCAGCGAGGAAAAAGAACATTTGTCCAGCGTCTTGAGAAGTATGACCGATGCCGTCATTACGCTCGATGCGGACGGTTCGGTCATTTTGACGAATCCGAAGGGCGGGAAGATCGTTCAGGAATGGAACTTGATCGAGTGGTCCGAGGAGGACAGGAAGCGTCCGCCGAAGCAGGACACCGCGCTGGGCGATTGGGGGCTGACCAGCTTCAGCTTTCCTTCCGAAGAGCCGATACCTGTCCCGCTCATTCCGCTCTTTGAAGCCGTCGTCGCCGAGTCGTCGGAAGCGTCGTCCAAGCTTTACGTGCAAAGCGGCGTATGGTCGGTGGCGATGACGCCGCTGTATTCGCGCGACCAGGTGCGCGGCGCGGTAGCCGTGCTGCGCGACGTCACGGAGGAGGAGCGCCTCGACAAGCTGCGCAAAGACTTCGTCGCGAACGTGTCGCACGAGCTGCGCACGCCGCTGTCGATGCTGCAGGGCTACAGCGAGGCGCTGCTCGACGACATCGCGGGCACGCCCGAGGAGCGCAAAGAGCTGGCGCAGGTCATCCACGACGAGTCGCTCCGCATGGGGCGTCTCGTGCGCGACCTGCTCGATCTGGCGAGGATGGAGGCCGGCCATCTCGAGCTTTACTTCAGGGAGGTCGAAGTCGACTCCCTGGTGCGCCGCATGCACCGCAAATTCGCGGTGCTGGCCAAAGAGCGCGGCATCGCGCTGAGCGCCGAGCTGCCGGAGCAGCCCCTCATCCTCGCCAGCGCAGATGAGGACAGGCTCGAGCAGGTGCTGACGAACCTGCTCGACAATGCGTTCCGGCATACCGCCGGCGGGGCGCGTATTGCCGTGAAGGCTGAGCCGGCGGTCTATAAGGACCAGCCGGCGATCCGCATCGAAGTCAGCGATGCGGGGAAGGGCATCCCGGCCGACGACCTGCCGTACATTTTCGAGCGCTTTTACAAGGCCGACAAAGCGCGTACGCGCGGCTCCTCCGGCGGCACAGGCCTCGGACTCGCCATCGTGAAAAACATCGTCGACGCGCACCACGGCAGCGTATCCGTGCAAAGCACGTTAGGGCAGGGCACGACGTTCACCATTTTGCTGCCGTGCAACCCGAGGTAAAGAGAGCCTGTCCGACGGAGTTACTTTTGTGCATGCCGGGGAATATGACTGCATACATTGCCGCTTACGCAGCATAATTACTGTCATTTTGCATTCATATACCTTCAACGTGGTTCATCGGACAGACTCCTAAGAGCCTGTCCCGATACCGGATACGAAAGCTCTCATGCTTCGTGCCACACCTAAGCGACTATTCGACACTAAAAAGGCGTTTGCTGAAGTTCTTCCAGCAAACGCCTCTTTTTTTGTAGAATATTCAAAATTAATCTTGTTGTTCGTGAAACAATGCGGTTATTTTCAATTAGGAGTCTGTCCGACGGAGTTACTTTTGTGCATACCCACCGAATAATGACTGCATATCTTGCCGCTCACGCTCCATAATTACTGTCATTTTATATATATACCTTCTACGTGGTTCATCGGACAGACTCCTAGATCGCAAGCGCGCGGACGTTTACGATTTCGGCTTGCTTGCCGAGCTCCTCCAATACTTCGGCTGGAGCCGGCTTGTCGATGGTCAACACCATGATCGCGGAGCCGCCGATCACTTTACGGCCAACTTGCATGGTCGCAATGTTCACGTCGTTGCTGCCGAGAAGCGTACCGACGCGGCCGATAATGCCCGGCTTATCGTTGTGCGAAATGAGCAGCAGGTTGCCTTCCGCGGAAAAGTCGACCGGATACTGATCGATGCGGACGATCCGTTCCCCGAAGCCCGCCAGCAGCGTGCCTGCCAACGTTTTTTCTTCCTGCTTCGTTTTTACGGTTACGGTAACGAGGTTCGTAAAGCTGCTCGTAGCGTTCGATTGCTGGACGATAATGTTGACGCCGCGCGTTTTGGCCATATGCATGGCGTTGACGATGTTGATCGATTCGAGCTGTTTTTCAAACAAGCCTTTCACGATATAACGGGTAAGCGGGCTCGTATCGACATCGGTCAAATCGCCTGCGTAGTTCACGATAATTTCGTTTACCGCGCCATGAGTAACTTGTCCGAGAATGCTGCCGATTTTTTCGCCGAGATTAAAGTACGGCTGCAGCTTGTTGAGCACGTTGGCAGGAACGGGAGGCATGTTCACCGCGTTTTTAAACGGCTCGTCGCGCAAAATGTGCAGCACTTCTTCGGATACGTCGATCGCTACATTCTCTTGAGCTTCAACAGTGGAAGCGCCGAGATGCGGCGTTACGATAATTTTAGGATTGTTCAGGAACGGATGATCCTTTTGCGGAGGTTCCACTTCGAATACGTCGAAAGCGGCTCCGGCTACGATGCCTTGATCGATCGCTTCGACGAGTGCCAATTCGTCAATGATACCGCCGCGCGCGCAGTTGATGATGCGAACGCCTTTTTTCATCAGCTCGAATTGCGGTTTGCCGATCAAGTGGCGGGTCTCGGGCGTCAATGGCGTATGAACGGTAATGAAATCGGCCTGAGCGGCAATTTCATTGACAGTGCCCAGCTTGACTCCCAGTTTCTCGGCGCGCTCTTCGGTCAGGAACGGATCGTAGCCGATGACTTCCATGCCGAATACTTTTGCACGTTTGGCTACCTCACTGCCGATGCGGCCCATGCCAAGAATACCGAGCGTTTTGCCGCGCAGCTCGACGCCGATAAATTTGCGGTCCCACTCGCCGCCGACGGTTTTTTTGTACGCTTGCGGAATGGAGCGGGCAACCGACATCATCATGGCGAAAGTCAGCTCGCAAGTAGCAATCGTGTTGCCGTCTGGAGCGTTAATGACGACGATCCCGCGTTTGGTGGCGGCTTCCAGGTCAATGTTGTCGACACCGACGCCGGCGCGGCCGATTACTTTCAGCTTGGGAGCCGCGTTCATAATTTTTTCGGTAACTTTCGTCTGGCTGCGTACAAGCAGTGCATCGTACTCGCCGATAATGGCGACGAGCTCGTCCTCGGACAGTCCCGGTTGTTTGACAACCTCAACGTCGCTTGCATCATAAAGCATCTGAATACCCATGTCGCTGATCGGATCTGATACTAACACTTTGAACATAATTGTTTCCTCCTCCAAATTTTTCGCATAAAAAAACTCCCAGCCCTTCGGTACAGACAAATATATCTGTATCCAGAAGGGACGAGAGCTAGCTTTCGTGGTACCACCCTAATTCGCTGGCCGCTTGCACGGACAGCCTCACTGGTCTTGCGACCTGGAACTGTAACGGGTTCCCATTCCGATTGCATCTACTGGGTTTTCAATGCAACAACTCTGGAGTGCTCCGCAACATGTTCACTGCCGATTCGCACCTGCCATCGGCTCTCTGAAAGCTACTACTGTTTGCTTGGCTCCGTCAACGCTTCACTGCGATATAAAATTTTCATTAGAGTAACATGCGGCTCAAGGGAGTGTCAATAGGTGTCGATTCAAATTTCACATGTACGCCATATAATGCTCGTTTGTTTCAAAAACTATCGCTTTCGATCTCATTCTATATTAAAAACAGGACAAAAAGCAAGGTATTTTGCTTGATCTTGCGTACAAATTTCGCTATTCTTCATAAAGAAACAAATATTACCGATATGCACGCTGAAAGGAAGGATACACGTGGAGATTGCAAGCATTCATCCGGCGAAGTTTCTTGAGCTGCTTGACAACGGCAAGCTGAAGGCAAGCTTGGTCGTCGATGTGAGAGAACCTCACGAATGGGAGTATTACCATTTGGATGACGCGGTTCTTATTCCTATGCGGGATATTCCCGGGCGTCTGGGCGAGCTGCCCGGCGATCAGGACGTTTACGTCGTATGCGCGCATGGCGTGCGAAGCTATCATGTATGCGGATTTTTGGCCGAAAACGGATACGGCCGCGTCATCAACGTTGAAGGCGGCATGGCGGCCGTCGGCGAGCTTCGCGGCTTTCAATACGACTAAAAAAACCGGGCCTGCTGGCCCGGTTCGGAATCGGTCAATTCGCGTCGAAAAAGAAGGGGAGCTGAGGGAGCGGCTCGTTGTTGTACCATTTGGTCTTTCCTTTTACGAAATCCCCGGAACGCACGGCGTTCGTGCTGAGCAGCAGATCCATCGTCTGGTTCACATCGGCGGCGTTCAATTTTTTAGCTTGTCCGGAAGCGATGAAATCGTCGATGCGAATCGTCAAATCCTGCGGATAGAACGGCGTGAACGATTTGTTGTTCAGCAGCTTGGCCGTGATGTAAAGGTTTTTCACGTTGACGTTCATTTGCCGCCATTGATCGAGATTGGCATTTTTGTTCGAATCGAAAGGCTCCAGCTCCGAATTGATCGTCTCGTTCCAAGCCACGATGGAAGCGAAATAATTTTTTTGGGCGGTGAGCGCCTGTGTGATCGCCTCCAGGTAGTAGGGATCTTTTTTAATGGCGTCGATCAGCTCTGCGCCGTGCATTCCGTTGGCTTTGGATTGATAGTTTTTGAGCGTATCCGAGAACAGCTTCAAGCTTTTCAAATATCCCTCGTGCGACTGCTGCAGCAGCGGTGAGGAAGCCGGCATGCTTTTGCTTTGCAGGGCGTTGTATTTTTCGTCGGCTAGCTTGGACAGCTCTTTCATGACTGCGGAGGAATCGACCGTCGAGCTGCCGAGCTCGATTTGATTGAGCTGTTCGAACCATTTGTTCTGAAATTCCCTAAACGGCAAAAAGATGGTATGGTAATAGGAAACCAGTACTTGCTGGTCGTACGCTCCGGGTTCCTGGACCGCTTCATTGCCGTGCAATATTTTTTCATACTTTTGGTCTGATTTTTGCTGGCCGACCTTGAGGCCGTAAAAAAAAGCGCCCATAATGCATACGAGCATAAAGATGAACATCAGTGCAAATAAATAATCTGTGCGGGTCAGGCGCTTATCCATAATCAGGCTCCTTATTCTCTCTTTTTCTTTTAACTCAGTATAGGAGAAATATGTGGAAAAGGGAATATGCGAGGGAAAGAGGCAGCTTCATGAAAAAATTCGATTTTAAAAATATCCGCTTCGGCAAAGTTGATTTACACGAGTTAAATGACCGGACGCTGCTGCTCAATCTGTACATAACCCAGCTTCTAACTATTATTATCGGATTGATCATTATATTTTTTCAGAGCAATCATCAATTCTTTTCCATGTTTCATTTACAATCCGGCTGGGCCATTCCGCTTTGGGGCGTTTTGTTCGCTCTGGCGGTGCTCGGCGGCGACCTGCTCATATCCAGATGGGTTCCCAAGGAAGTGACCGACGACGGCGGAATTAACCAGATGCTTTTCGGCAATCGGCCGCTTTGGCATATCGCACTCATTTCGATCATTGTCGCAATTTGCGAGGAAATATTGTTCCGCGGAGCGATTCAATACGCCTGGGGACCATATTGGACAAGCATTTTGTTCGCCGCCATCCATATCCGTTACTTGCAGCACTGGCTGATGACGGGGATGGTGTTCAGCATCAGCTACGGGCTGGGCTGGATTTATGAGCAGACGGGCAGCTTATGGACGCCGATTATCGCACATTTCGTCATTGATTTCGTGATGGGCTGCATACTGCGATACAGCAAGGAGGATGACGAGAGCGAATGAACGCCCGCAATCGAACCCCGATGCCGGCAGCTGACGCTGACCGCGCACAGGAAGACGATGATACATACTTACCGCCTAGAAAAGCGGTCCACCCCTCGGAGAGGGGGAAATGGACGCGAATCTTTTATCTCACTTTGTTGTGGCTGTTCGTTATGCTGGTTATCGGTTTGACCGTCTGGGGAATTCGTTATTCCTGAAACTTCCAAACCCGCAAAGTTTGTATGATGATACGGAAGAAGCTATGATAGATTCATAGTTTCTTTTTTTGTTACCAGAAAGGAGCAGTCCAATGAGGAAAGCAAGGAGCATCGGCTGGCTCGTAAAAATGAGTCTGATCATCTGTCTGGCAGTTTCGGGCCTGTTAGCCACCGCCAAAACTTCATACGCCTTGTCTTACGAATATGGGACTTTTCCCAAGGGAAATGTCGGGCTGGCGCGCCCTGATATCGGAGCGGAAGTCAAGCTGGGCGAAAGCAAGAAAGCGGACAGCTATCATTTTTACTTGAACGGTCAGGAAAAAAGCGTTACCTTCGATCCGGACGCTGACACGTATACGTATCATCCGGATGCGGATCTGGCGCCGGGGAATTATTCCGCGAGATTCGTATTTTCATTGTCCGGCTATCAACCGGCCACCCTTGATTGGAGTTTTACGATCATGCCTAATGCGACGGTTCTTTCAAGCACAACGACCGCGGAGCAGCAGCAAGGCTTGAAAGCGATCAACGATTATCGGGCCAAGCTCGGCCTGACTGCGGTCAAATTCAGCAGTGCGCTCAATATGGCCGCCCAAAAGCATGCGGAATATTTGGATCAAAACAAAGTCGATGCCGTACGCACGTCCGTTTCACTGCATGACGAGGACCCGTCGCTTCCCGGCTATTTCGGGCAAAAGCTGGCGGACCGGCTGCAGTATGTCGGATATGCGACCTCCGGCGGCGAGGATGTATCCTACAACCGGGTGACGTTGGTGCAAGCGGTCGACAGCTTATTCGATGCGCCTTACCACCGATCGCCGTTCATGGTTCCCGGCCTCAAAGAGATCGGGATATACAAGAAGGGGGACTACCAGGTCATCGAATTCGGCTACACCGACGGCGGACTGCCCGAACTGGCCGTATCGCCGGCGGGTAACGACGTATACGTCCCGACTTCGTTCGGCGGCCACGAGGTGCCGGACCCGCTTCGAGGTCATCCGCAGACTGATTATCCGGTCGGATATCCGATCATGGCGACGGTCAACGGATCGAACGTTAAAAAAGTAAGCCTGGTCGATTCCCAGCTTAAGGATGAGAACGGCAAAACCGTCAATCTGCTGGTGAATACCCCGGATAATGACGATCATTTGGACACGGGAGTTATTTTGCTTCCGTCCAAGCCGCTGCAGCTCGATACGAGCTACACGGCCAAGATCAAGCTGAATGCCGAGCTGGATGACGGCACGACCAAGACGTTCGAGAAGGAATGGACGTTTAGAACCGAGCCGCTTGACGGCCTGGGAGTGCTCAAGCTTCATCAGGATGCCGTCGCCTATACGTCGCAAATGGCCAATTTCGGCCTGAACCGCACGCATACGGTCACTTTCGGGCTTAACGACAGCGCCTATAAGCTTGACATGGTTTCATTCCCGATGAAGCAGCGGCCTTATATCGAGGACGGAACATCTTACTTGTATATCAGGGATCTTGCCGCGGCGCTGGGAGCGGAAGTAACGTGGGACGATCAGCAGAAAGCGGCGATTTACAAAAAGAAAGATAAGACGATCGTTTTTTATACGACGCGCGGCGCCTATTCGCTGAACGGAACGGAGCACGAGACCGATTCGCCGGCGCAGCTTGTTCAGAATACGACAATGATTCCCGTCAGGCTGCTGTCCGAGACGCTCGGGGCCAAAGTCAGCTACGTCGACAGCACACGCACCGTAGTTATCAATTATTAAACGCCGAAGGGGCTGGCCCGCTAGTCATCGATCATGACTGCGGGCCGGCCCCTTCGCTATGCGCACGGCGGTCTATCTCATCTCGAGCTCGATGGCCCGAGGGTCTACGAAAGAATACCCTTTTTCCTCCAGTTTCGTCAGGAGCGAATCGAGAACCGAGACGGTCCAGGGAAGCTCATGCATCAAAATGTTGCTGCCGGGATGCAGCTGTTTCAAAACATTGTCGACCACTTTGTCCGGATCGTTTTTCTTCGTCGTCATTTCCCAGTCCAGCGAGCCGTTGGACCAAGTCATGTAGAGGATGCCGGCATTTTTGATTTTGTTTTTGAGATAATCGTTGCCAAGGCCGAAGGGAGGTCTGAAAAAGTGCGGGGCCTCGCCGGTAAGCTCCTTGACGATATTTTGAACGTCATCGATCTGCTGATCGATTTTGGCATCCGTTTGTTTGTTCAATTCGATGTGATCCCAGGAATGATTGCCGATAATCTGCCCGCTGTCATGCACCAGCTTCACAAGCTCCGGTTTTTGCTTGATGCGGTAGCCGTTCATGAAGAAGATCGCTTTGGCGTTATGCTTCTTTAGCGTATTAATGAGACCTTCGTTCATTTCTTTCTCTTTCGGGCCGTCGTCGAACGTTAAAAGCACAACTTTTTTGTTGCCGTTCGGATCGTTGGGGACGATATCATAGTTTTTGTTCATATGATACTCTTTTTTTACCTGCTGATCGGGAGGCTCTGTCGCTGCCGCAGGCGTGGGGCTCGGAGTCGGTGACGGCGTCGCGCTCGGCGAAGCTGTCGGTGCGGCCGTCGCCGCGGCAACGTTGCTGCTGCTGGCAGGGGCCGGCCCGGCATTTTGCGGACCGCATCCGCCAAGCAGCAGGCAGGCGCTGATGCAAACTAGACTTAATGGTTTCATGCTTATAATCTCCCTCGATCCTGATTGATGTCCAACTCTATATTATCACATTTTCCGGCTGCAATCGCCTTTGATTTCCTGCCCGCAGCGCGTATGCCCGCCTTCCGATTCGAACAAGCTATTTATGATTCATACTACTTTTTCGGAGGGATTATAATGAGATTGAGATTGGGTACATTCCTGCTCGGCGGCATTGCGGGCGCGGCGGCCGTCATGTATTTGAGCCGCAGAAACAAATCGATGCTGTTCTCCGCATTCAGCTCTTCCGGCGAAACGATGGGCAAGGCGATGGGGAAAGCAAAAAATACTTTGGCGAACAAAACGTTTAAAAAATCGGCTGCCAATATGGGTGGCAATATGGCAGCTATGGGTGGCGGCGCTGCGGACGGACTGCATCAGGTCGGAAAAATTGTCAATGAAGATTCGTCGTTGAAAGCTACGGTCAATCAAATATTGGAACAAAATAAGGAAAATACGGCGGCCGTTCAATAAAACATACATCCTGCGCACAGTTAGGGAACCCACGGGGCCGGCTGTGCTTTTTCATTTATACTTATCTTTCGCGTGCATTTCTCATCAAAAAATGTTAACATGGAAATTGAAAACGTTAAGGGCCGCATGTCCAATTTAACGTTTCGCACTCACCTTTTTTTATTTTCGCTCATATTCTGTTTTAACGAGAGCAGACCACACGCTTGCGATGGCGGCTTTTTTTCAAAAAAACGATATCGCTGACGATGCTGGCTTTCCAGTCGGAAAGCTCCGAGGAGGATCCTATCATGAAAATTGAACGCTTAAGTCAGGATAAGATACGGATTTTCCTAACATTCGATGACTTAACTGAACGCGGGATTCAAAAAGACGATATGTGGAGGGAAATTCCAAAAGTACATGAGCTTTTTAGCGAAATGATGGATCAGGCTTATTCCGAGCTGGGATTCGATCCGTCCGGTCCGCTTGCAGTCGAGGTGTTTGCGCTTCCTGCACAAGGAATGGTAGTCATCGTGACTAGAGGCAAGCTTGACTTGTACGCGAACTCGGATTCCTATGAGGATCATGAGGCTGACGAAGTGTATGAAATGGAAGTGACGCTCGAACAGAGCGATCTGATCTCGTACGCATTTCGCGATTTCGAAGACTTGCTGCGCGTTGCGAAGATTATCAATCCGCTTCTGATGGAAGGCGGAAGCTTGTATGCATATAAAGAAAGATACATTTTGCAATTGGAGCCTGTAGAGCTGGAAGATTCCAAATATCAAGCTTTGATTGCCGTACTTTCCGAATTTGGGGAAGCAGCGTCGGTAACGCAGGCTATTTTGGAGGAATATGGAAAAGTAATTATCGCTGACGACGCCGTGAAAGTGCTGTGTCACCATTTCCGGTAACATTTTTTCGAATCGTTATGAAACAAGCATCTTCAAAAACATTCGTTTTTGCAAGGTGCTTTTTATGTTGAACAACTGGGGGCGCTGCAGATGGCTGGATCGGAACGAAAACAAATTGCGCCTACTCCTGCTGCCGTTGATTTGGATAAGCTGTTATCCTATTATCAAAAGCAATTGCGGGAAGAAGCGTATTTTTATTTGCAAAAAAGAGGGATTTCAGAGGAAACTGTCGGGCAGTTCGGCATCGGTTTTGAAATCGGGAAAATCGGCTTCTATGTGGATCAAAATCAATTGGCCGGCTATTTCGAGAACCGCGTTATCGTGCCGATTCGCAATTATGACGGTGAGGTCGTCGACTTGATCGGACGCTCGATCGACCACAGGGAGCCGAAGTACAAGCCTTTGTACGGTGTGGATCAGTTTCTGTTTAACTATGAAGTGCTTCGGGAATCGGACGAAGTCGTGCTTTGCAACGGCATTTTCGACGTGATGATGCTGACTCAAGCGCGGCTGCCGGCCGTATGCGTGCCCGATTTCGCCGTGTTCAAAGACTATCACGTTCAACTCTTTGCGAATAAAAGGGTTTACATTTGCATGGGGAACGACGAGACGGGGAGAAGGGAGTCCACCCGCATAGAATCTTTGTTAAGCGAACATGCTAAGGAAACATATATTGTTAATTTGCCGGAAACGATCCGGGATATTAACGATTTGTTCGTGCGGGCGCAAAATCCTGCGGAAGCGTTCGTCAAGCTGGTGAACGAGGCCGTGGAAGAAACGATGCTGGCGCCCGTCGCGCCCGATATCAAAAACAGCACCGTTTATTTGGAAGAGTATATGAAGCGCTTCCGGGGCCAAGTTTCGGGCATCAGTTCCGGGTTTGCCAAGCTGGACACGATTTTGTTCGGCGGCTTCGGAGCCGGTCTCTACTTGCTGGCCGGCACCGGGGCGATCGGCAAAAGCATGCTGCTGAAGCAAATGGCGGACCATATCGCACTGCAGCAAACGCCGGTTATTTTTGTTTCCTGGGATATGACCAATTTTGAGCTGTGGGCCCGCAGCATCGCGAGAATTATCGGGATCGCCCCGCAGAAAGTGCTGGGAGGCAAAGCGGACCCGGATCAAGTCGCCGAAGCCAACAAGCAGTACGGCAAAATCAGCAGGACGCTCTGGACGCTGGAATGCACGATGGACACGAGCCTTGATCAGGTGGCGGCTTCGATCGAACGGATTGCCGTCATCGCCGGCAAAGAGCCGGTCGTCTTCATCGATCATCTGCAGCGCATACCTGTAGGCAAGCAATTGGCCGGATTGACTTGGCAGCAGCAGCAGGCGGCTATCGCCTACACGCTTAAGCAGTGGTCTCGCGAGTGGAACAGTCCGATCATCGCCGCATCCGCGCTGGAATCCGGGCAAGAACATGTGCCTGAAGGCGTGCAGGCTTCCGCCGATGTCGTCATGATTTTGAAGCAAAAAGGTTTGAAAGAAAATCACGTGCAGCCGCTGTCTCTGGAACTGACGAAAAACAGAAACGGCACGCTTGGCTTCCTGCCTGTATTTTTCCATAACGATCAGGCATTGTTTACCGAATAACTCGACCATGAGGGGGTCCCTATGGCTCATACCGAAAATTTGAATGTGCTGGAATCGACGCAAACCGTCATTCACGAAGCGCTCAGACGTCTGGGCTACTCCGATGAAATGTATGAACTGCTCAAAGAACCTTTGCGCGTGTTGACCGTGCGGATTCCGATCCGCATGGATGACGGCAAGGTGAAGGTGTTCACAGGCTACAGGGCGCAGCATAATGACGCTGTCGGCCCGACGAAGGGCGGCGTGCGCTTTCACCCGGATGTGACGGAAGACGAGGTAAAGGCGCTCTCGATCTGGATGAGCCTGAAATGCGGCATTTCGGACCTCCCGTACGGCGGGGGTAAAGGCGGCATCATTTGCGACCCGCGGGACATGTCTTTTCGCGAGCTGGAGCGGCTCAGCCGGGGGTATGTCAGAGCGATCAGCCAATTGGTCGGGCCGTCCAAAGATATTCCGGCGCCCGATGTGATGACGAATTCGCAGATCATGGCCTGGATGATGGATGAATACAGCCGGATCCGGGAGTTCGACGCTCCAGGGTTCATAACGGGCAAGCCGCTGGTGCTGGGGGGCTCCCATGGGCGGGAAACGGCCACCGCCAAAGGCGTTACGATCATGATCGACAAGGCCTTGCAGAAAAAAAATATCGCGCTGCAGGGCGCCCGGGTCATCATTCAAGGCTTCGGCAACGCCGGCAGCTATTTGGCCAAATTCATGTACGAGGCGGGAGCCAAAGTTATCGGCATCTCCGATGTGCACGGGGCTTTGTATGACCCGAACGGTCTCGATATCGAATATTTGCTTGACCGCCGGGATTCGTTCGGCACGGTGACCAAGCTGTTCAAAAATACGCTCACGAACCGGGAAATTTTGGAGCAGGATTGCGACATCCTCGTTCCCGCGGCGATCGAGAACCAGTTGACGAGCGACAATGCGGACCGCATCAAGGCAAGCATCGTGGTGGAAGCGGCGAACGGGCCGACGACCCTGGAAGCGACGCAAATATTGACGGACAAAGGCGTGCTGATCGTCCCAGACGTTTTGGCCAGCAGCGGAGGCGTCATCGTTTCTTATTTCGAATGGGTGCAAAATAATCAGGGATATTACTGGACGGAAGATGAAGTTCATGCCAGGCTGCAAAATGTCATGGAAAAGTCCTTTGAAAATGTCTATAATGTTCATAGCACGCGCGGTGTCGACATGCGGCTGGCCGCCTATATGGTAGGCGTCCGCAAAATGGCCGAAGCCTCCCGGTTCAGAGGGTGGGTCTAGCAGGCGGCCGCGCAAAAACGAAGCAGAAGGGGAGTTATACATGCAAGTACTGTCTATTTTGTTGGCAGCTATCGCACCGGGTCTCTCCCTGCTTGCCTATTTTTATCTTAAAGACCGCTACGAAACTGAGCCGATTCATTTGGTCGTCCGCATGTTTATTTTCGGCGTGCTACTTGTGTATCCGACTATGGTGCTGCAGCGAGCGTTTATTGAAGAGATCGGGAATGGCAACATTACGACCGCTTTCTTTTTGTCCGGCGGAATTGAAGAGTTCCTGAAATGGTTCGTTTTGTATCATTTGATTTACCGCCATGCCTCGTTCGACGAACCGTATGACGGCATCGTGTATGCGGTGGCCGTCAGCTTGGGGTATGCGACGCTGGAGAACATTATATACGCGTTCCTGAACGCGTCGTCGTTCAGCGCGTTGATGGTTCGCGCTTTGCTTCCTGTGTCCGGGCATGCGCTATTCGGAGTGATGATGGGCTATTACTTGGGCAAAGCGAAGTTTACGCCGCACAAAACGCAAACGTATATGTGGTACTCGCTGCTTTTTCCGATTTTATGGCACGGCGTGTTCGATTACATTTTGCTTGTGGCCAAAACGTACTGGGTTTGGATCATGATCCCGGTGATGACGTACCTGTGGATACGCACGCTGTGGCGCGTGAATAAAGCGAACGCCCATTCTCCGATGAGGATCGCTTCCCGCGACGAAAAGATTAAAATGCACTGAATTTGGCCATAATGGACATAAACAGACGTATGGTTGAATGTTCCGCCATTGCCGGGAGGGTGCACATGTCCGAAACGAGAGTCAAAGTGACGATCCGCTGCAAACAGTGCGGCGAAAGATTCGTTTTGAAAGGCAAAAAAGAAAAGGGCAAGATCGAAACGGGATTCCGTCAATGCATTTGCAGCAATGAGCACGATTTCGACGTGGAGACTGACGATTAGGAGAGGCGATTCTTATGGAATCGGCCTCTTTTTTCATTTTCAGGCAGGTCCCGCTTAGCGTCTCGAAACCATTCTCCGTAAAGTAATTTCGGATGTATAAACCTTCATTTCCGGGCAGAAACTAACGGCAAGTTTGGCGGAAATGAAAGGAGAATGGAAGCGGTTATGTACAAAAGATTAAGTATGGTTTTGTTCCCGTTCCTCTTGCTTGCATTAATCGGTGCCGGAGTCTGGGGCTACTTGGAGCATCAGGAGAAAAACACGATTTTGATCAAAGCGGAAAATCAGTACCAGCGTGCGTTTCACGATCTTTCCTTCCATGTGGACAAGCTACATACCGAGCTTGGAAACACGCTGGCGGTCAATTCTACCTCCGAACCGTCCTACCGGAAAGGTCTTGTCAATGTATGGAGATTGACCAGCCAGGCGCAAAGCGATATCAACCAGCTGCCGCTCTCGCTGCTGCCGTTTAACAAAACGGGGGATTTCCTGGCGAATATGGCCAACTTCTCCTATCGGATGTCTGTCCGCGATATGACGAAGCAGCCTTTGACGGAAGATGAGATGAAGACGCTGAACACTTTGTACGACCATTCGAACGAAATTACGAAGGAACTGCGGGGCGTGCAGGATAAAGTGATGACCAAAAATTTGCGCTGGATGGACGTGGAAACCGCCCTGATCTCGCAAAAAGAGGTTCGCGACAACGCCATCATCGACGGCTTTACTACCGTGGACAAAAAAGTGGGAGCTTATCCGGAGCTTAACTGGGGACCCGGCAGCTTGAACATTTTGCAAAAAAACGACGTCAACACGCTCTCCGGCAAACAGATGACCGCCGAGGAGATCAAGCAGAAAGCCGCGCAGTATTTGGGCCACAAGGATACCTCCAAAATTCAGGTGGTCGAAAACGGCGGCAGCGCTCCCGAATATCAAAGCTTCAGCGTCATCGTGCCCGGCGGAGACGGCCGGGAAAACGATATTCACCTGGACTACACGAAAAAGGGCGGCCATCTCGTGTACTTCATGAAGCCGCGGACTGTGAATGAAAGGAAGTACGATTTGCGGCAAGCGCGCGACGCGGCAAACGAGTTCCTGGATCAGCACGACTATAAGGATATGAGCGCAGTCAGCTACGATCAATACCAGAATCATGCGAACATCATATTCGCCAAGCGTCAGGACGACGTGCTGATCTATCCGGAGCAAGTGAGCGTCACTGTTGCGCTCGACAATCTGGAAGTGACGGGCGTTCATGCGACCGATTACCTTTTCGGACACAAACAGCGCATGATCGGCAAGCCGAAAGTGACCGAGGAAGAAGCGCGCAAAACGTTGAGCCCGCACATGCAAATGTCCGGCCACTCGCTGGCCGTCATCAAGAATGAGCTCGACCAGGAAGTGCTGTGCCATGAATTTATCGGCAAAATGAGAGGCAACACGTACCGCGTCTACGTCAACGGAGATACCGGAACCGAGGAAAAAATCGAGACGATCCGGCCGGAGCAGACGGTCGCGGCGGCCAAATCAATATAAGCGTTCAAGGAAAGCGGGGGCTATTCCCGCTTTCTTTTTTGCATATATAGATTTTGTGTATGCTCGGGTTTTGGCAAGCGGAAGATTTGATGAACATCGTGCGGCTCGGCGTTATGAAAGAGGTATCGCGCGATTTTCTAACGTCTATCGGGGCAGTTTTTTGCACGACATGTTCTTTTGCCATCCCGAAACGGTGGTGGTGGCGTTGTGCTTCCTAATACGCACCACTCCCGACGGGGAACCAGTGGGGCCATTTCTTAATGTACGCCTCTTCCGGCGCGGGTTGCAGATGCTGCACGGAAGGGGGGGATGAGGTGGCTTGGCAAGCCGATCTAGGATGAAACCTAGCGAAAGTCAGATCACCCTGGAAAGTCGCGACACCTTGTTAAGGTTAGGGGAAGCGGTAGGGTCGTTTCCCAACGTATGCCTCCTGGCATAGGTCGTGGAAGTGCGCAACTGGGCAGGAAGCAGGATGGTAGGGTGAAAACCTGCGAAAGTGCAGTTTTTTTCTGCGGAATTGGCTTATAATGGCGAAAAACCTGCAAAAGTACAGGAATTTTTGCTGAAAGTGCATCTGAGTCCATGTATTCGGTAAAAAGCCTGCACTTTTGCAGGAATTGTTCGTAGCCAGTAATTGAGGACGCAAATTCATGTATTTTTGCAGGTTTTTTTGTGCAACTAGGCAAATTGGGGGTATCGCCTCTGACGTGGGGGGGAGCCTGACTTTAGCAGGCTTTCTTCGCACAGCCAGGCAGATTGCGGCTATCACCTCTGACGCGGGGGATTAGGCAGCCAGGCCATCTGGCTTTGCGGGCGGGTTCCAGCAACTGCCTGATTTTTGCAGATTTTACGCGCATTACTGAGGTCCTTTTTTTGCATGTTGTCTGCGAATGGCAGGTGTCGGTTGTCATTCACAGCTTTTTCTCACCATGTCGGTGATGCCGGTCGTTCATTTTCCGACGGATGTATTCGTTTGTCACCCGCAGGGTGATTTTTTTTATTTGCTTTCTAAAATCGGTTGTCATGTTATAATCAGAGATGTAGTGCTTAAGAAGCAGATTTTGACATAAAATGCGTTGGAGGTGCAGGCTTTGTTTCCTAAGGTTAACCAAATTTTACATATGCAGATCAATTCCATTGACGAAGAGGAATCCAAGATCGAATACAAGTCGAGAATTGCCGACATTTCGGATACGACTATTGTTATCGAAGTTCCGCTGAACGAGACGACCGGCAGATTCAAAAAATTGTACACAGGCGATGAACTGAGCACTTATTTTCTGGGCAGCGACGGCGTGAAAAACTATTTCACCACTACCGTTACAGGTTCCAGCGAAGATGTCATCCGCTTGGTCGAGCTGAAAAAGCCGGAGCCGGAGGCGATCACCCAAGTTCAGCGGCGCAGCTTTCTGCGCGTGCTTGCAGAGCTGGAAGTGGCCGTCCGGATATCCGAGCAAATCCAGTTTACCGCGCTGACCGACGATGTAAGCGGAGGCGGCATTTCCTTTATTTGCGACGCTCACGTACCGATCGGGGTCAATATGCAGATCTCCTGTTGGGTGCTGGTGCCGTTCAAAAACGGAAGCATCGAGCACATTCCGCTCAAGGGCGAAATCGTCCGCATCAAAGAGCTGGAAAGCGGCCGGCAGCTCGCCATGGTAAGATTTGTCGAAATCGTCGACCGCGACCGGCAAAAGCTGATCCGGTTCTGCTTTGAAAGACAGATGGAATTCCGCAAAAGATAATGCATAGAATCGCCGCGCCTGGGCATACTACGATGCAAAATGCCAATAACAAGCGGGTGATTCCATGAAATCGGATCAAGAAGATCCGGATTACGAGCGGCTGTTCATCGTCTTTTCCGCCAAGGTGGAGAAGGCGTTGATCCGGCTGACGCTCGTTTTTTTCGTTCTGCTGCTGTGCGCGCAATCGCTGCTGCACATTCCGTACGTACGCAAGCATTTTACGAGAGTCGATCCTTTGGAAGGCAAACCGTATCCGATAGGCCGGCAAACCGGCGGCGAGTGATTCTAGTTTTGCATATGGTTTTTGGGTGTGGTATAATTTTCATCATTAGCAGGCAGTGCCTGCTTTTTTGTTCGTAAGGTATTGTTAAGGAGGAGCCGCAGCTTGGAAAAGTTCAATATTGCCATAGATGGCCCCGCCGGAGCCGGTAAAAGCACTATCGCACGGCTTGTCGCAGGCGTGCTTGGTTTTGTTTACGTGGATACCGGGGCCATGTATCGGGCAGTAACGTGGAAGGTACAGCAGGAAGGGCTGCTTCCTCACCAAGAAAAGGAAGTCATTGCTTTGGCGAATCGCATGAACATCGTGCTGGTGCCCGGTTCCGACGGACAACAGGTGCTAGTGGACGGCACGGACGTGACCCGCGAGATCCGCAAGACTTCCATTACGGATCATGTTTCCCAGATCGCCAGCATCGGCGCCATCCGGGAACTGCTTGTAGCCATGCAGAAGCAAATGGCGGTATCCAAAGGCGTTGTCATGGACGGCAGAGATATCGGCACCCATGTCATACCGGACGCTGAACTCAAAATATTCCTTACGGCCAGCGTCAAAGAGCGTGCGGAGCGGCGTTTCAAAGAAATGCAGGACAGCGGTTCCGGTACGCTGACGCTCGAGCAATTGGAGCAGGATATCGCGCGCCGCGACCAACTGGATCAGGAAAGAGCGATTTCGCCGCTTAAACGGGCTCCCGACGCTATTCTTATGGATAGTACATCGATGACGATAGATGAAGTCGTTGACGGGATTTTGGGGCTTTGCAAAGACAAAGTCGGAGGTGGCAAATAAGATGCTTTACCGCATCGGCAGAGCGATGTTTCGAGTCATATTCGGCCTGCTTTTCCGCCTTCGCGCGATTGGAACGGACAACGTCCCTGCCCAGGGCGCGGTTGTCCTGTGCGCCAACCATACCAGCTTGTGGGACCCTCCATTACTCGGGTCGCCGCTAAAGCGCATGGTGTACTTCATGGCGAAAGCCGAGCTCTTCGATATTCCGGTATTAGGCACGGCCATCAGCAAAGTGGGAGCTTTTCCCGTGAAACGGGGCGGCGTCAGCAAAGAATCGATTCGCCTGGCGATCCAATTGCTGAAGGACGGCGGCGTCATGGGGATTTTCCCGGAAGGCAGCCGCAGCAACGCCGGAGGAATGGGCAAGAAAGGCGCAGCCAGCCTTGCGTTGAAATCGGGCGCAGCCGTAGTGCCGGTAGCGATCATCGGCGAATACAAGCCGTTTCGCGCCATGAAGATCGTCTACGGGAAACCGGTCGATCTGAGCCCTTTTGCGGCAGCGAGCTCCGATGATCTGGAACAAGCTACCGAATTGATCATGAAAGAAATTCGCGCCCTGCACGCGTCGCACAATAAAGGCTGAGCGCGATGTATGGAATTGAAAGCTTGGAATTATACTATTCTTAAGCGAATGGAATTTTTTGTTTGATACAGAGCAGAAGCTCGCTTGCCGATGCTTTGTGACTTATAAACTATTATTGTAAGTGTTGAATGAGGAGGACTAACCAATGTCAGAAGAAGTAAAAGTGCAAGATCAATCCCAGGAGGTACAAGAAGTTCAAGAGGTGGAGGAAACAGCCGTATCCCAGGCTGAAGCCGAACAAGCGCTGAACAACGTAGCCGTTCTGAAAAAAGGCGCTACGGTTAAAGGTAAAATCGTGAAAGTGGATGCGGACCAAGCGTTCGTTGATATCGGTTATAAATACGACGGCGTTATTCCTGTGCGCGAGCTTTCTTCCGTAACCGTTGAAGACGCAAGCCAAGCGGTACAAATCGGTCAGGAAGTCGAACTGAGAATCGTATCGATCAATGATGCGAAAGAAACACTTGTTCTTTCCAAACGCGCCATCGATAGCGAAAAAGCGTGGGAAACGCTGCAAAGCCAGCTGGAAAAAGGCGAAATTATCGAAGCTGCCGTAGCCGAAGTGGTAAAAGGCGGACTCGTAGTCAACGTCGGCGTTCGCGGCTTCGTACCGGCTTCCATGGTTGAGCGTCATTTCGTTGAAGATTTCAGCGACTACAAAGGACGTACGCTTCGCCTTCGCGTGAAAGAGATCGACCGCGAGAAAAACAAAGTGATTCTGTCCCAGAAAGATGTTCTGGACGAAGAATTCGAAGCGAATAAAAAGAAAATCATCGAAGGGCTCCAAGTGGGACAAGTGCTGGACGGCACGGTTCAACGCTTGACGCAGTTCGGCGCATTTATCGATATCGGCGGCATCGACGGACTTGTACATATTTCCGAGATGGCTTGGCACCATGTCGAGCAAGCTTCCGACGTTGTCAAAGAAGGCGATAAAGTCAAAGTTCAAGTGCTCAAACTCGATCCGGCCAACGAAAAAATCAGCCTCAGCATCAAAGCGACGCAAGAAGGTCCTTGGTCCAAAGTGGAGCGCGAATTCAAAGCGGGAGACATCGTTTCCGGCACTGTAAAACGCCTTGCATCTTTCGGCGCGTTCGTTGAGGTTGCTCCGGGCGTAGAAGGTTTGGTGCACATTTCCCAAATTGCTCACCGTCACATCGGCACTCCTCACGAAGTATTGAAAGAGGGCCAGGAAGTTCAAGTGAAAATTCTTGAAATCAACGCCGCTGAAAAGCGCGTAAGCTTAAGCATCAAAGAGACCGAAGAAGCTCCTGAAGCTCCTGCGGCATCCGCGAAACCGGAAAGAGAAAGACAGCCTCGCGCCGACCGCGACCGCGGCAACAGCGCAAGCCATCAAAAAGAGATTGCCGGCAACGAGAACGTTTCGCTCAGCAATCAAGGTCTTTCCCTGACGCTCGGCGAGCGTTTCGGCGACAAGCTTTCCAAGTTCAAATAAGCGATTCGATGAAAGCTTTCCGGCAGAAAGCACTTAGGAGGACTCAACATGCGTGTTTCACGCAAAATGGAGCATGTCCATTATGCGCTGGAGCTCGGCCAATCCGGCAAGCAGGGCTTGTCGGACGTTAAGCTCGTGCACAATTGTCTGCCTGAGACTTCGACGGATCAAATTGCATTAACGACTCAAATCGGCGAACTCAATCTGAGCTCGCCGATTTTAATTAATGCGATGACCGGCGGTGCTAAGGAGACGGAAATCATTAACCGCGAGCTGTCGATCGTCGCCCGGGAGAAGGGGCTGGCGATGGCCGTAGGCTCGCAAATGTCCGCGATTAAGGATAGCGGGATGGCATCCAGCTATCAGGTGGTGCGCCGCGAAAACCCGGCCGGCGTCATTTTCGCCAATTTAGGCAGCGAAGCGACCGTGGAGCAAGCGCTGCGCGCCGTGCACATGATCGAAGCGGATGCGCTGCAAATTCATTTGAACGTCATGCAGGAGCTGATCATGCCTGAAGGCGACCGCAGCTTTACCGGCATGCTGCGCCGCATTGAAGCGATTGTCCGGCAGGCTGGAGTGCCGGTGATCGTCAAGGAGGTCGGCTTCGGCATCCTGGGGGAGAACGCCAGGGAGCTGCACAACATCGGCGTGCGCATCCTCGATGTCGGCGGGACCGGCGGCACGAATTTTGCCGCGATCGAGAATGCACGGCGTTCATCGGCGCTGGATTGGCTGAACGATTGGGGAAGCCCGACGAGCGTCGCGCTGCTCGAAGCTCTGCAAGTGTATCCCCGCGGCTCGGTCATCGCCTCGGGGGGCATTACGAACGCTTTGCAAGCGGTCAAAGCGCTCGTTCTCGGCGCCTCCGCCGTCGGGATGGCCGGCGCCTTCCTGAAGGTGCTGCGCACCGAAGGAGCGGATGCGCTGCACCGTTTTGCCGGCGAGCTGCACGAGGGGCTCGTCCTGATCATGACGGCGCTCGGCGCCCGCACGGTCAGGGAGCTGTGGGACCGCCCCGCCGTCATAACCGGCGAGACGGCCGAGTGGTGCAGGGCACGCGGCATTTCAACAACCGAATATGCAGAAAGAGGAACCCGGAGTAAATAATTTGTTTTTTGCCATACTAAGGTTCAGACGGAGCTTCCGGACCGATGCGTCCGGAGGCCCGAAGTTCCGCAGGGTGGGTAACGACATGAATTCCGGCTATCTTTCGCTCATTCTCCTCTGCATTGCGCTGATTTTGGTTGTCAGCGGCTGGAAGGAGATTTTTTTAAGAAGTATATCGTACAAGGGAATACTTCTTTTTTTTATGGCTTGGCTCGTTGGCTCGCGAATCGTCATTACATGGGGCCATGTGCAAATGTATGCGGTGTATGCGGGAATCGCTTTGGTCAGCATAGGCATCCTTTTTGCGACTCGGGGCTTCATCCAGAAGCTGCACCTGCTTTCCATCGGACTGCTGCTGGGTTCCTTTCACTTCCTGATCCAGCAGCTGCTGGTGATGGACCCGATACTCATTGTCGGCAATCCCGGGTGGGATACGGCTTTGTTTCTGGCTTTCGCGGTCACGGTCATTCAGCGCAGCGAACTGCAGCAAATCGCTGGGCTTTCCATCGGCTGCCTGCTGGGCGAGCTGTATCAGACAAGCATTCATACGTGGAATGGCATTCACCGGATCGGCGGCACCGGTTTTCAGGATCAATGGTGGCTCGCGGTTTTTGCGGCGCGTGTATTGACCGTTGTGGTGCAGCAAGTTTACAGCGGGTTTCAGGCTGTCTTGGAACGAAAAGGAGGATGGAAAAAGTGATCGAGTGGATCCATGCGAACCGCTATACGACAGGTGTCGTCATAGGTGTCATCTTCGGCATTTTATCCCGGATGAACATGCTGCGCACCGACTATCGGCAGTATCCGACTTACCCGCACGGAAAAATCATTCACATCTCGCTCGGCGTGATCGCGGCGGCTCTGGGGGCGGTCGCGGTTCCGGCGCTGCTGGAAAAAAACTATACGGCCGTTACGTTTTTGTCGCTTGCGGCGCAGCAGTTTCGCGATGTCCGCAACATGGAGAGGCAAAGCTTGTCCAAAATCGACGAGCTGGAGCTCGTTCCCAGAGGAGTATCCTACATCGAAGGAATCGCCATGGTGTTTGAGGGCAGGAACTATCTCGTCATTTTTTCCGCTTTTGCCGCCTCATTGTTCAGCATTATATTTGACTGGTACTGGGGGGCATTGGCAGGGATCGTTTCCATATGGCTGTCGAACTATTTGAAATCCGGCAAAAATTTGTCATCGATCGCTCATATCGAGCAGGCGCCGGTTCGCCTGGATGGGCCGGACCTGTTCGTCGGCTCCATTTACATGATGAACGTCGGCCTTGAAAGCAGCCGCAAGCTGATTCAGGAACAGGCGCTCGGTTATCACCTGAAGCCGAAAAACCGCAACAGCCGCGTTACGCTGGCGAATTTGGGGCAGCGGCAAGCTATTTTGCACGACATCTCCACGCTGTTCGGCGTATACCGCGACGATGGCGAGCCTTCTCTGGTTCCGATGGCGAAACTGAATATTAACGACGGTACGCTGGCGCTCCTGCTGCTGCCGCAAGAGAAGGATGCGGACAAATTGCTGACCGCCCTGAATCGCGTTCCTGTGCTGGAAAGCGCGGTGCGCAAGCCTTCAGAAGCCGGCGTCAATCAACGGAAGGAGGCTTGAACCGATGTCGATGTCGCAAATACTTGCGGTTGTCAGCATGGAGCATGATCGGGTGGGGGGCGGCGCGCCGATTTTTATCGTGGACAGCCCCGAAGAACAGGAAAAAGTTTCATTTTTATTGGAAAAAATATTGAACGCAACGGCTCACGATTTGAAAAACGGCACGATGATCTTGGTAAGGCACTTCTGAGTCATGCGGAAGAAAAGCCTGCCCGAATGAGCGCATCTCATTTGGTATTAGCCAAGCCGTGTCTTTTTTGTTATGATGTAAGTTGTGAATTTTTCCAAAAGCAAAATGAAGTTGACGCTTGCGAAGCCAGTTTTTGTGGCGAACAACACTAGGGAGTGAACAATAAGTGGCCAGACCTGTTATTGCGATTGTAGGACGTCCCAACGTCGGCAAATCGACAATTTTTAATCGTATTGTCGGAGACCGGCTTGCGATTGTGGAAGATAAACCGGGGGTCACGCGTGACCGTTTGTATGGAGTCGGCGAATGGCAGAATCAGCCATTCAGCGTCATCGATACGGGAGGTATCGAAATCGACGGCGATGACGCCATTTTGAAATCGGTCCGCGTGCAGGCGGAGCTGGCGATTGAGGAAGCCGATGTCATTATTTTCATGGTGGACGCCAAAGCCGGCGTCACTCCGTCCGACGAGGAAGTCGCCCAGCTTTTGTTCCGTTCGAAGAAGCCGATCGTGCTTGCCGTTAATAAAGTGGATAATTTGCAGCGGCAGGACGAAATTTACGAGTTTTACAGCCTGGGCTTCGGCGATCCCATCGGCATTTCCGGCTCCCACGGAATCGGAATCGGCGACTTGCTGGAATCGGCGTGCTCCCATTTCCCGCTGGCGGCGGAAGAGGAGTATGGCGAAGAAGTGATCAAGTTTGCGCTTATCGGGCGCCCGAACGTCGGCAAATCGTCACTCACCAACGCTATTCTCGGCGAAGAGCGGGTTATCGTCAGCGATGTGGCCGGAACGACGCGCGACGCGATCGATTCGCCTTTTGAGCGGGACGGGCAAAAGTACGTCATCATCGATACGGCGGGCATGCGCAAGCGCGGCAAAGTTTACGAAAACACGGAAAAGTACAGCGTGATGCGGGCCATGAAGGCGATTGAGCGCGCGGATGTCGTCCTCGTCGTCATCGACGGTCAGGAGGGCATTATCGAGCAGGACAAACATATCGCCGGTTATGCGCACGAAGCCGGCAAAGCGGCCATTTTCGTCGTGAACAAATGGGATATCGTGGAAAAAGACGACAAAACGATGCACCAGTTCACGCAAAAGATTCGCGATCATTTCCTGTTCATGACGTACGCGCCTGTCGTATTCGTCTCTGCCAAAACGACGCAAAGGCTGCACAAGCTGCTGCCGGTCGTCGTGCAGGTAGCGGAAAATCATGCGCTTCGCGTGCAGACGCACGTCTTGAACGATGTCGTCTCCGATGCGGTAGCCTACAACCCGCCGCCGACCGACAAAGGCAAGCGCCTGCGCATCAATTACGCGACGCAGGTTGCGGTGAAGCCTCCTGTTTTCGTGCTTTTCGTGAACGAGCCCGAGCTGATGCATTTCTCGTACGAGCGTTATCTGGACAACAAGATACGGGCGGCTTTCGGCTTCGAGGGAACTCCGATTCGCATATTGAGCCGCAGAAAATCGTCGGATGACGAGTAGGGGGAATTGAGCTTGTATTCGATCATAGCTATAGTTGCGGGATATTTGTTAGGGTCTGTCAGTTTCAGCTATTTGTTTGGAAAATGGTTCAAGGGCATCGATATCCGCAAGCACGGCAGCGGCAACGCGGGCGCGACGAACACGCTGCGCGTGCTCGGCAAAGGCCCTGCCATCATGGTCCTGCTGCTGGATGGGCTCAAAGGCGTCGCGGCCGTCATGTTCGGCGTTTGGGCGGCGCCGGACGAAATATGGATTCGCGTGCTGTGCGGGCTTGCCGCCATCGTCGGCCATAACTGGCCGGTCTACTTCGGATTTCGCGGCGGCAAGGGCATCGCGACCACGATCGGCGTGATGGCTACGCTGTGCTTCATCCCTACCTTGATCGCCGGAATTACCGCTATCGTCATCATTGCCATAACAAGATTTGTCTCGCTCGGTTCCCTTATTCTTACAGCACTTTTACCATTTCTAATTTGGGGGATGGACCGGCCGCTGCCGATCTTGTGGATTAGCATTTTGCTTTGCGTATTTGCCTTTATTCGCCATCGCACGAATATCGTCAAGCTGATTCAAGGCAAGGAGAACAAATTGGGCTCGAAGCGGGCCTGACCGATACTGAATTTAGCCGGTTAAGGAGGCATCCATATTGTCGAATAAAGTTTCGGTACTCGTCGCCGGAAGCTGGGGGACGGCTCTCGCTTCCGTGCTGGCGGATAACGGGAAGCAGGTGCTGCTGTGGTCGCGCAGCGAGCAGCAGGTCCGCGAAATCAATGAAGAGCACCGCAACAGCCGCTTTCTGAATGATATCGAATTGTCGCCGCTTATCGTTGCGACGAATTCGCTGCAGGAGGCCGTTCAGGATGCCGACGCCATCGTGATGGTCGTGCCTTCGTCCGGCATGCGGGAGGTAGCGTCGCGCATTCGCCCGTATTTGAAAAGCGATGCGCTGCTCATCCATGCGACCAAAGGATTCGAAGCAGGCACGCTCAAGCGGATGACGGAGGTCATCGCCGATGAGCTGCCTGATTTCGACGCCAATCGGCTCGTCGTTTTGTCCGGGCCGAGCCATGCCGAAGAGGTCATCTGCAAATGTCCGACGACCGTCGTCGTTGCGGCCCGCGAGGTGGCGGCGGCGGAAGCGGCCCAGGATTTGCTGATGAACGCGTATTTCCGCGTATATACGAATCCTGACGTCGAAGGCGTCGAAGTCGGCGGCGCATTGAAAAATATTATCGCGCTGGGCGCCGGTCTTACCGACGGCCTCGGCTTCGGCGATAACGCCAAGGCGGCGCTGCTTACGCGGGGCCTCGCGGAAATTGCCCGGCTCGGCACAGCGATGGGGGCGAATCCGCAGACGTTCGCCGGGCTTGCGGGCATCGGCGATCTGATCGTCACCTGCACGAGCAAGCACAGCCGCAACTGGCGGGCCGGATACAAGCTCGCGCAGGGCGCGCCGCTGGATGAAGTGCTCGCAGAAATGGGCATGGTCGTTGAAGGTGTGAAGACGACCAAGGCGGCCTACGAGCTGTCCCGCCGCTACCGGGTGACGATGCCGATTACAGATGAGCTGCATCACGTTTTGTTCGAAGGGAAGTCGCCCAAATTGGCGGCGCAAGATTTGATGGGGCGCGTCAAAACGCATGAAATCGAAGAAATCGCCAGCTCCTCGGCGACAAAATGGTTGGGGTAGCCTACACCATACTTAGCCTGCTTTCATACTATACCTTAGATAGTTTAATGATCTCAGGAATAGGGAGGCGGCAATTGTGACGAATCGAGATCTGTCCAAAGACGTTTTGAACGTGGTCAAGAAAAGAACGGGTAAATCCGTTACTCCTAAAGATATCCAAAAAATAGCAAGCGGCGTAAAACCTTCGACGATGACTAGCGAAGCCCAGCTTCGCCAGCTGATCAAACAGATTTCCGGACTGGTCAACGTCAAAGTTTCGGAAGAGACGATGAAGGAAATTATCCAGGCCGTAAAAAGCAGCAAGCTGGACACGAACAACATGCAGGAATTGATGCAAATGATGCTTGGGAAAAATAAGTGATAGAGGCGCTTCCCCTGCGGCGGATTTCATATCGAAGAGCAGGCGGATGATTTTGCAAAAACAGATGGCTTGCAGCGTAAAACCTTGAGCGGCTCTGACCGTCAAGGTTTATTTTTTTTCGGCTTATGCTATAATTAGTGCTGAATTTGCAAATTTAACATTAGGAGCAATGGGAATGTCAGGTTTGGATAAAATGTGGGCGTCGTTTGTCGCCATCGGACTTATGGTCTTTGCTTCCTTATTGATTTCGTTTGCAAGAACGCGTACGAAGGGCGCTGTCCGCGCCATTTTGTCGATCATCGCTTTTTTGCTTTTTATTCCGATTATGGTGTACATGCTGCTTTCAATGCTGTAGACTGCGTGGAGGGTTGAAAGGATGCTGGAGCTTAAAACTCGCAAAGGCCAAACCAAAGTTGAAACCGATACCGGAATGACGATTCTGGATCTTGCTTTGAAACATCAAGTGGACTGGGGCTTCTCGTGCACGCGGGGGACATGCGCCAGATGCCGGTGCTACGTCGCAGCGGGAAGGGAACTGCTGGCCCCGCCGACCGAAGCGGAGGAACTGCGCCTGGAGCCTGAAGAACTGGAGCAAGGCTTCCGGTTGGCCTGTCAATGCGCGATTCGACAAAATGGGGATATTTCCGTCACGCACAAACCATATTTTTAACATCATAGCATACATACGGAAAGGTGTGGGGCCCCTTGTTTTTATCAGAGCCGCTCTGCAGCGGTTTAAATACGATTTACCGGCGGCTGGAGCCGCAGGCTGCGAAATGGCTCGTCGGAGGCAGCTGCGGGCTGCTTTTGCACGGCATTAAGCTGGAGAGAGATCCGAGGGATCTGGATCTGTATATCGATCAGGAAGAGGTGGACCGGGTGCACGAAGCTTTGCGCATCTATGCTACGGACCAGCCGTTATACAGCGAAACCCCGATCTATGCTTCTATTCTTAGTCACTATCAAATTGAAGACAATGCGGTCGAATTGGTAGGTTCCTTCCGCGTTCACGCGCTGGATTCGTCCTATCGTATCGAAGCGGCTTATTTTTGGGATCGCCACAGCACGGAGGTATGCATCGGCGAGAGTACGGTCAAAGTCATGCCGCTCGCCCATGAGCTGCTGTTCAATGTGCTGCGCGGCCGTCCCGACCGCTACGAGCGCATTGCCGAGGCTATGCAGCAGAAGCCCGGCGAGCATTTTCCGGCACTTCAGGATTTGCTGGCCCGCAACAACTGGGGCATTCCGATGCTGCGCCGGCTGGAAATGCTGCTGGACTGCCAATTATAATCCGATTTTCGGTCAAAAAGAAGGGAATAGCGATGGCGCTTTGCGAAGTGCATTTTTGGCCTGACGACAAAAAAATCGGGGTGCGCCCCGGCACAACTTTGCTGGATGCAGGCCGCAGGGCCCGCGTCAACATCCGCACGCGCTGCGGGGCCAAAGCCGCCTGTCTGATGTGCAAAGTAAAAGTGGCCGATGCGGGTGGCCTGGCCCCGATGAATCAGAACGAGCGGCTGAAGCTCGGCGCACAGGCCGACGAAGGATTCCGGCTTGCCTGCCAGGCGCGCGTAACCGGCCCCGTGCAGGTCATCGTTCCGGAAGATCCGCTGAAGGCGGCGATTCGCGCACAGCTTGCCAGGCAGCGGGAGGAAGAAGATTTATTTTAAAAAGGATGATTCCGCGTTGAAAACTTATCTCATACCCCGGCAGCTGAAATTGTACGTTCTATGCTTCTGCCTGCTCGTCCTATTAAGCGGCTGTGCTTATCCGAAAGAGCTGCGTCAGGAAAATAAAATCAATCCCGGCGAATTCATTGCGGTCGTTCAGCAGGCAATTGACAAGTTCCATGAGAAGACGGGCGTTCTGCCGATTAAAAACAGCGATATGAGCACGCCGCTTTATGAGAAATATGTCGTCGATTTCGGCAAGCTGCAAAAAATGAACTATTTGAGCAGCGTCCCGGCCAACGCCTTTGAAAAGGGCGGCATTTTTATGTATGTGCTCGTCAATGCGGAAACGAAGCCGGAAGTGAAGCTGATCGATCTATCTGCGTTTCAAAGCGTAGCCGACGTGCAGGCCAAAGTGGACGCCTATAAAGTAAAGCATAACGGACAGCTGCCCGCCGGCATCGCCATCGATGAAGCGTTCGATTATGTCGATTTTGAGAAGCTGGGCATGAAATCTCCGGAAATCAAATCGGCGTTTAATAGACAAAGTTATGTCAACTACATGCTGGATAAAGTTTCCGGCACGGTGGCGATCGACTATGCGCCGGACATCATGAAGCTGATCCAGGACAAAGCGATGCAAAACTCGCTTGCGCCCGAGCAGGATTTGCGCGATTTGCTCGTAGCCAGCTCCTATTTTGTACCCGCTAAAAGCTATCCTTACTATTGGAAAGACAACCAGCCGCTTCCATCCGATAATTAGCTTTGCTCGCAGGCTGATCCGTAAGCAGCTTTCGGGCTGCTTGCGTAGCCGAGTAGGCGCAGCGCGGGGTCGCGCAAGAGTGCGGCGGAGCTAGGGCAGGCTCAGCGTGGAGTCGCGCAAGGAGTGCGGCGGAGCTGTCATCTCACGAGCAAATAGAAATTACGCAGAAAGCCTGCAAAAGTACAGTTTTTTTCTCGCAGATACGCTTACGGGGAAATATTCCTGCAAAAGTACAGTTTTTTCGCTGCGAATCGGGTTTGGACTCCATTTTGGCCGATAATTCCTGCACTTTCGCAGGCTTTTCCCGAAAACGAGCCACTTCTGCAGAAAATTCCTGTACTTTTGCAGGCTTTTCGATTCAGGCAGCTGAGTTAGGCTTTCGAACCGGGCTTCGCGGCCCGGCAATCGGGCTAAGCCATCGAACCGGGCTTCGCGGCCCGGCAATCGGGCTAAGCCATCGAACCGGGCTTATGGCCCTGGCAATCGCGCTAAGCCATCGAACCGGGCTTCGCGGTCCAGGCTCAGGCTGTCGATCCGCTTGCCGAAACGGGCAAATCGCCGTCTCTGCTGTTAGCCCGCTCACCCCCTCCCTTATTACGGGGACAGCCCTTTCGTCATTCTAATGCCCTGGGTTAGGGGTCTTTCCGACAAACTTACTTTTATTAATGACAGACTTTATGCCGCTTAAGCTGCACAAGGTCTGTCATTTTGCATAAGTATGCCTTCTACTGAGTCCATCGGACAGACTCCCATGGATGGTCCTTAATTTTTTTCAGAATATCAAAGAGCTGTCTCTCATATATTCATTCAGAGGTTCTTTAGCATGGCAGGGAAAGCATGATGTGCTTTTCGGAAATAGGCGCCCGCAAAAAAAGATAGCGGACATCTATCATATTTCTATCGAAAGTACATATATTTCTTACTAGTCCAAATGAATGTACGAGTAGTCAATGGTTACTGCCGAGTAGTCAGTTGACGACCAAACTGTAGGAGGGATTCTCTTGGAGAAAGTGGATATCTTTAAGGACATTGCAGAACGGACGGGAGGGGATATTTACCTGGGGGTTGTCGGCGCAGTCCGAACAGGAAAATCAACCTTTATCAAACGTTTTGTGGAATCTGTAGTGCTCCCCAACATTCAAAGCGAAGCGGACAGGATCCGGGCTACCGATGAACTCCCGCAGAGCGCTGCCGGCCGCACGATTATGACAACGGAGCCGAAATTCGTACCGAATACAGCGGTTCAAATCTCGGTTGCGGAAGGGCTGAACGTTAACGTTCGGCTGGTTGATTGTGTCGGCTATGCAGTCGATGGCGCCAAAGGCTACGAGGATGAAAACGGACCGCGGATGATCAATACGCCATGGTTCGACGAACCGATTCCGTTTCAGGAAGCGGCTGAAATCGGAACGCGCAAAGTCATTCAGGAACATTCGACGCTCGGCGTGGTCGTCACGACCGACGGCACGATTTCCGATATTCCACGGTCTTCTTACGTACTGGCCGAAGAGAGAGTCATCAACGAACTGAAAGAAGTCGGCAAGCCGTTCATCGTCATTATCAACTCGCAAAAGCCTACGGGCGAGCCCGCGCTGGAGCTGCGGAGCGAACTGCAAAGCCGCTATGACGTGCCTGTCGTCACGATGAGCGTGGCGAATGCGGGGGAAGAGGAAATGGTCTCGGTGCTCCGCGAGGTGCTCTACGAGTTCCCTGTGCATGAAGTAAACGTCAACCTGCCGAGCTGGGTCATGGTTCTGGGCGAAAATCACTGGCTGCGCGGCCGCTTCGAGAACTCCGTACGCGATACGGTGCAGGACATCCGCCGCCTGCGCGACGTGGATCGGGTGGTCAGCCAGTTCGCCGAATATGACTTTATCGAAAAGGCCGCTTTGGCCGATATGAACATGGGCCAGGGCGTGGCCGAAATCGACCTCCAAGCGCCGGATGAGCTGTATGACCGCATCTTGCAGGAGGTCGTCGGCGTGGAAATCCGCGGCAAGGATCACCTGCTCCAACTGATGCAGGATTTCACGCATGCCAAGCGCGAGTACGACCAATTCGCCGAAGCGCTGGAAATGGTCAAAACGACCGGCTACGGCATTGCGCCGCCGACGCTGGCGGAAATGGCGCTCGACGAGCCCGAACTGATCCGTCAAGGCTCCAGGTTCGGCGTCCGTCTGAAAGCGACCGCGCCATCCATTCATATGATTCGTGTGGATGTCGAATCCGAATTTTCGCCGATCATCGGGACGGAGAAGCAGAGCGAGGAGCTTGTCCGCTATCTGATGCAGGACTTTGAGGATAACCCGCTCAAAATATGGGAGTCCGACATTTTCGGCCGATCGCTTCACTCCATCGTGCGCGAAGGCATTCAGGGCAAGCTCGCCATGATGCCGGATAATGCGCGCTACAAGCTGCAGGAGACGCTTGGGCGGATCATTAACGAAGGATCCGGCGGTCTCATCGCGATCATTTTGTAAAATTTTCGCAGGAATGTGAAATCATACACCAAAAAACACTCGAAAGAGTGTTTTTTGTCGATTTTTATCGTAATCCAACGCCCGTCAAGCAAAACGGCACTTGAAATTGCCGCCCCGGTGTATTACTATAAATTTATTCGTCTGCTAGGGGGAATTCGTTTTCCCTAATAAAATCAACGATTTTTCGTACGATCATGTATATTTTCTGACGAAACGGTGAAAACAGGAAGTAAATGGAAGTGAGTATTTTTGGGGGGGAGGTGAATGGCATGAATAAATCTGAATTGATTAACAAGGTTGCTGAAACCTCCGAGCTTTCCAAGAAAGATGCGACTAAAGCGGTTGACGCTGTTTTTGACGCAATTTCCGAAGCGCTGCAAAGCGGGGATAAAGTTCAACTTGTAGGATTCGGCAATTTCGAAGTTCGTGAACGTTCCGCTCGTAAGGGACGCAACCCGCAGACTGGTGATGAAATTGAAATCCCTGCTAGCAAAATTCCAGCTTTCAAACCTGGCAAAGCGCTTAGAGACGGGATTCAATAATTGCAAGTCTTACATATGATTTTTCATCATATCAAGCACGAAGCCGTAGCCGCATATTGCTGGCTATCGGCTTTATTTATTTTTACCTGTTTTGCATTAAAATAACCTTTACATTTTTGAACAGTCCAACTATAATTACAAAAGAAAATAAATAAGCAGCTATTTTCGCTTTCGGGGTATGGCGCAGCCTGGTAGCGCGCACCCTTGGGGTGGGTGAGGTCGCACGTTCGAATCGTGTTACTCCGACCATGGGAAAGACATCGTCATGCCGATGTCTTTTTCTTTTTTGACTCAGGGGGTCCCCGTATAACAAGCGGACTGCGCTTCGCAGGTTCTGTCACGGTTTGTGGGGAAAATAGACAGGGGGAGCAGCATTGAACAAGCTTCGATTAAATGAGCTGGCAAAGGCTCAGGATTGGACGATGTACGGCATTATTTTATCGATCTTTTTGATCTGGCGGATCGGAACCGTTGGGAACTGGAGCACGGAATGCTGGATTTTGCTGTTCATCTGTCTGCTCGGCGTCCGCAAGGACCAGATCGATGTGGATTGGAAAAAGTTTTTCGTTTTCGGCATTCCGCTGCTCGGCGTTTTTTATTACTTTTACGGTTCGGGCAACAGCTTTTGGTGGAGAATAGCGAATTGGATGTTTGAAAACAACCGTCATCCGTGGCATTGGGACGCATATATGAATGCGATTCCATTGAATACCGGCGGATGGGCCAGATGGATCGCCAATCCGTTTCTGGATAAGGCCATGGTGTGGATTTATAACTACGGCTTTGTGCTGTCGCTCTGGATTTGTATCGTTCGCAGCTTTTGGACCCGGAGCATCAAAAAAATGATTTCTTACGCGCTCTCCGGGCACATGCTGCAGTTTCCGCTCATATTGCCTTTTTATAACCTGATTTTGCTCCATGAGGTTTGGTATGTGAACGGGCAGCCTGATTTGCTTCACAGAACTTTTGCAGACAACAACGAACTGCTGGTCGCGGTGATGAACTGCTTTCCGAGCATGCACACGTCGATCTCGTTCGCGATGCTGCTGCTGGCACTGCGCGAGAAAGACCGTATTTTCAAAACGATGATGGTCGCGTATTGCAGCTCGATTATTTTTTCGACGTTGTATTTGCAAATTCATTGGCTGATCGACGTTATAGCCGGCATGCTGTTCGCATACGGCACTGTCAAACTGGCTGATTTGCTCATTGCTACGGTTTCCAACAAGGTGATTCCGGCCAAATTCAAGCTGTTTTACGGGAAGAAAGCTGCCGCCGTTTCCCAAAACGCTTCGGCGTAATGCGGCGATCGAGTTGACTTCCGGAAGCTTTTTTTGCATCATAGGAACAAGATGAACACGCATGACATGGAACGGAGGGGAATGCAGATGGAAGCAAATAACGGAAACGATTTTTTTATCGTCAAAGCCAAAGACAACGGGGTTCATGTAATCGGATTGACCCGCGGACACGAAACCCGGTTTGGCCATACGGAGAAGCTGGACAAAGGCGAAGTGATGATCGCTCAGTTTACGGAGCACACGTCGGCGGTTAAGATTAGGGGAAAAGCGATCATTATGACCAAATTCGGCGTCGTCGATACCGAGGAGTGAATAATTTGCTGCGGCAGGCATAGCCTGCTTTTTTTCATTGTACAATGGTGTATAAGCTCTATTGCCTGGGGGTGCCTTGTACATGAAATGGACGGCTCGTATTTTGATCACTGCGGGGATTTCGGGCGCTGTGGCGTTAGGCCTGTCCCTGCTGCCGCAGCTGGACCCGTCGGCAGGCGTCCGCACATCCGACGCGTGGTCGTCCGGCCATCGCGCCGGACAGCTGACCGACCGCAATCTGGTCGATCTGCTCGTTCAGGTTCCGCTGCAGCTGCGGATCCGCAAAGTGGAATTGAGCGATTCGAACCTGTTCATCGATCTGAGCCTTCCCAAAAACGCGGACGCCGCCGCAGTGTACCGCGACTTGTATACGATCGCGCAGACGATGAACGCCAGAACGAAAAATGTGAATCAAGTATGGGTACGGGTTATGGACTATTCGGGGGCGGCGGAAAGCTCGTCGGCTCAGCTCGTTCTGGCTATGGTCGCGGACCGCGAACACGGAAAAGACATGAAGGAGAAGGCGAGCGAGTTAAGCCAGGTACAGCTCGAACAGCAGCTGTCGAACCGTTTTCGCATCACATACACCCCGAAATGGCAGCAGCGCTACCCCTTATAGGATGCGACGTAAAACCCCTTGCTTTAGCTATGAGGATGTAAGTTGCCTTCATTTTAATAGATATCTAGGAGTTATCTATTGTTTGTGGTATACTTTTCTTGAGGTGAAAAGTATGTCAAGAGACATAGACAGCAACAATAACGTCGTCTTTGATTGCAAATATCACGTTGTATTCTGTCCGAAGTATCGCCGCAAAGTTCTTGTCTCGCCTATCGACGAGCGGCTTAAAGAGCTATTCCGCGAAAAGTCTCAGGAACTTAGCGTCGGGCTGCTGGAAATGGAAGTAATGCCCGATCATGTACACCTGCTCATTAAATGCGATCCGCAATTCGGCATTCATCGCGCCGTAAAGCATCTGAAAGGCTATACGTCACGCATTTTACGCATGGAGTACAAGCACCTATCTTCTCGACTTCCTTCTCTGTGGACGAATTCCTATTTCGTCGCCACGGTCGGAAGCTTGTCGCTCGAAACGGTTAAGAAGTACATCGAAGAGCAGAAGGAACGGTGACCATATGCTCATAGCGTACAAATACCGACTGTATCCAAACCGAGAGCAGCGCAAGGCGATTGACTTCACTTTAGAACGTTGTCGTCTGCTGTACAATCGATTACTTGAGGAACGTATCCACGCTTACAAGAGCGAAGGCAAGAGCTTAAATTACTACGATCAGGCGAATACGTTGGGTGAGCGTAAGCGACATATCCCTGCGCTTAAGCAAGTGCATAGTCAAGTATTGCAGGACGTTGCGGGACGCCTAGACAAAGCGTTCCAAGCCTTCTTCCGTCGTGTGAAGCAAGGGGAAACGCCGGGATTCCCGCGCTTCAAACCTGCGACACAATACGATTCTTTCACCTATCCGCAAGGCGGTTACGCTTTGAATGGTAACAAGCTTAAGCTTTCCAAGATCGGAGACGTTAAGATCAAGCTTCACCGCCCCATCGAAGGCAGGATCAAGACTTGCACCGTCATTCAGAAGAATGGCAAGTATTACGTTTGCTTAAGTTGTGAAGTCGAGACGGTTCCGCTACCACAAAATGAGAGCCAAGTAGGAATTGATCTTGGACTGAAACACCTTGCCATCACATCAGATGGCGAGACGTTCGACGCTCCGAAATGCTTGCGTAATAGGGAGAGACAGCTTAAGCGTATTCAACGTGCAGTAAGCCGCAAGAAGAAAGGCTCAAACCGCCGTAAGAAGGCTGTGCGCGTTCTGTCGCGTCTGCATGAGCATGTCGCCAATCAGCGCAAGGATTACGCGCACAAACTTTCCCGAAGCCTTGTGAACCGTTACGGGTTGATTGCTTTCGAGGACTTGAATGCGCTGGGTATGGTCAAGAATCACAGGCTTGCAAAGAGCATCACAGACGCAGGATGGAATCAGCTTGTCCGATTCACGAAATACAAGGCTGAAAGTGCCGGTAGAATCGTGAAGCAAGTTGACCCCCGCAATACGTCACAGCTATGCTCTAAGTGCGGCGAAGTAGTTAAAAAAGAATTGAAAGAGCGTGTCCACCGCTGTCCATACTGCGGATACGTGGCAGACCGAGACGTGAACGCGGCAATTAACATCTTGCAACGAGCGACCGCCTAAACATGAACTGGGCTCGGATGGAGCCTTCGGGGAGAGGAACGGGTTGCCATCCTCGATGAACCGAGAAGCCCTTGTCTTTAGGCATGGGGAGTCATCACAATTAATTGTGCTTCTCATAGCGGGTTATGATATAATTACTTGGATGAGAGCATGAAGACACAACTGCGTACGGTTACGGAGGCTTTTGAATGAATTCTTTTCGGATCCCAGAGATCGCCAAACAATATACGGAATATGACATGATCCAGATTCACACCGATTTGCCGGATTTTCCGGAGCTTCGCACACGTTTGCTGTTTGCCTTTTTGAACGGAAATACGAAGTTTAGCGGGGAAAGCGAACTGTATTCGCTGGCGACCTCACTCGTGCAGTTGGCGCTGGATACGCATGAGCAAGTGTCTCCGGGAAATGAGCTGAAGGAGAAGAAGGCGGCGCGTTCGCGGCAGCTCAAAGTGCTGGCTGGCGATTATTTCAGCTCGCGATTTTACCATCTTCTGTCGCAGGCGGGCCATATCGATACGATCAAGCAGCTGGCCGGCGCTATTTGCGATGTGAACCGGATGAAGATGAGTGTATATACCAAAATGAAGCAGTTCAAAATGACGGCAGAAGATTATATTCACCATTCGGTGGAGATTAAGTCTCAGCTTTTTTTGTCTTTTTCGGAATTTATGGCGGGCGTATACGACCGCGCCTGGCCGGAAATTTTAAACGGCTACACGAAGTGCGAAGTGCTGTCCGAAGAAATTTTCCGGGCCGAGACGACGGCTAATTTTCACGGAAGCTGGGGATTCTGGCACATTTTGCAGCACGGCACGAAGGAAGAGCGGAACCAGCTTCATGCCGAAGAAACGGATCAAGCCAAAATCCGCCTGCTGATGCATAAATATAACGTCTCATCGCAGCTTTACCAAATGCTCGAAACGAATGTCAAGCATTTGCATACGTTGATCGCACAGCTGGATTCCGATAAGCTCGTAAGTGAACTGTTTCACATTGGGGAGCCGTTCCTGCGGTTTTTGTCCAAACCTAAAGTGCTTGAAGAAATATGAGGTGACCTTCCTGATGACGACAAAATCCAAAGAGGAATTCGTTCATTCCGTGTTTGAGCGGATCGCTCCGAAGTACGATTTGATGAACGATATTTTGAGCTTTCGCCGGCATAAGGCGTGGCGGAAGTTCACGATGAACAAAATCCAAGTTAAGCCAGGCTCTACTGCGATCGATATCTGCTGCGGAACGTGCGACTGGACGATCAGTCTGGCGCAGGCAAGCGGAACCGGCGAGATGGTAGGGCTTGATTTTAGCCAGCAAATGCTTGACGTCGGGGCGGACAAAATCAGCCGGCTGGGGATGGACAAGCAGATCCGCCTCATCCGCGGGAACGCCATGTCGCTCCCTTTCGAGGACAACAGCTTCGATTATGTGACGATCGGCTTCGCGCTCCGCAACGTACCCGATCTGGCGCAAGTCATCCGCGAGATGCGGCGGGTGGTCAAGCCGGGCGGGCTGGTCGTGTCGCTGGAACTGTCCAAGCCGACTTGGCAGCCTTTTAAGTCGATCTACTACTTTTACTTTCAGCGCGTGCTGCCCGTTCTGGGCAAGCTGCTGGCCAAAAGCTACGAGCAGTACAAGTGGCTGCCGGAATCATTAATTCATTTTCCCGATCATAAAGAGCTGGCTGCCATATTCGCCAAGCAGGGTTTGCAGGAAGTGCAAGCTTACCCGCTGACCGGCGGCATCGCGGCGCTGCACATCGGCACCAAGGGGAAAACTAATTCGGGAGTGTAATACGATATGTTTACAAAACTAAAAGTATTTTTGGAAATGATCAAATTCGAGCATTCGCTGTTTGCGCTGCCGTTCGCTTTCATGGGAGCGATACTCGGCTCCGTGGTGCTGACAGGGCATCTGCCGACCTGGATGCAGATTCTTTGGATATCGCTGGCGATGGTCGGAGCCAGAACCGCCGCAATGGCTTTGAACCGCGTTATCGACCGCGCGATCGACAAAAAAAATCCGCGGACGGCGAACCGCGCCATTCCGGCAGGCTTGATATCGGTTAGACAAGTAATCATCTATATCATTCTATCGTTTTCGCTGCTGTTTTGGGCAACTTACAATTTAAACGCTTTAGCGATGAAACTGCTGCCGATTGCAGTGTTTTTTCTTGTTTTCTACTCCTACACCAAAAGATTTACGTGGACATGCCATTTCATTCTCGGCCTGACGCTCGGACTTGCGCCGCTCGGCGGCTGGGTGGCAGTTACCGGGCATATCACCTGGTCGTCGATCGTCTTTTATTTGACGGTTGCCTGCTGGAGCGCCGGCTTCGACCTCATCTACGCGTGCCAGGATACGGATTTTGACCGCAAGGAAGGGCTGTATTCGCTGCCCGGCCGGTTCGGTATCAAGGCGGCTCTGGTGACGGCCCGCGTGCTGCATGCGCTTACGGCCGTCGGTTTGGTCACGTTATTTTTCATGACGCATCTCAGCTGGTTTTATTTAATCGGACTGGTTATCGCTTACGTATTGTTGTACAAAGAACACAGACTGGTCTCACCCGACGATTTATCCAAGTTGAATACGGCCTTCTTCACGATGAACGGCGTGCTTAGCGTAGTCGTATTCGCGTTTACGCTGCTGGACGTCGTCGTCTCCAACCATCCATGAGCGGCAATAGCGGCAATTGGGTCGTAGGGATAACCGGCGCAAGCGGAGCGGTCTATGGGGTGAGACTGTGCAAAGCGATGCTGGCGCAAGGTTTGGACGTGCATCTGATGATTACGGAAGCCGGCTGGAGAGTTCTGCACGATGAGCTGGATTGGAACGCAGGCAAGCGGAAAGAAATGCTTCAGGAGCATTTCGGCGGGTTTGCGGGAACGTATACGTATCATCCGATCGCCGATATCGGAGCTTCCGTAGCCAGCGGCTCCTTTCGAACGAAAGGGATGGTCGTCGTCCCGTGCTCGATGGGGACATTATCGGGGATCGCTCACGGCGCTTCCGACAATTTGCTGGAGCGGACGGCTGACGTGATGCTCAAAGAGGGAAGAAAACTGATTTTGGTGCCAAGGGAAACGCCGCTGCATGCGATACATCTTGAAAATATGCTCACCTTGTCGAAGATGGGCGTGCGTATTATTCCGGCGATGCCGGCTTTTTACAACCGTCCCGGCTCGATCGGCGAAATGGTCGACTTTTTAGTGGGCAAAGTGCTGGACAGTATGGACATTGAGCATTCCTTGTACCGAAGATGGGGAGAAAACGATGAACAACCAGGAAGCTAAAATAAGAATCGGCCGTATCGACTATACGAATGTTTGGCCCATCTACTATTATTTCCCCGAGCTGATGACAAGCGGGGAGGTCGACATTATCGAACAGGTGCCCACCTCTCTGAATCGGGCGATGGCCGCGGGCGAGATCGATATGGGGCCGATTTCGTCATTCGCCTACGGCCAATCGTTCGAGCATTACATGCTCTATCCCGATTTATCCGTCAGCGCCTACGGCGACGTCAATTCGATTCTGCTGTTTCACGAGAAGCCGCTGCGGGAAATTACGAACGGGCGCATTGCGCTGCCGACCACATCGGCGACCTCGGTCAATCTGTTGAAAGTCATTATCGAAAAGTTTTACGGCGGCAAGCCGGAATACCACGATGCGGCCCCGAATCTGGAAGAGATGATCAAAGATTCGGACGCAGCGCTCCTGATCGGCGACGACGCCATTAAGGAAAGCTGGCGGAACGACAAGTATATGATTACCGATCTTGGGCAAGAATGGGCGAAATGGACCGGACAATGGATGTCTTTTGCCGTCTGGGCGATCCGCAGGGATACTGTGGAGCGCTATCCGGAGCTGGTATCCGAAGTGTTCGCGGCGTTTGTAAAAAGCAAGGAAATGGCGCACCGCCAGCCGGAAGCGATGATCCGGGACGCCCGGGAGAGCGTCGGCGGAACGGAAGGCTACTGGAATCACTATTTTCATACGTTATGCTACGATTTCGGTCAGGAACAATGGCAAGGCCTTCAGCTGTATTATCAGTACTGCTATGAGCTTGGCTTTTTACCGAAACAGGCGAAGATTGAGCTTTGGTCAGAGAAAGATAAAGCACGGGTGACAGAATGAAAAACCTATTGGATATTTATGCAAGAAAGAAAAAAGACATCGCCTCGATCGAAAGAGAGCTGGAAGAAAGCGTATATACCGATCATGCGATGCTGAAACAAACCTCGCTGCACCTGCTGAAAGCGGGGGGCAAGCGGCTTCGCCCCGCGATTGTCCTGTTGTCCGGCGAATTCGGGACCTACAGGCTGCAAACGATGAAACACGTCGCCGTATCACTGGAGCTCATCCATATGGCTTCGCTTGTGCACGATGACGTAATCGATGATGCGAATACGCGCCGGGGCCAGCTGACGGTCCGTTCCAAGTGGGACAACCGGATCGCGATGTATACGGGAGACTATATTTTCGCCAAAGCGCTGACCGTCATTACTCAAATCCGGAAGCCTGCCGTGCATCAGGTCATGTCCAAGGCGATCGTGGAAATGTCGATCGGCGAAATGGAGCAAATCCGCTTCTTCTACCATGCGGAGCAGTCGGTTCGCGACTATTTGCTGCGGATCCGCCGCAAAACAGCGCTGCTTATCGCCATCAGCTGCCAGCTCGGGGCGATGGCTGCCGACAGCGAGGATTGGACGAGCAGCAAGCTCTATGCTTTCGGCTACAATGTCGGCATGGCGTTTCAGATCCGCGACGATATTTTGGATTTGACGGGAACGGAGAAGCAAATAGGCAAGCCGCCGGGCAGCGATATCAAGCAGGGGAACATTACGATTCCCGTCATTTTCGCGCTGCAGGATCCGTTGCTTAAGCCGCAACTGCTGCAGGAGCTGGACAGGATTCAGCAGTTGGACGGGCAGACGGACGTCACCCGGTTTCTCGATCTTATTCGCGGCAGCGAAGGCATTCGCAAAGCCGAAGAGCTGGCGCAAAAATATATCGACAAAGCGATCGCAGCGCTGGTTCGGCTTCCCGACATTCAAGCCAAAAAAGATCTTATCGAAGTTGCGCATTTTATTGGCAATCGTTCTTATTAACCGGTTCCCGTATCGTATATTTGAGAAATGCTTCCAAGAGGTGTAAACTATAGAGTGATGTACGTGTAAATATGATCAGGAGGCGATGATGCATGGAGAGAACGTTTTTAATGGTGAAGCCTGACGGTGTGCAGCGCGGGCTGATCGGCGAAATCGTAAAGCGGTTTGAGCAAAAGGGCTTTGAGCTCATTGGCGGCAAGCTGATGGTCATTACGAGAGAGCAGGCGGAATATCACTACGCGGAGCACAAAGGTAAAGATTTTTTTGAAAGATTGGTCAATTTTATTACGTCCGGCCCGGTTTTTGCAATGGTCTGGCAGGGCGAGCAGGTTATAGCGCTGTCCCGCACGATGATCGGCAAAACGAACTCGCTGGAAGCTCTTCCCGGAACTATTCGCGGAGATTTCGCCGTACATACGAATTTGAACCTGATCCACGGATCGGACTCCCCGGCCAGTGCGGAGCGCGAAATCGGCAACTTTTTCAGCCCGAACGAGCTCTGCGAGTATGCCAAAGCGATCGGTCCATGGATTTGATATAAACATACATAACACGGAGCCGGTCTCCGTAATGAGACAGCCTGCTGCTTAGGCCAGCGGGCTGTTTTTTGCTGCGTGGCTTGGTTGCCTGCGAATTCTGCGAACCCTGCAAATCCTGCAAATCCTGCAAGTCCTGCAAGTCCTGCAAACCCTGCTAACCCTGTAAAAGTCAGGCGTTGAGAAAACGTACACTGGAGAGACCCATCTCTATTAACGCGTAGAAATTCCGCAACAATCAGATGGTTAGTATACTGACTGGCTAGTGGCATCAGAGGCGGCGCAACCTCTCTTCCACAATTGCACGGGTTGCGGCGCTGAAGTGGGGGGCACAAGGTGGCTTGGCAGAGAGAAAACCTGCGAAAGTGCAGGCTTTCTCCGTGAAAAAGGGTCATTTCAGCGAAAAGCCTGCGATAGTGCAGGAATTTTCCGTGAAAAAGACTCTGAGCCCATATTTGCGGTGAAAAGCCTGCACATTTGCAGGAATTTTTCATTGCCAACGTATCAAGGCACAAATTCCTGTACTTTTGCAGGTTTTCTTCATGCAACCAGTCAGATTGTGCGACCGGCTCTGGCGTGCGGGTGGTTTCTGGGCATGTGGCCGATCAACTGCCGTCATGCAGCGCAACACCACGTACCGGGAGACGTCGCCCCACAGAATGAAAAGAATTCAAGTTTGCTATACACGGCCAAGCAGTTGCAGGTTTTTTTGCGCTCGGCAAGGCGAGTCTTACAGTCTTTGTCGTTATTTGCAGGAATTCTGTTTTATTTTACAGAATCCCTATAGTCAGCAAATGGTCAAGGCGGGTGAACAGCATGGAAGATCAGGATTTTTCCCTCTTTATAAAAAAAGTCAAAGATTATACGGCTATCGATCTTGCACAGTATAAAGAAGCGCAGATGAAAAGGCGTCTGACGACGCTTCGGATGAAGCGCGGATACAACACGTTCGTCGCTTTTTTCGATGCAATGATGAAGGACAAGGAACTGTTCTATGAGTTTCTCGACAGAATGACGATCAACGTATCGGAGTTTTGGCGCAACCCGAATCGCTGGGAGCTCGTCGAGCAGCGGTTCGTTCCCGAGATGCTGCGCAAAAACCGCCGCCTGAAAATTTGGAGCGCCGCGTGCTCGACAGGCGAAGAGCCTTATACGCTGGCGATGATTTTGGCGGAGCAGGGCGCACTTGCGGATACTCACCTGCAAGCTACGGACATCGACGACGGAGCGCTGGACAAAGCGCGCAAGGGCATCTACCTCGACCGCTCGCTGCGCGACGTGCCGGACAAGTACGTCAAAAAATATTTCCGCCAGGACCAGGTCATGTACAGCGTTTCGGACGAACTGAAACGATCGATAAAATTTCAGAAGCAGAACCTGCTAGTCGATGCGTTTGACACGGGCTTCGATCTGATCGTGTGCCGCAATGTGATCATCTATTTTACCGAAGAAGCGAAACATGTGCTCTATCAAAAGTTTTCGAAGGCGCTGAAGCCGGGCGGGCTGCTGTTTGTCGGCTCTACCGAGCAAATTTTCTCCCCGGGACAATACGATTTCGAACCTGCGGAGACGTTCTTTTACCGTAAAAAGGGGTAGCTTCGCGCAGCGGCTGGTATAACTTTTTCCATATCTTCCTATACTAAGAATACTTATCCTTACGGCGGCGGCTCTGCAAAAGCAAGGCAGCGCTCGGCCGGCGCTTACGATGCAAGTTTTCTTGGAGTTTGGCGGGTGAACCCAGTAGCAGGCGGTATGCACACAAGCAGCTCCGCCGACAGACTCCCGGGCGAAAACTTTTAGGAGGGGCTTTATGGACAAAAGAAAAGTGATTACCGCCTACCGAAGGGGAATGATCACGATTCAGGAGTGCGCGCAAATACTGGGCATCGATTCGGTACAGCTCATGGGGCTGATGAACGACCCGCAGATGGCCGACATTCCGAGAGTGATTCAAAAACAGCACATGCACGGTTAAATGCGGATGCAGCGCGTATAGACACGCCTCGCAGAGAGAAGCTTTCTCCCTGATGAAGCGTGTTTTTGCTGTATGCAGACGGCTGCGCGGGGATGTTCCGTTACGGTAGCCGCCGATGGGTTCGTATCATTTCGGGAGCTTTGGCAGGTTGCCAAACGGGGAGAGCTATACTATAATGACAAAAGGTAATTACGCGTCAAAGCGCTAAAGTGTTTGGCGGACGCGTAAGGAGGAGTCAGGAGATCGGGAATGCTTGCGAAGCAGGTTGTTCTCGAAAAACTCTTTAGGGGGAAACGGAAAATGAGATACTTGACGGCTGGAGAAACGCACGGTCCGCAGCTCACGGCAATTATTGAGGGGTTCCCGAGCAATGTGACCCTGAATTTCGATGAATTGAACTTTCAATTACATAGACGTCAAAAAGGCTACGGCCGCGGTCGTCGGATGCAGATTGAAAAAGATACCGCCGACATCGTCGGAGGCGTACGCCATGGCAAAACGACAGGCGCGCCGATCGCGCTCGTTGTCGTGAACAACGATTGGAAGCATTGGACGACCGTAATGGGCATCGAGCCTGTGGAAGAGGACAACGAGGGCAAACGCCGGGTCAACCGTCCCCGTCCGGGACACGCCGATTTGAACGGTGGCCTTAAATACAATCAGAAAGATTTGCGCAACATTTTGGAGCGTTCCAGCGCCCGCGAAACGACGATGCGCGTGGCGACCGGCGCGGTTGCCCGCCAACTGCTTGCGGAATTCGGCATTAAAGTAGCCGGGCAAGTCATCCGCATCGGAGACGTTGAAGCTCAGCGCAAGGAACTGCCGATCGACGAGCTGATCCGGCTTACGGAGGAATCGCCGGTTCGCGTCGTGGATAAAGACGCGGAAGCGAAAATGATCGCCGCCATCGACGCAGCGAAAGATGACGGCGACACGCTGGGCGGCATCGTGGAAGTAATCATCGAAGGCGTGCCGGTCGGACTCGGCAGCCACGTGCAGTGGGACCGCAAGCTGGACGGCAAAATCGCGCAGGCGGTGCTTTCCATTCAAGCCTTCAAGGGCGTTGAATTCGGCATCGGCTTCGAAGCCGCAGAGCGCAGAGGCTCCAATGTGCACGATGAAATTTTGTACACGCCGGAAGGCGGCTTCCGACGCGCTACGAACCGCGCAGGCGGCTTCGAGGGCGGAATGACGACGGGCGAGCAAATCGTCGTGCGCGGCGTCATGAAGCCTATCTCTACGCTGTATAAGCCGCTGCAAAGCGTGGATATCGACACGAAGGAAGTGTTCACCGCCCAGGTGGAACGCTCCGATACGTGTGCGGTTCCGGCAGCCGGCGTCATCATGGAGAACGTTATCGCGTGGGAAGTGGCGAACGCGTTTCTCGATAAATTCGGCGGAGATTCGCTGGAAGAGATCCGCGCGAACTTGAACAATTACCTGGCGCAAGTGGGGAGCTACTAGGATGAGAGAGCTGACCGTCGATCTGGGAGAACGCTCTTATCCTATCTATATCGGCCAAGGCATTCTCGGCGATATCGCCGAACTGTTCGAGCGGCATAAGCTGAGCCGCAAATCGCCGCTGCTCGTCGTCACGGACGACGCAGTGGCTCCGCTGCACCTGGAGCGCGTGATGACGCGGCTCCGCGAGGGCGGCTATGCCGCCGAGGCCTGCGTCGTGCCCGCAGGCGAAACGTCCAAATCCCTCGCGCAGCTCGAGGGAATCGTCTCGGCCGCCCTCCGGGCGGGTCTCGATCGCAAATCCGCGATCGTCGCCCTCGGAGGGGGCGTGGTCGGCGACCTCGCCGGCTTCGCCGCGGCGAGCTTCATGCGCGGGATCCGCTTCGTGCAGATCCCGACGACGATCCTTGCCCACGACAGCAGTGTCGGCGGCAAGGTGGCCGTGAACCATCCGATGGCGAAGAACATCATCGGCGCGTTTCACCAGCCTGAGCTTGTCCTGTTCGACCTCGACACGCTGCTGACGCTGCCCGACCGCCAGGTGAAGGCCGGGCTGTCGGAAGTGATCAAGCACGGCTTGATCTGGGACGCCGCTTTTACCCAGTGGTGCGACGACAACGCAGACAAGCTGCTCGGCCTCGACTCGGATGCGCTAGGCTATGCGCTGTATCAAGGGTGCAAAGTCAAGGCCATCGTCGTCTCGCAGGATGAGCGGGAGAACGATCTTCGCGCCATTCTTAATCTCGGACATACGATCGGACATGCTTTGGAAGCTGTGGCCGGATACGGCGAGCTGCTTCACGGGGAAGCCATATCCATCGGTATGGTCGGCGCGGCCAAGCTGGCTCAGCAATTCGGTTACAGCGAGGACATCCATACGATCACGCGCAATTTGTTTCTGAAATTCGGTTTGCCTGTACAGATTCCACCGCATTTGGATACGGATAGTATCATGAGCGCAATGATGCATGACAAGAAGTTCCAGGAAGGGACGATGGTCTACATCATACCGACCGAAATCGGCAAGGTGGAAATCCGCAAGGACGTGACCGTGGATCAGGTCAGACAAATTGTGGATTATTTAAAAGGGGAGAGCTAGTCTATGTTCGTCAGGGGAATTCGCGGTGCGACGACAGTGGAGCACAACGAAGAACAAGAGATTTTAGCGGCAACATCGGAGCTGCTTCATGCCATTATAGAAGCTAACGATTTTAGACCGGATGAGATTTGCTCCGTATTCATTACGGTTACGCAGGATCTTACAGCGACTTTTCCGGCGCGCGCCATTCGTTCGATGGCAGGATGGGATCTCGTTCCCCTCATGTGCTCGTTGGAAATTCCTGTGGAAAACAGCTTGCCCAGATGCATCCGCTTCATGGTGCAGGTGAATACGACTAAAAGTCAGTCCGAAATGAACCACGTCTATTTAAAAGAGGCGCAAGCGCTTCGTCCTGATATTGTAAAATTGACAAACCAATAAAAGTGGTAGTATATTGGTTGTAGTTGAGTAAGTAGCGAGTAGAGCCGAGTATAGTTATAGTAGAGCTGAGCGAAGTTGAGTGGAGAATGCAAAGTGGAACCCGGAGTCCGGATACGGATTTTTTTGATGCGGGAATTGTCTGCCCGTCCGGTGCAATCTTGTTTTCTTTGATTCAATTCATGCTGCCTTTCTGCTTATAACATGATCACCTCTACTTCGGTAGAGGTTTTTTTATTTGACTCCGTTCCTGGGGAGCTTGCCTGTTGCTTCAACGACTGGAGCAGGCGCGCCCCGCCGGCTTTGAAAGTGAGGATCGGCTGATCGCAATTAGCATTGCCGCGCCGAAACTGGCTTCGAACAACTCGCTGTACAGGATGGGAAACTTTTCAGAATGTTGAGAAAGTCTCGCCACGCTGTCAGGGCCGTTTCGTAGACGACCTGGTACCTCGCGTCCGGCCCGGCTCCCTGGCAAAACCTGCGAAAGTGCAGGCTTTTTCCATAAAAGCAGCTTGTTTTGGCGAAAAACCTGCAATTGTGCAGGAATTTTCGGTCATTGCGGCTCAAGGTGCGAGTTTAGGGGGAAAAACCTGCAGTTTTGCAGGAATATTTCGAGGCAAGCGGATCTGCGGACAAAAAGCTGCACTTTTGCAGGTTTTCTGCATACGCCGGTAGATGTGATAGCTTTAGCGAGGAAATTCTACGGTAGTCTTGCTTTTGCAGGCTTTCCCGCGTTGCCAGGCAGATCATGCGGTCGACCGACCGCCGTCATGAAGCGCAATACCGCATGCCGGGAGCGGTGCGAAAGTGCGGGCGGCGCGCGCGATCGAGTTTCTCGGGCAGTCTGAATTTTAACAGGGATTTATTGAAAGGGGATGCCAAACCATGTACACACCGGAAATTCAAGAAGTCATACGTCTGGCAAAGGATTATAATCTGATACCCGTAGTCCGCAATTTGCTGGCCGATACGGAAACGCCGATTCGCGTCTTTCAGCATCTGTACTCGGAACCGCGCGCTTTTCTGCTGGAAAGTGTGGAGGGCGGCGTAAAATGGGCGAGATATTCGTTTATCGGCAGCGATCCGTTTTTGATGATCCGGGCGAAGCATGGCCAAACGGAAGTGCAGACGGCGGCGGAGACGAAGGTGACGGCGGATAAGCCGATCGATGTGCTCAAAGCTTATCTGCGCTCTTTTTCAAGCCCGCAGCTTCCCGATCTGCCGCGTTTTACGGGCGGCGCCGTCGGATTTTTCGGCTACGATCTGCTGCAATATTACGAGAACCTGCCGGCCCACCGGATCGACGATTTGCAAATGAACGACATCCAGTTCATGTTCTGCGACCAGGTAGTCGTATTCGACCACTTCAAGCAGCAGATCAAAGTCATTGCGAACGTGCATGTGGCGCAGTTTGCCACGGAAGAAGATATCGTCAGAGCTTACCACGAAACTTGCGCGAAGATCGACGTGACGATCGACAAAATCAAACGTCCTCTCAGCGTGGACACGATGACGCACAATCCGATTGCCGCTGAGCCCGAACTCGGCGAGATCCGTTCCAACATTACGAAGGAGAAGTTTATCGCCAATGTGGAAAAAGCGAAGGAATATATTCGCGCCGGCGATATTTTCCAAGTCGTGCTGTCCCAGCGGTTTGAAATCGAAACGGCGGTTTCGCCGCTTCAGGTGTACCGCGTGCTGCGCACGATGAACCCGTCCCCGTACATGTATGTGCTGAAAATGGACGACGAAGTCGTAGTCGGCACTTCGCCGGAGCTTCTCGTCCGCGTCGAGGAGGAGAAAGTCGAGACGCGGCCGATTGCCGGCACCAGGCCGAGAGGGAAGACGCCGGAGGAGGATCTGGCGCTCGAACGGGAGCTGCTCGCCGACGAGAAAGAATGCGCCGAGCATTTGATGCTCGTCGATCTCGGACGCAACGATATCGGCCGCGTGTCGGAGTTCGGCTCGGTCAAATGCGATACGTTCATGGATATCGAGCGATACTCGCATGTGATGCATATCGTCTCCAACGTATCCGGCAAGCTCGCGCCAAATAAAGATTTCTTCGACGCCTTCTTGTCCTGCTTGCCGGCGGGGACCGTTTCCGGCGCGCCCAAGCTGAGAGCGATGGAAATCATCGCTGAGCTTGAGCCCGAAGCGCGCGGCGCTTATGCCGGAGCGATCGGCTATCTCGGCTTTTCCGGCAATCTGGATACGTGCATTACGATCCGGACGATCATTTTCAAACACGGCAAAGCTTACGTGCAGGCGGGAGCGGGCATCGTCTGGGATTCCGTGCCGGAGAGCGAGTACCAAGAGACCGTCAACAAAGCGAAGGCGCTTTTGAAATCGATTCGCATGGCTGAGGCGATGTTCAGCCCGGCGCCGAAACCGGTAAGCGACATTAATAAAGATTACTATGTAAATTCCTAAGCGGGAATCGGGAGAAGGAGGACGCGTATGAACGGGCATATTTCGGTACAGGCGGCAATTGCCAAAGTTGTGAGCGGCGGGCATCTGAATCGCGCTGAGGCGCGCACTGTCATGGCGGAAATTATGGAAGGTGCGGCGACGCAAGCCCAGATCGGCAGCCTGCTTACGGCACTGAGAATCAAGGGCGAGACGCTGGATGAAATTACCGGCTTTGCCGAGACGATGCGCAGCAAGGCGACGCAGGTTCGCGTAGCCCAGGCGAACTTGCTGGATACGTGCGGAACCGGCGGCGACGGAGCGGATACGTTCAACATTTCAACGGCGGCTGCATTCGTGGCGGCGGCCGGCGGCATCCGCGTCGCAAAGCACGGCAACCGCGCGATGTCGAGCAAAAGCGGCAGCGCCGACGTGCTTGAAGCGCTCGGCGTCAACATTACGATCAACGGCGAGCAGGCGGCCCGCTGTTTGAACGAGACCGGCATCTGCTTCATGTTCGCCCAGGCGTACCATCAATCGATGAAGCACGTAGCGGCGCCCCGCAGAGAGCTGGGCATCCGCACCGTGTTCAACCTGCTCGGGCCGCTGACGAACCCGGCCTGCGCCGACCGCCAGGTACTGGGCGTGTTCGACCGTTCCAAAACGGAGCTGGTCGCGCATGCGCTGCAAAACCTGGGCCTCAAACGGGCGCTGGTGCTTGCCAGCGAAGACGGCTTGGACGAAATCAGCATCTCGGCGCCGACCAAAGTGACCGAGCTGAAGGTCGACACGGTTTCAACTTACATGGTCACGCCGGACGAACTTGGGCTGAAAGCCCACAGCATCAAAGATGTGGCGGGCGGCGACGCGCAGATGAATGCGGAAATTATCCGTCATATTTTCGCCGGTGACAAAGGCGCTCACCGCGATATCGTGCTGGCGAATGCCGCAGCATGCTTTTATGTAACGGGCCATTGCGGAACTTTGCAGCAAGGGGTCAAGCTTGCGGCCGACATTATCGACGCGGGCAAAGCGGAGCAAAAGCTGAACGAATACATTCAATTTACGGGAGAATTGAGCCATGTTTCTTGATAAAATCGTAGTCACCAAGCAAGCGGAAGTGGAAGCGATGAAGGACAGCTTTTCCGTGCGGGATGCGGAGAAAAAAATCGCCGAGCTGCCTCCGTGCCTCGGATTCGAAAAGGCGCTCACGGAGCGCAAAAACCGCCCGATGGGGCTGATCGCGGAAGTGAAGAAAGCATCGCCGTCCAAAGGCTTGATACGCCCCGATTTTGAGCCTGTGGCGCTGGCGCAGGCGTACGAGCGGGCCGGAGTGGACTGCATATCCGTTCTGACCGATGTCCAGTACTTTCAAGGCAGTAACGATTACTTGAGCGCAGTGCGCAAGGCGGTGGGCATCCCGCTGCTGCGGAAAGATTTTACGATCGACGAAAAGCAGATTTATGAAGCCCGTCTGATCGGTGCGGACGCCATTTTGCTGATCGCAGCGATATTGACTACGGAGCAAATGAAGCGGTTTTTGGCGCTGGCAGGCGATCTTGGCCTGGATGCCCTTGTGGAGGTGCACGACCGCGAGGAACTGGAACGCGCTCTGGAGCTGGATACGCAGCTGATCGGCATCAACAACCGCAATCTGAAAACGTTCGTGACGGATTTGCGGACGACGGAAGAGCTGATCCGCCACATTCCGGCCGGCAAAACGGTCGTCAGCGAAAGCGGCATTTCTTCTGTGCAGGACATGGCTTACTTGCAGCAGATCGGGTCCCATGCGGTACTGATCGGCGAGCATTTTATGCGCCAGCCTGTAGTGGAGCAGGCGGTTCATGATTTGATGGGCGCGGTTTGACGCCATAACGAAGCTGTAACGGAAAGAGGCGGATAAGATGGCTGTACAGGCAGCTCCAACCGTAAAAATTTGTGGACTTCAAAGCGTTGAAGTGTTAAAATCAATCGTACATTTGCCGATAGACCATATCGGTTTTGTTTTTGCGCCAAGCAAGCGTCAGGTTACCCCCGAACAGGCGGGCGAACTGATTGCTTTTTTACGATCGGAGGCTGAACGCGGTGCCAGGACGCCGCTTGCCGTCGGGGTTTTTGTCAATCCCGTGGAAGCGGAGCTGGAACGGACGCTGGCGGCGGCTCCGTTAGATGTCGTTCAATTGCACGGACAGGAAACGCCGGAATTTTGCAGTCGGGTTCGGCAGCATTTTGGCGTGCTTGTATTTAAATCGGTGCCGATTTCCAAGTCGGCCGATGCTGCGCCTGCTTTCGAAGCTGTTGCAGCGCAGCTCGATCCTTATCGGGATTCGGTCGATGCCATCCTGCTCGACACGTTTGATCCGGTGTATGGAGGCGGCTCAGGCAAGACGTTTGCCTGGGACTGCATACCTGTATACCAGGAATGGGCCCGCCAGGCCGGAATCAAGCTGCTCGTTGCCGGCGGACTGCAGCCTGACAATGTCGAACTGCTCGTTCGCGAGTACGCGCCAGACGGCGTCGATGTGTCCAGCGGCGTCGAGACGGACGGCGTGAAAGACGTATCCAAAATAACAGCATTTGTGGAAAGGGTGACCCGTAAGTGACGCAAGTACCTGATGCTCAAGGCAGGTTTGGTAAGTTCGGAGGCCGTTATGTGCCGGAGACGCTGATGAATGCGCTCATCGAGCTGGAAGAAGCCTACAATCGATATAAAGACGATCCTGAATTCATAGAGGAAGTCCGCTATTTGCAAAAGCAGTATTCGGGCAGGCCGACTCCGCTTTATTATGCGGAAAGGCTGACGGAGAAGCTGGGCGGCGCCAAAATTTACTTGAAGCGCGAAGACCTGAACCATACAGGGGCGCATAAAATCAATAATACGATCGGACAAGCCGTCCTCGCCAAGCGGATGGGGAAAAAGAAGGTCATCGCAGAGACGGGCGCAGGCCAGCACGGCGTGGCCTCGGCTACGGTAGCCGCGCTGCTCGGCCTTGAATGCAAAGTGTTCATGGGCGAGGAGGATACGAAGCGCCAGCAGCTCAACGTATTCCGGATGAAGCTGCTCGGCTCCGAAGTGATTCCGGTCACTTCCGGCACGAGAACGCTGAAAGACGCATGTAACGAAACGCTGCGCTACTGGGTCAGCAACGTGCAGGATACGTACTATATCCTCGGTTCCGTAACCGGTCCGCATCCTTACCCGATGATGGTCCGCGACTTCCAGCGGGTTATCGGCGACGAGTCGCGCGAGCAGATTTTGGAAACGGAAGGCCGCTTGCCCGATGCGGTAATCGCCTGTGTGGGCGGAGGCAGCAACGCGATGGGCATCTTTTATCCGTTTGTCGGCGACGCGAGCGTCAAGCTGATCGGCGTGGAAGCAGCCGGACGCGGCGTCGATACGGACGAGCATGCCGCTACGATGACGATGGGAACGCCGGGGGTATTCCAGGGCTCGATGAGCTACTTGCTGCAGGATGAATTCGGCCAGGTGCAGCCTGCTCATTCGATCTCGGCAGGGCTTGACTACCCGGGCATCGGACCGGAGCACGCGTATTTGAAAGATATCGAGCGCGCCAGGTATTTCCCGATTACGGACCAGGAGGCGCTTGACGCGCTCCAACTGCTCAGCCGCACCGAAGGCATTATCCCTGCTCTGGAAAGCGCGCATGCGATTGCACAAGTGGTCAAGACGGCGCCTGCCATGAGCAAAGATCAAATTATCGTCGTGAGCTTGTCCGGACGTGGAGACAAAGACGTGGAAGCGATTATGGGCTATCTTGGGGTAGGGAGAGAATAAGCGATGAACCGTATAGATCAACGATTTGCCGAGTTGAAGGAGCGCGGGGAAACCGCATTGATTCCTTTCTTAACGATCGGAGACCCGTCCCTGGAGGCGTCTGTGGAGCTCATTCTTGAGATGGAGCGGGCGGGCGCCGATCTGATCGAGCTCGGGGTGCCGTATTCCGACCCGCTTGCAGACGGGCCTGTCATTCAGCGTTCGTCCGAACGGGCGCTGCAGCGCCGCATCACGATCTTCGATGTGATCGATACCGCCGGCCGGGCGCGAAGCAGAGGCTCCAAACTGCCATTTATTTTATTTACTTATTACAATCCGGTTCTGCAAATCGGGCTTGAAAAAATTTTCAAGCTGATGCAGGATCAAGACATAAGCGGCATCATTATACCTGATCTGCCTCTGGAAGAAGACGGCGAGACGAGAGCGATTGCAGAGGGCTTCGGCATCCATTTGATCCCGCTCGTCGCCCCGACATCGAATGAACGGGTAAAGCGGATTGCCGCGAACGCCAAAGGGTTCGTCTACTGCGTATCCTCGCTCGGCGTTACGGGCGTCCGTTCCGAATTTTTTGGCGGCATCGACGAGTTTCTCGCTACAGTGAGGGAAGCCGCTCAAGTGCCGATCGTTGTCGGCTTCGGCATATCCAGCCGCGAGCAGGTACAGCGTTTTGAAACACAATGCGACGGCGTCGTCGTAGGAAGCGCGATCGTCCGTAAGATTGAGGACGCGCTGCCGCATCTGCAAGCCGATGCCGCTCATCCGGAAGGACTCTTGCAAATTCATAATTTTGTGTCACAATTAAAAGGTTCGAATATTTCTGGATGAGGTGACTCAGGTGAAGCCGAAACAAACGATCGTCCATTTACCGGTTTATCAGCCGGGCAAGCCTATTGAGGAAGTGAAACGGGAACTGGGGCTTACGGAAGTCATCAAGCTTGCTTCCAACGAGAACCCGTTCGGAAGCTCCCCGAAAGCGAGAGCGGCCATCGAAGCCGAGCTTTCCAATATCAGCTTGTATCCCGACGGCGGCGCTGTGCAACTGACTGCGGCCGTGGCCAAGTATTTGGGCGTAGAAACGAATCAAATCATTTTTGGAGCAGGCTCGGACGAAGTGATTTTGATGCTAGCCAGAGCTTATTTGGTGCAGGGCGATGAAACGGTCATGGCCTCGCACACGTTCCCGCAATATAAGCATAACTGCGAGATTGAGGGTGCGGTATGCATCGAGGTTCCTTTGAAAGAAGGAACGCACGATCTGGACGCCATGCTGGACAAAATTACGGATCGCACCAAAATCGTCTGGATTTGCAATCCGAACAATCCGACAGGCACGATGAACACCGAAGCCGAAATCAAGGCGTTTCTGGCCAAAGTTCCGGCTCATGTGCTCGTTGTACTGGACGAAGCCTACTGCGAGTACAATACGACCGATGAATATCCGGACAGCATCGAGCTGATCAAGCAGTACCCTAACGTTATTGCGCTGCGCACGTTTTCCAAAATTTACGGACTTGCTTCCCTGCGTATCGGTTACGGCGTAGGTGACGCCGCTGTCATTCGTACGATCAATCAGGTTCGCGAGCCGTTCAACACGACCCGTTTCGCGCAAGCGGCGGCGATTGCTTCGATTCAGGACGACGAGTTCATCGCCCGCTGCCGCGAGGCGAACACGGCCGGCTTGAACTACCTGACCGGGGAATTCGCCAAATTGGGCTTGACGGCCTTCCCGGCTCACGGCAATTTTGTTATGGTTGACGTAGGACGCCCGGCTGCCGCTGTATTCGAGGGGCTTTTGCGGCGGGGAATCATTGTCCGCGGCGGCCACCAACTCGGTTTCCCGACTTCCCTGCGCGTGACGATCGGCAGCAGCGAACAAAACGAAAAATTTATTGCAGCATTAACGCAAGTACTTGCCGAGACAGCTGTGCAAGCCTAATTTCATGGTTAAAGGTTGATTTCATGACGAAAATTGCGATATTCGGCGTAGGGCTGATCGGCGGTTCGCTGGCCTTATGCTACAAAGGAAAGCCAGGTTTTACCGTCGTAGGACATTCGCCGAACCCGAAGTCTGTGGAAAAGCTGTTGAAACGCGGCGTTGTGGATGACGCGACGACTTCCATGGAGGAGGCGGCTCAGGACGCCGACTATATTTTCCTTTGCGTTCCGGTCGGACTGCTGGAAGATTATTTGCGGCAGTTGGTCAAGCTGCCTTTGAAGCAGGGCTGCATCATTACGGATGTCGGCAGCACCAAAGCTTCTGTTACGGAATGCGCAGCCGCTTTGGATTTGGGAGGCGCCTATTTTATCGGCGGCCACCCGATGGCGGGTTCCGAGAGACACGGTGTGGAAGCGGCCTCTTCCCACTTGTTTGAGAATGCTTTTTACGTGCTGACGCCGGCCGAAGGAACTCCCCAGGAGGCTGTGGATCGCTTGGCCAGCTTGCTGAAACCGACGCTGGCGCAAATTGTTCAGGTGGATGCCCGCGAGCACGACGATATTGTAGGAGCGATCAGCCATCTGCCTCACATCATTGCCGTAGCTCTGGTGAATCAGGTCCGGGGCTACAACTCGACTAATTCGTTGTACCAGAACCTGGCCGCGGGCGGGTTTCGCGATATTACCCGGATCGCATCCAGCGAGCCGACGATATGGCGCGACATTCTCGTGGGCAACCGGGAAGTGCTGCTGCGCCTGCTGAAGGACTGGAATTTGGAAATCGGCAGGTTCATCGATTTGCTGCAGCACGGCGACGGCGAAGGAATCGCCGAGCAGTTCCGCATCGCCGGAGAGTTTCGCAACCAGCTGCCGGAGCGCAGAAAAGGCATGATAACGTCATTGTTCGACATTTATGTGGACGTTCCCGATCATCCCGGAATTATCGCTCAAATTACGACGCTGCTTGGCAACGAAGCGATCAATCTCAGCAATATTCAAGTCATTGAAAGCAGAGAAGATGTGCCCGGAATTTTGCGGCTTTCTTTCCGCAACCAGGAAGATGCGGACCGGTCGGCTGCCGCGCTGGGCAAAGAATACGCGGTCCACGTATAGCCGTTCCATACGGCCTGATGGTTTTGTCGATAGATGAGACAGAAGCATCAGGTTATTTTTTTGATCAAATATGATATTATTAGTATTTGTGATGACCATTTACTAACGTTACAGGGAGCCGGGAACATGTCAGGAATTCGCAATAAAAGTGTGCTTGCATTCATTCTTATCCTCACTCTTTGCTTGAACTTTGCGCCGGTTACTTCCGGTGAAGTCGACGGGATCCGCTACAGCTCCCAGGTGGCCGTACTTGTCTATCATCATATCGACGATCAGACTTCCGGACCGGTTACCATTTCGTCGAAGCTGTTCCAAAGACAGCTGAAAAATTTGCTCAGGCACGGTTACAATTTTATTTCTTTGCAGCAGTTTCGCGATTTTATGTCCGCTGGCGCAGCGATTCCCGACAATGCCGTACTGGTCACATTTGACGACGGCTACGAGAGCTTTTATACGAATGCTTATCCGGTGCTCAAAAAGCTGCAAATCCCGGCAGTGAATTTTGTCATTACGAAAGATCTGGACGCCCCGCAAGCCAGCGCGATACCTTCCTTGTCCAGGGAGGAGATTGCGGAAATAGAAAAGGAAGACCCGAACATCGAATTCCAATGCCATTCCGACCGGCTCCATGATATGAAGGACGGAAAGCCGCTTCTGTCCTACAAAATGAGATTAAAGGATGCATTCGAGACGGATCAGGATTACGAGCTGCGCGTAACGAACGATACGAAGACTTCGATCAGCAAGCTGGAGCCTTTGAACGGCGAAGCGATAGACGCTTATGCGTATCCTTTTGGCAGCTATAACGAAAAAGTCGTCGGTTTATTAAAACAAGCCGGTATGAAATACGGTTTCACCACGGCTAGCGGAATTGTAACGAGAAAGACGGATCCGATGCAGCTTCCCCGCATTAATGCCGGAAGTCCTTTCGTAAGAGGGAACTCCGTCAACAATCTGATTCAGCAATCGCTGCGGGGAGGAGGCAGGGCTGTTCCGCAAAAAATAGATTGATTTCATTCGTGAGTCGGGCCGGTACACGGTCCGATTCATATTTTTTTCACATTGCTTGTATCCGTTTTCAAAAAACTGTTGACAAATTGAAAACGGATACATATAATAAAAGTACAGTATGGTTTCTCTCCACTCCTATCCGATAATCGCACCAATAAGTGCAACCGCCGATTCGGCGGTTTTTTTTTTGCTTTAAATACCATATTTATCTGAATTTTATTATACAATTGAAAAGACGGGTTGCTGCGCATGCGGCAGACACGCTTTTTTAACATGGCTTACAAATTTTTGTCGAAATAAGCAGGATTTTTGCCATCGATCAAGAATGATATTAGACTGCCTCTATTTTCGCTTCTAAAAATGATGGCTCTAAAAAAAATCGTTGCCGTCGCGCAACTTTTCACTCTCTGTGCAGTACAACAATGTATGAGCAGTTGGGAGTGCTACCCGGAATCGCGAGGAGGATCGCCGCGTAATGACCGATTCCCAGTTGATCAGAGAAATCAAGGATGGAAATGTTCAGCTTTACAACGAACTGATGCGTCGTTACGAGCGTAAAATCCTTGCATTCATATACCATATGCTCAAAAGTACACAGATGGAGGCAATCGCCGAAGACTTGTGCAATGAGACGTTTTATAAAGCGTACCGAAGTTTGCATTCGTTCCGCGAGGTGGAAGCCTCTTTTTCTACGTGGCTGTATACGATTGCCCGCAATACCGTGCTGAGCGAACTTCGTAAAAATAAAAGCGTGCAAGTCTCATTGGAGCAAAGCGGGCATACGCCTCTTGCTTCCTACGAATCCCTGCCGGAGCAAACCATGCTGCGCAACGAAAAAGTGGTCATGGTGCGCGAAGCCATCAACAGCTTGCCGGAGAAACAGAGATCGGCGTTGATTTTGCGCGAATACGATCAGATGGATTACCAGGAGATCGCGAATATTTTGGGCCAGACCGTCAGTTCGGTCAAATCTTTACTGTTTCGGGCGAGAGCTTCCGTCAAACTGCAGCTGGAGCCTTATTTCAGCGAACCGATATTTGAAGAGTCGAAGGGATGAAGCAACGATGAAGTGTAATGACATTCAGGAGTTATTTGGAGTCTATTGGGATTTGCCGAATGATGACCTGAGACGCGCAGCGGTAGATAAACATATCGCCTCTTGTCCTAATTGCGCGGAGGAATTTCAAATCTGGGAAGAGAGCACGATGCTGATTCGGACTACGGCGCTGGCCGAGGAATTGCCTGAATACGAACCGATCGTTTCGGATAAGGTGATGAGCCGAATTTATCAGGACGAATCGTGGCGCATCCCGATTCCTGAGCGTATGTACGCCATTTCATACAAGCTCAGGCGAAACCTCACGGCTGTCATCGCTTTTTGTTTGGCTTTGTTCATGTTCAGCTTTTTATTTGCCATCGTTTATAATGGCACTTCGGGATCGACGGTGGCGGCTGCCGACAATTCCTTGTTTGATTTGCAGGCCCCGCAAGCTTTGAAGAGCGATTCTTCGGAGTCGATGAACGGGCACAAGATGGTGGACGCGGTCGCCAGCTTGAATCCGAGCTTCATGGAGCCGTTAACTTTTCATGTCGGACCGATCCACTCTTATCCGCATTATTTGCTTGTAGTATCCATACTTGGATTAATCAGCACCATGCTGGTTATGAACTGGCTTTCGCGGACGAAAGCTTAAGCCGGCGAACAATAATTAACGAATGCAAAATGCTCCGTGGAGGAGCATTTTTCTATCATCTCGGATTGTTTGTAATTGGCGAAAAAAGCTGCCTAAGGGCGCGGTCGCTTATTTTCGAATGACCCAGGAGCCTGTCCGATGAACCACGCAGAAGGTATATTTATGCAAAATGATGGTGTTGATGCAGCGTGAGCGGCAGTATATGCAGTCAATATTCAGTGTGTATGCACAAAAGTAACTCCGTCGGACAGACTCCTCGGGTAGAGGTTTATCTCATTGGAGGGCAACTATGACAACGATTGGACTTATTAGACACGGCAGCACGGAATGGAACCGGCTTGGCAAGCTTCAGGGACAACTGGACACGGAGTTGACGGAAGAGGGGATTAAGCAAGCTGAACTGCTGGGAAGACGCCTGGCCAAAGAAGACTGGTCCGGCATCGTCTGCAGCGATTTGCGCAGAGCGAGCGAGACGGCAAGGATCGTCTCGGAGTTGTCGGGAATTCCGCTGCTCCGTACAGACGCAAGGCTTCGGGAGCGCAGTTTCGGCCTGGCGGAGGGGACGACGCTCGAAGAACGCCAGGAGCGCTGGGGAGCCGACTGGAAGAAGCTTGATTTGGGCGGCGAAACCGACGCTCAGGTTTGGGAGCGGTGGGTTCATTTTATAGAGGAACTGACGGCGGCGGAGCCTGAAGGCAAAATATTGATCATCTCGCACGGCGGATTCATCGTTCAGGTACTGCGCGGGCTCCGCATGGAGCGCGATGAGTTTTTGAACAACACTTCCTTGACGGTTCTGCAAAGGAAAGATTCTTCATGGGAGCTGCTGCTTTACAACTGCCAGGCTCACTTGGTTTCTTCGTGATAACGGCAGCGTGGGGGCTGGCGGAAGTGCCTTTAGCGGAAGTGGAGCGTGACGACGGGCGGACGGGAACCGACCGTGTAACGCGCACGCCGCATTGGAAGCATCGCTCTGTTACGGAGCGGTGTTTTTTTGTTTTTTGGGCAGCATGGGAGGCTGCCCTTTATTGTACGGCCCTGCCCCGGAGGCGCGGCCTGGACTGAGCCTGGCGAAATAGTCGCCAGCCAGAGCTTTTACATCCACTTGAGGGCGTGGGGAGGGAATCTGCAAAGATTCCCATGACGCCGCCAAGTGGATGTCGCCCCACAGATTTTCGCTCCGCGTGCAGCTCCCAACGTTGCAGTTTTGCGCTGCATGGTGGCGGTCGGTCGACCACATCAGGTCTGCTGCTACAACTCAACTTCAAGCTTTAAAAGCGTATCAGTTGGAAACCAGTGCATTATTTTCGTATAAAGTGCGGCTTTATGCCAGTAGATACGACTGCAACGAACATTCCTGGAATGTCAGGCTGTCCAGAAACCCGTACGCCAGAGCCGGCAGCACATTCTGCCTGTTTGTGCGAAGAAAACCTGCAAAAGTGCAGTTTTTTCTCGATGGATGTGCTGATTACGACATATTCCTGCAATTGTGCAGGCTTTTTGCCGCGAACATAGGCTCAGGTTCATTTTCATCGAAAATTCCTGCGCAATTGCAGGCTTTTCGCGAAAATGAACCATTTTTGCGAAAAAACCTGCACTTTCGCAGGTTTTCTCCTGCCGAGCCCTTTGTCATCACCCTAATTTGTCTGGTGGTGCGAAGAAAACCTGCAAAAGTACATCTTTTGCTCGATGGATGCGCTGGCCACGAAAATATTCCTGCAATTGTGCAGGCTTTTTGCCGTGAACATAAGCTCAGGTTCATTTTCATCGAAAATTCCTGCACAATTGCAGGCTTTTCGCGAAAATGAACCATTTCTACGGAAAAAAACTGCACTTTCGCAGGTTTTCTCCTGCCGAGCCCCTTGCCCCCGCCCCTTTCAGCACAGCAACCAGTACAAGGAGAGGCGTAGAGGTTAGGGAAGAGCTGCTCGCGCCCCTTGCGGTTCTTCTAACCTGTCACTCCAATCAACAATATAACTTTCGGAGGTTTACTGTCACTCCATCAACAATCTGACTTTCGCAGGTTTACTATCACTCCAATCAACAATATAACTTTCGCAGGTTTTCTGTTGCTCCATCAACTAGCTGTCTTTCACAGGTTTTCTACGTGTTAATAGAGATGCGTTTTTCTAGTGTATGTACGTTTTCCTAGCAGCCTGCAAATGTGCAGTTTTGTAAGCTCGAACTTGAGCTGAGTCTCATTTTGATGGGGAATTTCTGCACAATCGCAGGCTTTTTAGCAAAACGGACCTTTCCTGCGAAAAGCCCGGCAATCACTGACAATCGCAGGCTTTTCCCCTAGTCAAGCCGCTTCATGAACGGCTGCGGTCTTTTTCACCGCAAGCAGATCCCGGCGTCCGGTGTGGCGCTGCCTGACGGCGGTCGATCGTATGGTCGACCACATGCGTCCATGTTGATCAGTGCAGGCTTTTTCGATGGAGGAGACTGCCACAGGCCGTCTGGTGCACTTTGAACCTTCACCGGATGGTGACAGCGGCAGCCGCAACCAGCCCGCCAGTGAGAGGCCTGGCCTCCCCATCGGCGCTGTTTGAGCGAAGGCAAGCCGCAGAGGCTTTAAACAGCGGCGCCGGAAATCATCGCCAAGCATCGTGCAAGATCGCACCGCGCGCAGCTCCCAGCGCGCGGTGCTGCGCTGTCTGACTGCGGTCCGTCGACCACACCGCAGGTGTCCGTCCGAGGCCTCCGCTTGGCGGCAGGCTCATGCAGGAACGCCGCCCGCCACCGGTCGTAACTATTTTGCCATAACCCTTCATTTGCTCCGCTTTTTAAGCCCCTCATTTTATTTCTTATCGGTTCTTCGAATATTTTCGGAAAAAATTCCCATAATGGTTACTAGAAACCACGGAGCAGCAAGCTTCGCAAACTGGGGGGTATACGATGGAAATGAATCTGGCGGACATGCTCAGCTATGCCGATATCCATGATTTGAGCAGAATAGCCCGTACCTACGAATGCGAGTGCAACGGTCATTCCAAAAACGAGTTGATCCAGTCGATCCTAAGCACCGCGCTGAGAAGGGAGATTTTTGAGAAGTATGTCCAAAAGCTGAGCATGGAGGACATCCGGTTTCTGAACTCTCTTCTGTTTGACGGACGCAATGCGTTCAGTCTGGAAGAATTGATCGCCAGAGCCCAACAGTCGCGGTTTCAAAAAAATGAAAGCGAGGACTGGAACCCTCGCGACATGATCGTCCGTTTCAAGCAGTTAGGGTGGCTGTTTAACGGCTACTCGCTGCAAACGAAATATTTGTTTCACGTCCCTCAAGATCTCAAGAAAAAGTTTGCCGAGGTACTGGCTGCCGATTTTAAGCGCCAGTTGGTGATCAGCGGCGAGCCCGGCGTATACCGCGACGAACAGATGCTGATTGTAGACGATATTTTGCATTTCCTAAGCTATGTTTACAGGCAGTCGGAAATACCGCTTACCGTCGAAGGCACCATGTACAAAAGGCAGCTGCAGCAAATGATGGATTGCCTGTCGGTTCAGGAAGATATGGTTGCCAAAGGCGCCTGGAGATTCGGATATGGGCGAATGTTTAAAGATTATCCGAACCGGTTCTCGCTCATTTACGACTACTGCTATTATCACCAGCTGATTGCGGAGGATCATCAGAGCCTTTCTTTGACGGAAGGAGGAAAATCGCGGGTGCTCGAAGGCCGCAGGGAGAATCTTTCCCACGTTTACCGGTTTTGGCTCCGGCTTTACAAGAATCCGGTCCCGAACGTACAGGTTATTGCGGGGTGGATCGACCGTCTGGCCGGGCAATGGGTAACTTCGGCATCGCTTGCCGAAGTGCTTTGCAAGCTGATCAAACCGTTTTATTACGACACGTCGGAATCGATTTTCGAACAAAGAATTTTGCAGATGATGATGCATTTGGGGCTGCTTCGAATCGGGGAGGACGAGCAGCGCAAGCCCATTCTTCAGGTTACGAAGCTGGGAAGCAGCGTGATTCAGGGAACGTTTGTCGCTGCGGACGATAAAATCGACCTGATGTTTGAAAAAATGATCGATTCGTCCATGCGCTAGGTAAAGGCACATTCCTTGGCATAGAGGGCTGATGCAGGCAACGGCGAAGGAATGCGTGAATATGCTTAAAGTAGGAGCATACACTTTTGAGAGATTTAAAGTTGCTTGATCATCGACGTACTCTCTGGACAATGAATGTTCCTGACAATGCGCGGACATAATTTGGAGGTAGGTCCTATGGGAAAAATGAATGTATCCAATGATGCGCTGTTGGCACTTTTCGCGGAGATGGTTTGGGACGACGCCATACGCAAACATAAAGAGGAAAATCTCTACAAAGAGATTGACCGTGCTTTAGCCAAAGGCGATCAAGCTACGTTCCTGGCCCTAACTTCTGAGCTGAAAACGTTACAATCACCGGGTTAGATCGTGTTCTTGACTGCCGCCATTAGCATATTTGCAAAGAAAGACATGTGACAGCCATTCATATGTCTTTTTTTTCATGAATGAAAATAGAACCAATCGGAGTGCGCACTCGTCAAAATTATTGACGATTCTTGTAATGAGGAGTGTGCATGTATGAGAAATTTGCGATCCAATCCCAGGCTGCGTACTGTTGTAACGTTGACGATTATTGCCGCCGGCGTTTTGCTGGCTGCAGCTTCCGCCTATGCCGCATATTTGTATAATAAAGTGAATAAAACGATTGAACAGATTGCCGCGCCGCAGCCCGCGGAGAGGAACTCGAATTCCTTTCCGGTCGAACAGCTGTCACATGAGTCGAATGCGGCTCTCAAGGAAAAGCCGCTGTCCTTTTTGCTGGCTGCGGTTGACGCGCGTGAAGGCAGCGAAGGTTCGCTCAATACCGATGTCATGATGCTGGTCAGCGTCAATCCGGCTTCAGGCGAGGCTACTATCGTGTCCATACCGAGGGACCTGGAAGTAACCCCGGAAGAATCCGGCTTGGATGACTCGCATAAAGCAAACTATTTTTACGCTTATTTTTACAACAAAAACAGCAGCACAGCTTTGCAGCAAACGAGAGAGCTGTTTTCCGGCATGTATCATGTGCCGATCGATTATATGGCCATCATCAATTTCGAAGGATTCCGCAAGCTGATCGATCAAGTGGGCGGGCTTAAGGTCAACGTCGATATGGATATGAAATATTCGGATGAAAGCGACGGCACGTACATTAACCTGAGCAAAGGCGAGCAGTTGCTGAACGGCAAGCAGGTGCTGGATTTCGTACGCTATAGGAAGTCGAACCTCGGAACGGAGGAGTCTTCGGATACGGTGCGGAATCAGCGGGAGCAATTGGTGCTGGATCAAATCTTAAACAAGCTGACTTCGTTCAGCGGCATATCGGCATGGAGCAAATTGCTGGACATTATCGGCGGCTCGGTAAAAACGGATATTCCTGCCGAAGAGCTGAAGCGGCTTACAGGCTCATATCAGGAGCTGAAACCGGATACGATCCATTACATTCATTTGGAGGGCGACTGGCAAAGCCCGTATCTGGTCGTCGACAGGCAGGATATGGCCAGAGCGTTCGAAGCGCTTCGCAATACGCAAGCAGGACTTTCAATTGACAGCGAAGAAAAGACAAATTAAAGTAGCTAATAGAGCTTGCTTACATAGCAAGCTTTTGTTTTGCAAATTATATGTGGGGGGATCATTTATGAAATTCAGCGATATCCAGGGAGAACAGTGGCCGGAGCTGAAGCCGTATTTGGATACATGCTTATTGCCGCTCACCGGGCTGACCGGTTCAGAGGAGCCTTGGCAGGCTACGATCGCTCTGGAGCAGCTGCGGGATGCGCTGGAAACCATAGAAATTCCTTTTACAGGCAGAGTGGTGACTTATCCCGCCCTGCACTATTTGACGGGAACAGATGCCGGGAAGCAGATCGGTGAACTGAGCCTCCAGCTCAAAAACGCCGGTTTTCGCTTTGTCATCGTTCTGACTATACATACGGATGCGCTGCAGGCGAAGCCTGAGCCGACGGATTTGCTGATCGTTGTCGATATGAAGGAGTGGGCAGGCAAACAGCGCGAATGGAAGGCGGACATTGCCAGACAAGTTCAGCAGCTTTGGCAAAGCGGCGATCATTTGCAGGAATGAGTGTATTATTGGAAATAAATTTGCGCAGGATAAGAGAAGTAAACGGTTTCTCCACGGACAAGAAGTTGTGACAATTTCGTTAAAATTTATTTGAAGCCTGACAAAACTGTGTCCGAAAACAAGTCGCGCATTCTTGACGCCCTAGAGGTCGTAGGCTATTATTAGAAATGTCCTAGTTATGTAGTGTAATGTCGAACGACACGTGATAGAGGTTTCTGAACGTCCGGTGTAACGGACGCGTCGGCCAATGTAGGAGGGTAGACCTGAGAATGAGTGACCACAACAATCACAATGAAGAACAGCACGGAAAGAAAGCGGGAACAAAACGCGAGATGTCCCGCCGGCAGTTTCTTTCTTACACCCTTGGTGGCGCTGGAGGATTCATGGCGGCCGGTATTATGGTACCGATGCTGAGGTTTGCCGTCGATCCAGTCCTTCAACCGAAGAAAGCATCCGATTGGATTAAAGTCGTGGAAGAGAGCAAAATTACGAACGAACCCAAATCGTTTACTTTCCAAGTTCACCAGGTGGACGGCTGGTATGAAAGCGATCCGGAGCTTGCGGCCTGGATTACGAAAGACAGCAACGGCAAAATTTACGCTTTGAACCCGACTTGCAAACACCTTGGATGTACGGTGAACTGGAACGACAATCCAGCTTACAAGGATCAATATTTTTGCCCTTGCCACGGCGCGCACTATACGGTAGACGGCAAAAATCTGGCCGTAGCGCCAAAGCCGTTGGATGAATATGACGTTAAGATTGAAAACGGCTTCGTGTACTTGGGGCCGCTGCACCCTAACACTAGAGTATAAGGAGGCGTCACCATCAGATGTTTAAAAATGTATACAACTGGATTGACGAACGTCTTGATATCACGCCGATGTGGAGGGATGTAGCAGACCACGAGGTTCCCGAACACGTTAACCCTGCCCATCACTTTTCCGCATTCGTTTATTGCTTTGGCGGATTGACGTTTTTCATTACAGTCATTCAAATTTTGTCAGGCATGTTCCTCACGATGTACTACACGCCTGATATTATCAATGCATACGCAAGCGTTGACTATCTTCAGCATAAAGTGGCATTCGGCGTCATCGTTAGGGGGATGCACCACTGGGGAGCCAGCCTTGTGATCGTTATGATGTTCTTACATACGCTGCGCGTGTTCTTTACCGGTTCTTACAAAGCACCGCGCGAAATGAACTGGGTTGTCGGGATGCTTATTTTCTTCGTCATGCTCGGTCTCGGTTTTACAGGATACCTGCTTCCTTGGGATAACAAAGCGTATTTTGCTACCCAGGTAGGTATTAAAATCGCCGCGTCCGTTCCGTTCATCGGACAATACATTCAGACGCTGCTGCAGGGCGGAGAAATCGTAGGCGCGGAAACATTGACTCGTTTCTTTGCCATTCACGTGTTCTTCCTGCCAGGCGTTCTGCTCGCTTTGCTTGCCGGACACTTCTTCATGATTCGCAAACAAGGCATTTCCGGACCGCTATAATTGAAAGGAGGGCTAACAGCGTGGCGCATGGTCATAAATCTGACGAAAAAATCGTTTACGTAGGGGATTCCCGCGTCATTAAAAAAACACCGGAGCAGCGTTTAATTCCAAGGGATTATTCGGCTTATCCGGGCAAATCGGAAGCGTTCATTCCTAACTTCCTGTTAAAGGAATGGATGGTCGGCGTTGTCGTACTGGTCGGCATGCTGGCGCTTGTCATGTCCGATCCGGCACCTCTCGGTTATCCGGCGGACCCGAAAAATACACAGTTTATTCCAATGCCTGACTGGTACTTCCTGTTCATGTACCAATTGCTTAAATATCCGTACACTTCGGATCAGTTTGTCGTACTCGGGGCTGTTGTCGTTCCCGGCTTGTTGTTCGGAGGCTTGCTTTTGGCGCCGTTCCTCGATACGGGTAAAGAACGCAGATTTTACAGAAGACCGATCGCTTCTTCCTTAATGATCTTATCTTTAATCGCTTGTACGTACCTGACTTACACTTCCTGGTCTCACTACCAAGTGGAGCTTAAGGATAAAAATATGATTCCTGAGCACATCAAGCGCGAAGAGGAATTGAAAGCAAGCAAAGGCACAACCGGAGGCGGAGCCGGCAAAGCAAGCACGAAAGCGCCGGCGATCGTGGCCGCGGACGACCCGGGAGCCGAAATTTACAAGAAAGCAACATGCTTGTCTTGTCATGGCGCCGGCCTCAAAGGAATGCCGACTTCCGGAGTTCCTGCGCTGCTGGGTGTAGGCGACAAGCATTCCAAGGACGAAATTCTCGGCATTATCAAAAACGGCAAAGGCAACATGGGCGCGCAGTACAAGGATAATATCGCAAAAGGCTTGACAGATGCCGACATCGACAAGTTGGCCGACTGGTTATCCAGACAAAAGAAAGCAGAGTAAGAATGAAAAACCTGACCGATTTAACCGGTCAGGTTTTTTTGGATCAGAGCATCGTGAGGAGGAGCTTCATTGCAGGACGGACTAACGGTTTCTTACTTTTGGAGCAAGTCTTTTTTATTGAGCAAACAAATGTTGTGGCTGTTTTTAATTTGCAATGCGCTTGGCACGGTATATGGTTATATTTGGTATGGGAATCAACTGGTCGATACGATAGCGGAGGATCCGCTTTGGTACGTATTTTTCGTACCGGACAGCCCGACGGCCAGCTTGTTTTTTTCAGGCTCGCTCATCTACTTGCTGATCGACCGTTACTCGAACCGCAAGCATTCCAAGCTGTTTACAGCTTGCCGCGGCTTTGTCGAAGCTTTTGCATTGATCACCTCGTTCAAATACGGAGTCTGGGCTGTGACGATGATTTGGGCGGGCGCCTGGCAGGGTGTGCCGGTCGGCTGGGACGGCTGGATGCTGACAGCTTCGCACCTCGCAATGGCCGTAGAGGCGCTGCTTTTTGCAAGGTGGTACGTTTATAAGCTTCCTGCGGTAGCTCTGGTAGCCGTATGGGCGTTCTCGAACGATTTTATGGACTATGAAAGAGGCGTGTTCCCCAGATTGCCAAGAGAGCTTTGGGACGATCTGCCGATCATCGAAATGTTCACCATCGGTTTAAGCGTAATAGGCATCTGCATCGCTATTTGGTTCATAGCCCGGCGAAAAACAAAAAAAATTACAGCTTCATAGCATGGTCTAATTTGGGACAATCCTCCATATGATGTGGTGAAGGAGGGAATGTCCCATGTTTGTTTATCCAGGTTTGAAGCGGGTTGTCTTGATGATATTTGCATTGGCGCTAGTGTGCGTTGTCTCGGCGTGCGGAGCGGCCGGCAGCGGGAAAGGACAAGCTTCCGTCCAAACAGACCCCGAGCAGCTCCGTAAAATGGAGTTTTTGAACGAAATCGCGGAAGATATGTACAAAAAAACGATGGAAGGCCAAGTGGTGGAAGCCCGCACCAAACTGATTCAAATGTCGGATCAAATTCCAAAAATCCGCTTTGAAGGCATCACCTCCGTCGAAGGCTTGAACGCGTTGACCGAATCAATTACACAGGCGAAGCGCGTGTATAATGCAGTGAATTATTCCCAGGAAGAAGCGCGGGTCGCCGTGGCCAAAATACGTCTGGCCGCCGACGCGCTAACCCATAAAAATCAACCGATGTGGCTTCAATATTACAAGCTGCTGCGCAACGATTTGTCGGTGCTGGAGAAAGCCGTAAGGGACAACAGGCAGCAGGAGGCCGTCTCGAAGTTCGCCAGCTTGTCGCAGCACATCTCCGTCATCCGCCCGTCGCTGCTTATCAGCCGGGACCCGGCTGATGTAGAGAAGCTGGATTCCTTGATGACGTTTGTCCGCAGCAGCTTGAACAGCTCGCCGATGAACGTCAAGCAGACGGAATCGGGCTTAGAGCAATTGCAGCGGACGATTGACGAACTGTTCATGAGAAAATCGGATGCGGCGGCATACTTGCCGCTGACGGACCCGAAACAGCCGATTATTTGGTCGATTGGAATCGGGCTGATTATCATCAGCGTGCTCACCTATACCGCATGGAGGATGTTTCGCTCCGGACGGAACGTCGTGACCGTCAAGCAAAAGACGGAAGGCGAGCAGCCGTAACTCACATATGCAAAAGCAAATCCCGGGCCGCCGTCACAGCGGTGCCCCGGGATTTTTTCATGGCGTTTTGAAGCCTTCGCCGAGCACTTCGTGCACATCGCCGATAATAATAAAGGCGGCCGGATCGATCGATTTGACGATTTCCCGCAGCTTGCGCGTTTCGTGCCGGTAGACGACACAGTAAATGACTTCCTTGTCTTTGCCGGAATAGGCGCCGCGGGCGGGAAATAAAGTGACGCCCCGGTCGAGCTCCGACGTAATGGCTTGGGCGAGCGGCCCCGTATGCTCGCTAATGATCGTAAAAGCTTTGGCCGCGTAGGCGCCTTCGGAAATGTAATCGATCATTTTCGAGGACACAAAGACGGCGACGAGCGAATACAGCACTTTTTCCTTCGGCAAATAAAGCAGGGAGGAGCCGATGACGAGGACGTCTATCGCCAAAATCATTTGGCCGACGCTCCAGCCCCGCATTTTATGTCCGATGCGGGCGAGGATGTCGGAACCCCCGGTTGTGCCGCCATAGCGGAAAACAAGGCCGAGACCGGCGCCTAAAGTCAAGCCGGCATATAAAGTGGCGAGGAAATAATCCTGCGTCGTTTTAAAAGGGACAATCCACTGCTGGCGGATCAACAGCTCCATCACCCACAAAAAAACGGATAAGGAGATGACGCCGAAAATGGTGAAAACCATCGACGATCTTCCGAATATTTTCCATCCCAAATAAAATAAAGGGATATTGATCAGCAGCGTGGATACGGAGGGCGGGATGCCCAGCACATAGTTGCACAGCAGGGAGATGCCCGTTACACCGCCTTCCATCAGCTCGTTGGAAATAACAAAATAATGAAGACCGAATGCGTAAATCGCGGTTCCCAGCATAATGGCGAAAAATTGGGTGAATCGGCTGACGATAAGATCCTTCAACATCGGGAAACCTCCATTTGACAGCATTTAACAGCGGATAAAAGTATTATAACCTTTTTGGATAACGAAAAAAATTTGTCAACTTTTCCTCTTTAGTTTAACATGGTAATGATATCTTCGTATGTGATCATGGAAAGAAGGGTGAGCATGTCGGAACGTACACTTAAGGACCTCCAGGCAGAGGTTGATGCTTATATTTCACAGTTCAAGGAAGGCTATTTCAGCCCGCTTTCGATGCTGGCGAGAATGTCGGAGGAAGTGGGGGAACTGGCGAGAGAAGTTAACCACAAGTACGGCGAGAAGCCGAAAAAGTCAAGCGAGGCCGACAATTCGATCGAGCTCGAACTGGGCGACATTTTGTTCATTACGATCTGTTTTGCCAATTCGCTCGGCATCGATTTGACGGAGGCTCACGACAAAGTGATGCACAAATTCAATACTCGGGACGCGAACAGGTGGACTAAAATTAACACCGAAAATACATAACCTTCATAAACTGTACCATCCCCGCTTGCGGGAGTCTTGTCGAGCGAGCTTGCGAAGCAAGTATGGCTCTGGGAAGGGAGGATGGGCAGATGAATGGGGCGAACCAAATCCAAAAGGCGTACGAATCCATTCTTGGCCACGATTTTCAAAAAGCCATCGAATGGTTTGAAAAAGCGATAGCGGCTGAACCGGACAACGCTGCCTATCACCACAAGCTGTCCATCACTTACGCGAGAAGCAACAAGCTGAGCAAAGCCATCGAGCATGCTTCGACAGCGGTGAAACTGCAGGAGGGCAACGAAGCGTACAAGTACCACCTGCAGAACCTTCATGCCAGAGGGCTGGTGGAGCAGGCACAAAAGCATATTAGCGGCAAAGCCGAGCACGCGGAGATCGCCATATTTTTGCTGAAGGAAGCGATTGTCCTCGATCCGCTCTTGATTGAAGCTTACTTAATACTGGCCGAGGTATTCGCCGAACGTCAGGATTATGCAAGAGCGTATCAAACGGTCATGGAAGCACTGCGCATGGAGCCTTACCACGAGCTTGCGATGCAGCAGGCCGATTTGTACCAGCAGAAGTTGAAATGAGATCATGCAAACGAAGGAGAAACAGCCGATATGGATCGTAAAATAAGAGTGGCAGTCGTAGGAGCAAGCGGAAGAATGGGCAGAGAGGTCGTCAAAACGGTACTCAGAGAGCCGGATATGGAGCTGGTGGCAGGTATTTCCCGTTCTTCCGGCCCTGTCGATTTGGGCAAGCTCGTAGGGATGGAGCCTTGCGGAGTTGCGATGAGCAGCGACGTAGAGCTCGCTTTCGTCGAGTCGAAGCCGGACGTAGTCGTTGATTTTACCGGCCCGCAGTTTGCGATAGCCCATACGAATTTGGCGATTCGCCACGGAGTCCGTCCCGTGATGGGAACAAGCGGGTTCACTGCCGAGGATATCGCAGCGTTGGACAAGCAATGCCGGGAACAAGGGATCGGAGGACTGATCGCCCCGAACTTTTCCATCGGTGCCATTCTGATGATGAAATTTGCCGCGCAGGCGTCGAAATATTTCCCGAACCTGGAAATTATCGAGTACCATGGCGATCAAAAGCTGGATGCCCCTTCGGGGACGGCGGTCAAAACGGCCGAGCTCATCTCGGAAGTGAGGGAAGAATTGCGCCAAGGCAACCCTCAAGAAGAGGAAACGATTGAAGGCTCGCGCGGCGGGTATTACAATGGATTTAGAATACATAGCGTTAGGCTGCCGGGCATATTTGCACAGCAGGAAGTCATTATGGCCGAACCCGGCCAGGCGCTCAAAATTCGCCATGATTCTTATGATCGAGCGGCTTACATGCCCGGAGTTGCGCTAGGGGTCAGAAAAGTAATGACCTACACGGGGATGATTTACGGATTTGAGCATTTTATAGATTAGGGAGTGGAGTCGGCATGTTGAAAATTGCATTGATCGCGCATGATCGAAAAAAAGATGAAATGGTGAACTTTGTTACGGCTTACGAGCACGTATTCAGCGGGCATAAATTGTACGCTACCGGAACGACCGGGCAGCGCATTATGGACAACACGCAGCTGGATGTGCACCGCTTCATGTCCGGACCGCTGGGCGGCGACCAGCAAATCGGCGCGCTTGTGGCCGAGAACGAGATGGATCTCATCATTTTCCTGCGCGATCCTTTAATGGCGCAGCCGCACGAGCCGGACATCATCGCGCTGCTTCGGCTTTGCGACGTTCAGGGAATTCCGTGCGCGACGAACATCGCGACAGCCGAGATTTTGGTCAAAGCGCTTGACCGTGGCGATTTCGCATGGCGGGAGCTTGTGCATAAATACAAACCGGGAATTGATTCCAATGAGTGAGCCGCTGGATATTCTTATATTCGGCGCCCACGCCGACGATGCCGAGATCGGGATGGGGGCGACGATCGCCAAGCATACGGCTTTGGGCTACCGTGTCGGAATATGCGATCTGACATACGCCGAAATGTCCTCCAACGGCACCGTGGACAACCGGAAGCGGGAAGCGGAAGAAGCGGGACGCATTCTCGGGCTGGCCATGCGTTCCAATCTGGGGCTGCCCGACCGCGGGCTTTTGCTGACGCCGGAGCATATCGAACGGATTGTTCAGGAAATACGCAAGCACAAGCCGAGGATCGTGTTTGCGCCTTATTGGCAGGACCGGCATCCGGATCATATCGCCTGCTCGCACCTGGTGCAGGAAGCGGCGTTTAATGCCAAGCTGCGCAAATATTTGCCGGAGACCGAGCCGGTGAACGTGCAGCAGCTGTACTTTTATTTTATCAACGATGTGTACGAAGCCGATGTGATGGTGGACGTCACCGACGTCTACGAGAGCAAAATCGCCGCGCTGAGCGCATATCGTTCGCAATTCGAATCCGGCCAAGGGACTGTGGCGACTCCGCTGAATCAGGGTTACGTGGAGCGGGTGGAGGCGCGCGACAGGCTGATGGGGCAAAAACGGATGATTACCTATGCCGAAGGCTTCATCTCGAAACTGCCCTTTGTGGTGAACCGTTTCGAGTGATGAGAAAGAGGGAACAATGAGCGATAAGCTGAAAATAGGCATTACCTGCTATCCGACTTTGGGAGGCTCCGGCGTCGTGGCGACGGAGCTCGGAAAGCTGCTGGCGGAAAAAGGCCACGAAGTGCACTTTATTACGCACAGCATGCCGTTCCGGCTGGGGAAATACCATAAAAATATATTTTACCATGAGGTTGAGGTCAGCGATTATTACGTTTTCCGCTACCCGCCTTACGATCTTTCTTTGGCGAGCAAGCTGGCCCAGGTAGCGAAGATGGAGGACCTGGATCTGCTGCACGTTCATTACGCGATCCCGCATGCCGTGTGCGCGCTGCTGGCCAAGCAGATGATCGGCAGCAAGCTGAAAGTCGTCACGACGCTTCACGGAACCGACATTACGGTTCTGGGGCAGGACCAATCGATCAGCGACCTGATCCGCTACGCGATTAACGAAAGCGACGCCGTAACGGCGGTGTCCCAGGATTTGATCAAAGAGACGCGAGAATCGCTGGCGATCGACCGGCCGATTGACCTTGCCTACAATTTCGTCGATAAACGGGTGTATTACCCGCGGGACGTCAGCAAATTGAGGCCGGAATTCGCCCGTCCCGATGAAAAAATTTTGATCCACATTTCGAATTTCAGACCGGTCAAACGGGTTTCCGATGTCGTCGATATTTTTGCCAAAGTGAGCGAAAGGCTGCCTTCGAGGCTGCTGTTCGTCGGCGAAGGCCCGGAACTGTCGAAAATTATTGCCAAAGTGAAAGAGCTGGGGCTGAGCGACCGGGTTACGTTTTGCGGGAAACAGGACGATGTGGCGCAGGTCATTTCTTTGGCCGATGTGATGCTGCTTCCTTCGGAAAAAGAAAGCTTCGGACTGGTCGCGCTGGAAGCGATGGCTTGCGGAGTGCCGACGGTCGGTTCCAACGCCGGGGGAATTCCGGAGCTGATTACGCACGGAGAGACCGGATATTTGGCGGAAATCGGCGATACGGAGCAAATGGCCGAGTATGTGTATCAAATGCTGAGCCAGCCGGAGCAGTACGAGCTGATGGTGGAGAAATGCTTGTACCGCGCTCGGCAAACGTTTTGCAACGATATTACGACTGTGCAGTATGAGGAAATTTATTACCGCGTTCTTGGAAGAGAGCTTCCCGAGTCCCACCGGCTGGTCGCCTCATCCTGTCAGTAGCGGCTAGGAGGGCGGGAGCATGACGGAACAACCGTCGGTTATACAAATGAAGGCAGGGGCCGAATATGTGCTCGCCCGGCTTGCGGAAGAAGGATACCAGGCCTATATGGTCGGAGGCTGCGTCAGAGATACCGTATTGGGCAAACCTGTCAAGGATATCGACATCGCCACCTCCGCCCTGCCGGAGCAGGTGATGGCCTGCTTTAAACGGACGGCGCCGACCGGACTGCAGCACGGCACCGTTACCGTCATCCTGGAGACGGGGACGTACGAGGTGACGACGTTCCGCAAGGAGTCGCAGTACGAAGAGTTCCGCCGCCCGGCTTCCGTGGAGTATATCTCCGACCTTACGGAGGATATGCGGCGGCGCGATTTTACGATGAACGCCATGGCGATGGACAGGGCGGGCGCGATCATCGATCCTTTTGGCGGGCAAAAGGATCTGGAAGCAGGCGTCCTCCGCTGCGTCGGAGCCGCGGAGGAAAGATTCGGCGAAGATGCGCTGCGCATGCTTCGCTGCATTCGTTTTGCCTCGACCTACGGACTGGAGGTCGAGGCGGTGACGTGGCAAGCGCTGCTCGCGCAAGCGCCGCTGCTGCGCCACATCGCCATGGAGCGCGTGCGCAGCGAGCTGCAGCGCATGATCGAAGGCCCGGCCCCGGCGCGGGCCGTCCGTCTGCTGCTCGCGAGCGGCCTGACGGCGCACGTCAAAAAGCAGCTGCCGCTGCCTTTTGACCGCTGGCTCGCGCACGACCTCGCGCTGGACGCCGTCAGCGCGTTGGAGCGGCAGCACACCCGCTGGGCGCTGCTGCTGCTGCTCCTGGAGACGCCGGCGGCGATATGCCGCGAGGCGCTCCAGGAGCTGACCTTCTCCCGCGCCGACACGGACGCGGTCGCGGACATCCTCGGCCTGCGCGAATGGCTGGCCGAGGCGCCGGCAGACCCTGCGCAGCTCGCGCGGGTCTGGAAGCTTGGCGCGGTCCGCCGCGGCGAGCCGGCGGCCCGCGATTTGCTGCGGCTGCTGCGCGTGCTGCCGCCGGAGGAAGGGCGCGGCTCGTCGGAGCTGGCGTGCTTCTTGGGGACAGCCGCGCCGGAGCTCGTCCGGCGCGGGGAAGCATGGCTGAGCGAGATTCCCTGCTTCAGCCTGAAAGAGCTTGCCGTCAGCGGCGGCGAGCTGACGTCGGAGCTGGGCAAGCAGCCGGGCCCGTGGCTGGGCAAGCTGCTGCAGCAACTGCTGGAGCGCACCGCGCTCGGCGAGCTGCGCAATGAGCGCGCGGCTTTGCTGCAAGCCGCGCGGGATAGTTTGGATTAACGCTAACGTCAGGAGTCTATCCGGTGAAGTTACGTTGAACTCATCGGACCGACTCCTAACGGTTCAAATATGGACAGGAATGTGAGTGAATGCTACGAATGAACGAACGCATTTTGCAGCTGTTCGCGGAGTTTGAGGGCGCCTATGTGTCGGGGGAGGAGCTGAGCCGCAGACTGGCATGCAGCCGTACGGCGATATGGAAGCATATCGCCGAGCTGCGCCAGGCCGGCTACGTATTCGAGTCGGCACCGCGCAAAGGGTACAGGCTGATCAGAAAGCCGGACAAATACGATAAGGCAAGGCTGCTCTCCGGGCTGCGGACGAAGTCGCTTGGACAGCGCCTGTACATACACGGGGAGGTCGATTCCACACAGACGATAGCGCACGCACTCGTCGCTTCCGGCGCTCCGGAAGGCACGCTCGTCCTTGCTGAGGCGCAAACCGCCGGGAGGGGCCGGATGGGCCGCAAGTGGCATTCTCCGGCAGGCAAAGGCATCTGGATGAGCCTCGTGCTGACGCCGCGCATCCCGGTTTATTTTATGCCGCAGCTGACTTTGCTCGCCGCCGTTGCGCTGTGCCGGGCGATCCGGGAAATATGCAGCGTGGCCGTCGGCATCAAATGGCCGAACGATCTGTTGATCGGCGGCAAAAAGGTGAGCGGCATTTTGCTGGAAAGCAGCGGCGAGGACGAGCGGCTGAAATACGTCATTGCCGGGATCGGCATCAGTGCGAATTTGCAGCGCGAAGATTACCCCGAAGAGCTGCGTCAGGTCGCAACTTCGCTGGCTATCGAATCGGGAGCGGAAATCAGCCGGGAAGGGCTGATACAGGCATTTCTTAAACAATTCGAAGATTTGTACGCTCTCTACGCCGAGCAGGGCTTTGCCCCGATCCGCCTGCTGTGGGAAGCGCTCAGCGTCACTTTGCACAGGCCGATACGGACGCATACCCCCGCAGGCATCATCGAAGGCATTGCCGAATCTCTGGACGATTCGGGCGCGTTAACGATCGTGACGGGCTCGGGCGAGCGGGTTAAAGTGTATTCGGGCGATATCGAGCTGCGATAGAGAGTTGGTTGCGGCGGGCCGGAATTAAGGGTATCGAAATAGTGCAAAATTTGTTATACTTGTGTCAAAGCTTTAATTTTTTTGCTATGACCCGGGGCTGTATCCGTGAAGGAACGGCACTCGCGAGCCGCAGGAAAGCTTTGTACAACCGAAAGTACGAAATTCAAGCAAGATGTCGGATTCTGCTCTGAGCCTTAAGGGACCGAGACGGAAGGATCATTGGATTCTTTTGCGTGCGCTCCTTTTAGCTCTGAGGCTAAAAGGTTTTTTTATTTTTTGACGAAAGCAGGGATTCCTATGGTACAGCGCAAGCCGCTAACGACAGCTAAAATGAGGAAAATGAAACAGGACGGCGTTCCGATCGCGATGGTTACCGCCTACGACTATCCGTCGGCAAAGCTCGCCGAAGAAGCGGGCGTCGACGTTATTTTGGTCGGGGATTCGCTTGGCAACGTTGTGCTCGGCTACGATTCGACTTTGCCCGTAACGCTGGACGATATGGTCTATCATACGCGCGCGGCGGTGCGGGGAGCGTCTTCTACGTTCGTTGTCGCGGATATGCCGTTTATGACGTATCACGGCAGCGTCGATTTGGCGCTGCAGGGTGTTGCCCGCTTGATGCAAGTGGGCGGAGCGCAGGCGGTCAAGCTGGAAGGCGGCGCGGAAATCGCGGCGACGGTGGAGGCGATTACGAAGGCGGGCGTTCCCGTCGTCGGGCATCTCGGGTTGACGCCGCAGTCCGTACACCAGATCGGAGGCTTCCGCGTGCAGGGCAGAAGCTCGGAACAGGCCGAGAAGCTGCTTAGCGATGCGAAGGCGCTGGAGCGTGCCGGCGCGTTTGCCGTCGTGCTGGAGCTCGTTACCGATGAGCTTGCCGCATGGGTAACGAAGGAGCTGTCCATCCCGACGATCGGGATCGGGTCAGGCGTGAATTGCGACGGCCAAGTGCTCGTTTTTCACGATTTGCTCCAATACGGACCGGAGACGCCACCCAGAAAATTCGTTAAATCGTACGCGAATATTGGAGAAACTATTCGTGAAGGAATCGGCGGGTATGTGAAAGAAGTGAAAGAACGGAGCTTTCCCGCAGCCGAGCATACGTTTCATATGGACAACGAAGTCGTTCAATATTTATACGGGGGCAAGGAGTGATGTCTGCGATGGAAGCGACTCAAACTCAAACGATGGAAGTCATTCGCACCATTGCCGGGCTGCGCGCCAGGATTGCGGAATTTCGGCGCAGCCGCAGCGGGGACGTCGGGTTCGTGCCGACAATGGGATATTTGCATGACGGGCATATGAGCCTTCTGAAAACGGCCAGGGAAAAAAGCGGACTTGTCGTGCTGAGCATTTTTGTCAATCCGCTGCAATTTGGCCCGAATGAAGATTTTGAACGCTATCCGCGGAATACGGAGCGCGATTTGCAGTTGGCGGAAGCCGCGGGTGTTGATATCGTCTTTTTGCCCGAAGTCATGGAAATGTATCCGCGGGAAATACGCACGACGGTTAGCGTGTCGGGGATAACTTCCCGGTTGTGCGGAACGTCCCGTCCGGGGCATTTTGACGGCGTTGCGACGGTTGTAAGCAAACTGTTCCAGATCGTGCAGCCGGACAAAGCTTATTTCGGGCAAAAGGATGCCCAGCAGGTCGCGGTCGTTCAACAAATGGTCGACGACTTGAACATGCCTGTCGAGATTGTCCCTTGCCCTACGCTGCGCGAAGCGGACGGACTAGCCATGAGCTCGCGCAACGTCTACTTGAGCGGCGAAGAGCGGCAGCAGGCGGTTGTGCTTTCCCAGGCTTTGCAAAAAGCCTCTGCCGCGGTGCGGGACGGCTTGGCTTCGAGTTCCGCATCTTTGGTCCGGATCGTGAGCGAGCATATTGCCACGGCGCCGCTGGCAAACATTGATTATGTCGAAGCTTTGCAATATCCGATTTTGGAACCTTATGAAACGTTGTCCGCCGCGGAAACGTCATCCGTCATTGTTGCGGTAGCCGTCAAATTCGGACAAACGAGACTTATCGATAATATCATTTTACCCGTTAGGAAGTGAGCCCAATGTTTCGTACGATGATGAAAGCCAAAATACACCGCGCCACCGTTACCGAATCCAATCTCAACTATGTGGGCAGCATTACGATCGATGAGGATTTGATCGATTTGGTGGATATGCTGCCGAACGAAAAAGTGCAAATCGTCAACAACAACAACGGCGCCAGACTGGAAACCTATATTATTCCCGGCCCCCGCGGATCGGGCGTCATTTGCCTGAACGGCGCGGCCGCCCGGCTTGTGCAGGCAGGGGATACGGTCATTATCGTCTCCTATGCGATGATGACCGACGAAGAAGCGAAGCGGCATACGCCGACGATCGCCATTATGGGCGAGAACAATAAGGTGACGCAACTGCTGAAAGAAGAAATCCATTCGACCGTGCTTTGATCCGTCTTCCCTTGATCAATCTTCCTTGAAGGGGCATGCATGAAATCGGCGCTCTTAACAAAGAATGAGGATAAGCTTTCGAAGCAAAGGTGGGATGGCAAATGTTCAAGCATTTATTTTCCACGATGAACGAGGTTTTGGAAGAAATCCAAAAAGAGTATCCGAATGCCGCAGACCACAAAAAAGCCGAGCTTGACGAGCAGCTTCAAGTTCTGAAGCTGATGAGCGACGAGTTTATCGAGTCTTGGCTTCAATTCGAGGAGAAGCTGGGAAAGTTTTATGGGGGCGTTCCGATGGATACTCAAACCCTGCATAAAGAGCTCATGGATCTGGATGTAACCGGCAAGCAGACCGATGAGTTTTTGCGGGGACAGGGCTATTACAAGCTGTCGATGTACGATCAGGCGATTCGGGAGTTCGAGTCGCTGATGAAGCGGCGGCCGGATTTTTTGCTCGCCCGGATGTATTTGGCGATGGGTTATTTAAGGAAAGGGGAGTTCGGAGAAGCTTACAGGCATTTCCAATTCCTCCTTCCGCTAACCGAGAATGCGAAGATGAAAGCCATTTCCTATAATGCCATGGGCTGCATACAGGTGCAAAATCATAATATGGAAAAAGCTTTCGAATATTTTCAAAAAGCTTATCATACGGACCCGACTTGCATGGAACCGCTCATTAATCTCGACGAATCATAACGAACCGGCAAGTGGGTATTCCCTTTTCCTGAACAGATTTGGTATGCTAGAGGAAGAGCAGGACGAAGGGATTGAAGGATACGTCATGAAATTTGCAGTTTTGGATTTTGAAACGACAGGAAGCCAGTCTTCGGATGAAATTATTCAGGTTGGGCTTGTCATTATAGATCAATTTCAAATTGTCGACAGGTATACTTCCCTGGTCAATCCAGGAATGGGTATACCTTCTTCTATTACTACGCTGACCGGCATTACCGATGAAATGGTGGAGCATGCGCCGCAGCTTGACGAAGTGATGACGGCGATGTTTCCGCTTCTTTTTGACTGTGTTCTCGTCGGCCATCATGTGCAATTCGACTTATCGTTTTTGCAGAAAGGCTTGACGAAATGCGGATTTCCTCCGTTTTCGGGCCGCGTGCTCGATACGATGGATATGCTGCGCATGCTGTTTCCGTCGACGCCGAGCTTGCAGCTTGGCATGGTGGCGGACATGTTCGGACTGGATCATGAGAGGCCGCATCAGGCCGACAGCGACGCCGAGGTTACCGCTTTGATCTGGATCATTTGCATGGAGCGCATACTCGGTCTTCCGCTCTTGACCGTGCAGCGGCTCAGCCACATATTCGAAAGCGGTGCCAGCGATTTGGGCTGGTTTTTGGATGAAATCCGCGCCTACAAGGAAATGAATACGAGCATCGATACCGATACTCACCGTTATTTCCGGCAGTTTACGATGAACGTAAGCGATTGGGGCGAGGACGAAGAGGAAAGAGACGCGCAGGACATTCGGAAGCTCGGTGCTGCTTTTTCCGAATTTCATGACAGTTTGAAGCAGGCGCTTCAGCAGCGGTTTGACGTGTTCGAGGACCGCCCGGCGCAGGAGCAGATGATCCATGAAGTGGAGCAGTCGCTGGAGGCCGACACGCATTTAATGATTGAAGCGGGTACGGGTACCGGCAAATCGCTGGGCTACCTGATTCCTGCGCTGTATTACGGAATCAAACACGATAAAAAAGTGATCGTCAGCACGCATACGATTAATTTGCAGGAACAGCTGCGCGAGCGGGATATTCCGCTGCTGAAGGACATTTTTCCGATACCTTTTAAAGCGGCCGTATTGAAAGGCAGAAGTCATTATCTTTGCTTGCGCAAGTTCGAAAACAAGCTGGTCACGCGCGATTACGAGTACGGCAAGGACGACTCGGTCACAGCGGCTCAAATGGTCGTATGGCTCAGCGAAACGAAACACGGGGACGAAGAGGAGCTGAATTTCGGCAATAAAGGCGCGCAGTTCTGGCATTCGGTGGCCAGCGATACCGATTCCTGCCTGAACCGGATGTGTCCCTGGTTCAAAAAATGTTTCTACCACCGCGCCCGCCACGATGCGAACACGTCAGATGTCATCATAACGAACCATTCGCTGTTGTTTACCGATATGAAGGCCGAGAACCGCCTGCTACCCGGCTACAAGCATCTGGTCATCGACGAAGCACACCACTTTGAAGAAGTGGCCAGCAAGCATCTGGGGATCGAGCTGCACTCGGGCGCGTTTTACCATTCTTTGCAGTGGTTGTATAAAGACAACCGCAGCGGGCAGCTGCCTATGCTCCGCTTTCGTCTTCAGAAGGCGGCGGAAGAGCAGGAGAGAGCTTTGGCCTGGAGCGCAGCGATAGACGGTTTGTACCCGAAAATCGTGCAGATCAAGGAAGACTGGGAGCGTTTGAGCGAAGGGTTGTACGAGCTGCTTACGGCAAAAAGCGACCCGTCGCAATCGGAGAACTCGCAATACGTGCTGCGCATGAAGCCCGAGGCGCTGCCGGCGCATTGGAGCGAGCTGACGATGATGGAGGACAACATTTATTTGAGCATGAACGATACGCTCCGCACGCTCGACAAAATGCTGAGCGAGATCAAAGAGATGCAGGAAGTTCTGGAAGTCCAGAGCATCGTGACGGATTTGAACGGAACTTTGAAGGAGCTTTACGGGCACCGGGATGCGCTTCATTTTTTCATGAAAATGGAGGATCAAGGTTACGTATACTGGATGGAAGCCGGCACGTATTCCAAGAGCAAGTCGCTGCAGCTGATCAGTGTGCCGACGGATGTGAGTCCGCTGCTTCAGGAGCATTTTTTCAAAAATAAAGACAGCATCATTTTGACTTCGGCTACGTTATCCGTGAACAAATCGTTCCAATACTCGGCCGATCAGCTCGGTTTGCAAATTCCCGCCGGCGAAGAGGCCGGCAAGCTCAAAACGGTGCAGCTTCCGTCCCCGTTCAATTACAGGGAGCAGGCGCTGGTCTGTATTCCCAGAGATTTTCCGACGATTAAAGGCCCTTCCGGGGACGCCGTTTTCATACAAGCACTTATCGATTCTTTAAGCAATGTCGCTTTGGTTACCAACGGCCGAATGCTCGTGCTGTTTACATCCAACCGGATGTTAAAGCAGATTCATGCCGGCATGAAGGAGCGGTTAAAGCCGCATGGGATTACCGTGCTTGGACAGGGCGTAGACAGCGGCAACCGCAGCAAGCTGACCCGCATGTTCCAGGACCACCATTCCTGCGTGCTGCTGGGTACAAGCTCGTTCTGGGAAGGCGTGGACATCCCGGGCGATGCGTTGTCCTGCTTGGCTATTATTCGGCTTCCGTTTCAGCCTCCGAATCACCCGCTCATTGAAGCCAAATGTGAAAATATTAAAAAGCGGAACGAAAATCCGTTTATGAAATTTTCCGTGCCGCAGGCGGTCATTCGTTTCAAACAAGGATTCGGGCGGCTCGTGCGGCGGGCTACGGATAAAGGAATCGTTATTATTTACGATACCCGCGTTATCGATACGCAGTACGGCAAATATTTTCTTTATTCGCTGCCCGGTCCGAAGATTGAACATATGACGACGGAACAAATGATTCCAAGAATTGAGGAATGGATGGGGGAGGCGCAGCGGTGAAGACACAAAAAATATCCGAAGCTGTAGTCCGCCGGCTGCCGATTTATTTGCGGTTTTTGAACGAGCTGGCGATGAAAAATATTATGACGGTCTCGTCGCAGGATCTGGGGCAAAAGCTCGATTTGAACCCCGCGCAAATCCGCAAAGATTTGGCCTATTTCGGGGAATTCGGCAAAAAAGGGATCGGCTACGACGTCGGCTATCTCATCGAGAAGATCAGGCAGATCTTGAAGCTGGACCGCCATATCCGGGTCGCTCTGGTCGGGGCGGGCAACCTGGGGCGGGCACTGTGCAACTACAACACATATTTGCGCAACGATATGAAAATTGTCGCCGTATTCGACGCGATGCCCGAGAAAACGGGCGAGACGATCAATAATTTGATCGTGCAGCCGACGCACGAGCTGAAAGAAGCGATATCGCGGCTTGGCGTCAGAATCGGCATCATTACGGTACCGGCAGCGGAAGCGCAAAATGTGGCGAATCAATTCGTCGAAGCCGGCATTGAAGCGATTCTTAATTTTGCGCCGGTCATCATTAAGGTGCCGCCCGAAATCCGCGTGCACCATGCCGATTTCACGACCGAGCTGCAGAGTCTGGCCTATTATTTGGACTAGGCCAAGGGCTCGCGCTATGCGGAAATTTGCAGCAGGACGCAGGGGAAAGCTGCAGAAACCTGCAGAAACCCGCAGAAACCTGCAGAAACCCGCAGAAACCCGCAGAAACCTGCAGAAGAGAAACAAAACCCTGCAGAAGCCTCCGGAAGCTGGATCGGCGAAAAACTCGCATGGCAGCAGGCAGTACATTTGCTTAGCAACGTGGAGAAAACCTGCAAAAGTACAGTTTTTTGCTCGCTGATGCGCTGGATACGAAAAATTCCTGCAAATGTGCAGGCTTTTCGCCGCGAACATGGGCTGAGAAGCGTTTTTAGCGAAAATTCCTGCACAATCGCAGGCTTTTTGCCGAAATGAACCATTTCTGCTGAAACAGCCTGACTTTCGCAGGTTTTTTCTGTGCCAGGCTGCTTGTTCCAACGCCGTAACCCGTACAGGAGAGAGCCGTAGGTTACTGAAGAGTGATTGTGCCCCTTTTGGTTCCTCTACCCCGTTACTTTATCAACAGTCTGGTTTTCTACCCGTAATATGATGCGTCTCTCCAATGTATGTTTTCTCAGCAGCCTCTATTTTAACGAAAATAATGTACTCGTTTCCAACTTTTACGCTTTTAAAGCTTGAAATTGTTTCAGTAGACGATTGTTTTCATTCTGTGGGGATAACGTCTACGGCGTCATGGGAGTTTTGTAGGTTTTTCCGGCTGTCGAGCCAATTCGTTTCATTGGCGCGAAGTGCCGTCTTTGGGCGGACGGCAAAAAGAAGCGGAAACCGGTGAAAGTTCGGCTTTAAAACCGCTCCTGGTTGCGAAGCTCAACAAACAAAACAAATACGCGATCTTGCGCACACATCTAACGTGCTGTAGCCATTCAATTCGACGCAACGCTGAGAGTGGCTATGGTAGAGCGTTACAAGTGGCTCGTAGAACAACGCAAGGAGTGTGCAAGCGCACGTTCCAGAGCGCAAGCAGCGCACAAGCGCCTCACTCCACAGCCGTATGCAGCGTGCAAGCGCTCGCTCCACAGCCACATGCAACGCACAAGCGGCTCGCTCCACAGCCACATGCAACGCACAAGCGGCTCGCTCCACAGCCACATGCAACGCACAAGCGGCTCGCTCCATAGCCGCATTGCAGCGCCCCGCCGCGCTTTGCAAAAATAACAAAAAACCCGAGCCACATACTGGCCCGGGTTTTTCATCTAAAACAACTTAAACAACACGAAGTAAATCGAGTAAGACAAGACGATGCTGATCGGGATGGTAATGACCCAGGTCATGATCATTTTGCCGACGGTTGCCCATTGGACTTCATGGAAGCGCAGGACGCTTCCCGTTCCGATAATGGACGATGAAATGACGTGCGTCGTTGACAGAGGCATCCCCATATGAGTGGATGCTTGTATAATGATCGACGACGTCAAATCGGAGGCGAAGCCGTTGATCGGCTCGATTTTAATAATTTTGCGGCTGATCGTTTTGATGATGCGCCAGCCGCCGATGGACGTTCCGAGGCCCATGGCTGTAGCCGCGGCGATTTTTACCCATAAAGGCACATCCAGATCCGTTTGATAACCCGCTGCAACAAGCCCGAACACGATGATGCCCATCGCCTTCTGCGCGTCGTTGCCGCCGTGGGAGTAGGACAGCAGCGCGGCTGACAGTACCTGCAAAGAACGGAACATCCGGTTCAGCTTGGAACGCGAAGTGTTGCCCGACCAAAGGATGATATACTTAATCAGGATCATGATCACAAAGCCCGCTGCAAAAGCAATGATCGGCGATAAAATGAGGATGATGATAATTTCGGTGAAACCGCCCCAGTTCACGGAGCTCATGCCTGCTCCGGCAATTACCGCACCGGCCAGGGAGCCGAGCAGCGTATGCGAGGAGGAGGAAGGAATGCCGAAATACCAGGTCACAAGGTTCCAGATAATGGCGGCTATAAGCGCCGCGATTACAATTTCAACGCCGTGGTCGATTTTGGCCGGGTTGGCGATTTTGCCCCCGACTGTTTTGGCGACTTCGGAAGAGACGATCGCTCCGACAAAGTTCAGTACCGCCGCCATAACAACGGCGACCCGGGGGTTTAACGCTCTTGTAGAGATGGATGTTGCAATTGCATTCGCCGTATCGTGAAATCCGTTGATGAAGTCAAACAAAAGTGCGAGCGCCACGATAACGATTAGATAGGTTAACATGTTTTCCTCCTAAATCGTTTCCTCAAGAGTACCGAAGAACGACACTCTCCAGAATATTGGCCACATCTTCGCACGCGTCCGTTGTTTCTTCCAGTCTTTCATACACTTCTTTGAGTTTGAAATCTTCATAAATATCTTTTTTGGCGAGAAAAATTTGCCGTATGCCTTCGCGCATCAGCCGGTCGCCGTCGTTTTCCAGGCTGTTGATGGCAACCGTGTGCTCCGTAATTTGCATGTACTTTTTCTTGGCGAGCAGTTTGAACGCATCCAGCATATGTTGGCAGGAGTCGACGATAACCGCGGAAAAGTCTCTCATAAATTGATCGGTATGCGAAATGCCGAGGTAGTCGAAACGGGCGATCGTGGCTTCAATGCCGTCCGTGACATCGTCGATTTTGGAGGCGAGCTCCATGATGTCTTCGCGGTCCAGAGGAGTGATGAACACTTTGTTCAGTCCTTTGAAAATCTCATGCGTGATCGAATCGCCTTTATGCTCCAGGTCGTGGATGGCTTTTACATAATCGACGGGCGGTTTCTCACCCATCATCGCCGTACGGAACATTTGAGCGGTTTCCAAGGCATTCTCGGCAGACCCGATGAGAAGCTGGAGAAAATCGACGTCCCCTTTTCTAGTAAATAACGTTGTCATAAAACCCTCCCAATATTTTCTATATGTACAAAATTTTGATCGATTTTTGCTACAAAACAGACCAATTTGTTGAAAACTCACGAAGTTAAAAATATCATAACATTTATACGGAAAGCAATGCTAAATAACTTGGATTTTGCATTTGCCGGTTTTCTTGATTTTACGGGTGCGAAGTTGTACATTGGAAAAAGCGGTGTTCGTTAGAAGAATGCCTGGAGAGGAACCTTTACCTATGAAAAAAATGTGCATACGCAACGGAATATTTGTAACGGCGGATTCGTCCAGACCTGTTGTCAAAGGATGGATGGTTATCGAAGACGGCCGCATTGCTTATTTGGGCGAACAGGCGCCCCCTGCCGGAGAGCAGTACGATGAAGTGATAGACGGCACAAACAAGCTGTACATGCCGGGTCTGGTGAACACTCACGGCCATGCGGCGATGTCGTTGCTTCGCGGATACGGCGACGATTTGGCTTTGCAAATTTGGCTGGAGGAGAAAATGTGGCCGATGGAAGCCAAATTTTCTTCGCAGGATGTAAAATGGGGCACTTTGCTGTCCGTCGTTGAGATGATCAAAGGCGGCACCACAACTTTCGTCGATATGTACGACCATATGAACGAGGTGGCGCAAGCCGTCGAGCAATCGGGGATGCGCGGCTGCCTGACGCGGGGCGTCATCGGTCTGTGCCCGCCGGAAGTTCAGGATGCGAAGCTGAAAGAGGCGACCGAGTTTGCAAAAAGCTGGCACGGCAAAGCTGACGGCAGAATTACGACGATGATGTCTCCGCATGCGCCTTATACATGCCCGCCGGATTACATTGAGCGTATCGTGCAGGCAGCGCATGATTTGGATCTTCCTATACATACGCATATGTCGGAAACGAATCGGGAAGTTCAGGCCAACGTGGAGCAGTACGGGCTGCGTCCTGTCGCCCACCTGGAAAAGCTCGGTGTATTCAGCCGGCCGACGCTCGTCGCCCACGGGGTGCATCTGACCGATGAAGAAATCGAAATCGTGAAAAAGTACGATGTGCGGATTTCCCATAATCCGGGAAGCAATTTGAAGCTGGCCAGCGGCGTTGCCAGAGTGCCTGAACTGCTTCGCGCAGGCGTGAAGGTGTCCCTGGGGACGGACGGCGCGGCTTCCAACAACAATTTGGATATGTTTGAGGAAATGAGGCTCGCCGCCTTGATTCATAAAGGCGTTTCCGGCGATCCGCTTGCGGTGCCTGCCGCCGAGGCGCTTCAGCTCGGAACCCGGATGGGTGCCGAATCCATTTGGTTGGACCGGGTAGGACAGCTTGCGCCAGGAATGAAGGCCGATTTCATCGCGCTGGATATCGATCAGCCGCATTTTTTGCCCAAGACGGATTTCGTGTCTCATATTGTTTATTCCGCATCCGCCAAAGACGTTGTCGATGTGTGCGTAGACGGCAAATGGATCGTCCGCGGCGGCGAATGCCTGACTTTGGACGAAGAAAAGATCAAGCGCGAATTCGAGCTTCGTTTTGAAAAGCTGATCGGGTAACGTCCGTTCCCGGGCGGCTGCAGAAAGGGGAGCGGCATAAGTGAGCTGGAAAAGAACCGTGATGTTCGGCGCGTTTATCGTTTTGACGCTTGTTGTTGTTATCAGCCGTTTTTATCTCAACGTGCAGAACACGCACTGGGATGCGAACAGCCAAGCTGTGGAAACCGCTTATGAGAAAACCATTTTGACCAAAGCGACAAAAGTGGAAGCTTTTTACGGTGACGAGCCGTTCCAAATCGTTCGGGGCGAAGACAAAATCGGTCAGCCCGTCATCGTCTGGATCTCGGACAAGGAAGTTCATACGGAGATGGCCGCAGAAGCTTTTACGGAAGAGCAAGTGCGCGAAAAGATGCTTAAAAAAGATAGCGCCATCGACGTGCTGCGCATTTTACCGGGCAAACTGGGCGCGCAATACGTGTGGGAAGTGTTTTACAAAAAGCAGGATGCGAATGGAGAACGCTATTTTTACGATTATTACGCTTTTAAAGACGGAACTTTTGTCGATACGTACCGGCTCAGCCTGCAATAGGCTGGGCTTTTTTTTCTTTCCACACTTTGTATAAGGAATAAGTATATCGCTTATGATATACTCTTCGTATAGCGAGCCGGTAAACAAAACAAAATAGACTATAGAAAGGGGGACGTTGTCTGATGAAGCTGCGTCTCTTACCTGTTGTCATAAGCGTCATCGTATCTTCCACAGTATTGTTCGGTGGTTGGTTTGCATATAATAGTCTGGCTATGGAAAATCCGTTATCCGACATTGTGACCGCAACGACCGGAGTGGAAAGCTCTGCGATACAATTGGACAGCGATCAGGTAAATATTACTTTAACTTTGAAGCCCGATGCCGATTTGCGCACGATCGTGAACCGCATTTCGAAGGAAGGATCGTCGATCATCGGCAAACGGACGGTTCATTATAATCTGCAGTCCAAAACTTCTGCGGAACTCGATACTTGGTGGTCGAAAGCTTTGTTTGACGTCGCCCAGGCGATGGAAACGAAGCATTATGCCGATGTTCCGAAAACATTGCAAAGCTACGCGGGTCAGCTTGCGAATTTGAAGGTCGATACGGAAATGGACGAACATTACGTATACGTTCGTTTGACGGACGGCGATTCCAGCAAATTCGTGATGCTCTCACGGACTCCGGGAAAGATAGGAGTGTGGCCGAATGAGTAAATTGGGCAAAGAGATTTGTATCGGATTCGTTCCGGTTCTGCTGATTTTTCTCGTATTTATCGGGGTTAACATTGTTCCCGTGTTGTTTGCAGGCGTACTTGGCATCTCCTTATTTTTGATGATTCGCAGCCGCGGCGGCTTGGGGCTGGCGGCCGGCGGCGAACGCAAAAGCAAAAACCGCACGCCCTCTTATTTGACTTTCGACGAAATCGGGGGTCAGGACCGGGCCAAGCGCGAGCTGATGGAGGCTCTTGATTTTCTCATCAAGCACGATCAGATTCAGAAGCTCGGCATTCGGCCGCTGAAAGGCATTCTGCTTACCGGGCCTCCGGGCACCGGGAAAACGCTGATGGCCAAAGCGGCGGCTCATTATACGAACTCCGTGTACCTTGCAGCGTCGGGAAGCGAGTTCGTCGAGATGTACGTCGGCGTCGGCGCAAGCCGCGTCCGTGACCTGTTTAAAGAGGCGAGAGCGCGTGCCGCCAAGGAAGGCAAGGACAGCGCGATCATCTTTATCGACGAAATCGACGTCATCGGCGGCAAAAGGGACGGCGGCCAGCATCGGGAGTACGATCAGACGCTGAACCAGCTGCTTACCGAGATGGACGGCATTCATACGAACGATGCGCCGAAAATTCTCATTATGGCGGCGACGAACCGCAAGGAAATGCTGGATAGCGCGCTGCTGCGCCCGGGCAGGTTCGACCGTCATATCGATGTCGATTTGCCGGACAAGAAAGGCCGTTTGTCCATCCTGCACATCCATAAGAAAAACAAGCCTTTGGCCGAACACGTATCGCTCGACAAAATTGCCGAGCAAACTTTCGGGTTTTCGGGAGCGCAGCTGGAAAGCGTGCTGAATGAAGCGGCGATCTACGCGCTTAGGGAGGACAAGGAAGCGATCGAGCAGCAGCATCTGGCTTCCGCGATCGACAAAGTGATGATGGGCGAAAGAACGGATAGAGAAACCGCTCAAGACGAAAAGGAACGCGTTGCGTATCACGAGCTCGGCCATGCTATCGCAGCCGAAATCGTCCGCCCCGGTTCCGTGTCGCAAGTGACCGTAAGTCCGCGGGGAAAAGCGCTCGGTTATGTGCGCCATAATCCGCCGAAGGACCAGTATTTGTACACGAAGGATTACATCGAAGAGCAGATCATGATCGCGCTGGGCGGCGCGGCTGCCGAAGAAATCATTTATGGCGGGCGCAGCACCGGCTCGCGCAACGATTTTGAACAGGCGCTTTCGATGGTCCGCAATATGATGGATTCGGGCTTGACTTCGCTTGGGATTATCGATCGCAATATGGTTACCAAGGAAGAGCTGATGAAAGAAAACAGCGCCATTCTGGACGATCTGATGCTGCGTACGAAGCAAGTTCTGGAGCAATACCGGGACGTGTTCGACCAATCGTTCGATGTGCTGATGGAAGAAGAAGTGATTTCCGGCGACAAGTTCCGGCAGTTGATCCGGACGCACGTCGGACAAACCGCATAATTTACAACCGGCGGCCGCTGACTATTGGGTCGGCGGTTTTTTCTTTTTTGCAAAAGTGTGTCCAATATTCGGAAGCATCATGAATGTTTTGTGTATACTAATGCAATAAGTTTGTAAACGGTGTATGATGAAGAGTGAGAACTCATTGAGAATCATATAGATAAAGCCGAACTTGGGGCGGACAGGAGAAACATATGGCATTCAAAACGATCGGTGTTGTCGGCGGAGGAACGATGGGGCAAGGAATTGCCGAAATGTTGGCCGCTCGCGGTCTGGAAGTGTTGCTCGCAGAAAAAACTGCGGAAAAACTGGACAATGCGATGCGGATGATTACGGTCAGTCTGGACAAACAAATAGAACGATGGGCGCTTACCGAGGCGGAGAAGAAGCTCATACTGGCAAAAATCAAGAGAGCGGAGTCCATAGAGGAAATGGCCGCTTGCGATATGGTTATCGAAACGATTACGGAAGATTTGAACGCGAAAAAGCACGTGTTTTTCCAATTGAATCAAATTTGTCCGCCGCATGTCATTTTGGCCAGCAACACGTCGACACTGAGCGTGACCGAAATTGCTGCCGTTACGACGAGCCCGGGACGGATTATCGGCCTGCACTTTTTGCATCCGGTAGCTAAAATCAATTTGGTAGAAATTATCAGAGCGATGAAAACGTCGGATGAGACATACGAAAATACAAGAGCGTTCGTCGACGAGCTGATTCAAAAAAAGAGCATCAAAGTGAACGAGTCGCCAGGATTTATTACGACAAGGCTGATTTGTACGCTGATCAACGAAGCGCTGCATACGCTGTCCGAGGGTGTGGCCTCTGCGGAGGACATCGATACGGCGATGCGCATCGGCTACGATTTCCGCTACGGTCCTTTGGAGATGTGCGACCGCTTCGGTCTTGACTCCGTACAGGCGGCGCTTGAAGTTATGTTTCGCGATTACGGGGATATTAAATACCGGCCGTCTTTTCTGCTCAAGCAAATGGTGCGCGCCGGCCATCTCGGCGTGAAGACCGGAGAAGGATTTTTCCGCTACGATAAGGACGGTGACCGACTGTGAACATACTCGTCATTAATGCAGGCAGCTCATCCTTGAAGTATCAGCTTTTCAACATGACCGACGAACATGTGCTGGCCAAAGGCAAAGTGGAGCGCATCGGCATGGAAACCGCGATCTTGACCCATGAGCCGGAAGGCAAAGCGGATGTCAATGAGGTCAGCGAAATTTTGGAACATACGACGGCGATCCGCAAAGTGCTGGACATGCTCGTACATAAGCAGCACGGCGTGCTGGAGTCGATCGAACAGATCGACGCCGTCGGCCACCGGGTCGTGCACGGCGGCGAAAGCTTCAAAAACTCCGTCATCGTCAATGACGAAGTGAAGCGGGAAATCCGCCGCCTGTTCGATCTTGCGCCGCTGCACAATCCGGCGCACATGCTCGGCATCGCGGCGGTAGAGGCGAACATGGAAGGCGTGCCGCAGGCCGTCGTATTCGATACCGCCTTCCATCAAACGATGCCGGCGGCGGCATACTTGTACCCGGTGCCGATGGCGCTGTACCGGAAGCACAAGGTGCGCCGCTACGGCTTCCACGGTACGAGCCACAAATACGTCAGCGAGCGCGCCGCCGCCTTGCTCGGCCGCCCGCTGGAGCAGCTGAAAATCGTGACGTGCCACATCGGCAACGGGTGCAGCTGCACGGCCGTCGTGGGCGGCCGGTCGGTCGATACGAGCATGGGGATGACCCCGCTCGAAGGTCTGATGATGGGCACGCGCAGCGGCGATCTGGACCCGGCCATCGTGCCTTACGCGATGGGCAAGGAGGATTTGACGCTGGGCGAGATCAGCTCCATGCTGAACAAGCACAGCGGCCTGCAGGCGATCTCCGGCATCAGCAGCGACATGCGGGAGGTTGTGGAAGCGATGGAGGCGGGCGACAGGAACGCCGCGCTGGCTTTCGAGATGTACGAGTATCGGATTCGCAAATACATCGGCGCCTACGCCGCGGCGATGAACGGCATCGATGCGATTGTTTTTACCGCGGGCGTCGGAGAGAACTCCGAGCTGCTGCGCAAAACGGTTTGCGACAAGCTCTCCTTCCTTGGCGTGGAGCTCGACGACGAGCGCAACAGATCAGGCAGAGGGACGGAGCGCCGAATTACGAAAGACGGCTCCAGAGTCGAGGTATTGGTCATTCCGACGAACGAGGAATTGGTCATTGCCCGGGATACCTACGCACTTGTTCAAACGAACTGATTGTTGGCCGAAAATGGTGTACAATAGAAAAAGGTTCGTATGAACGTTGGACAAGAGGTAGGAGGTACGACATTTCGTGAAATGCAGGATCAATGAATGGAAACGCCATCTCGGCGATACCGCAACGATACGCAGCCGGCGGTTGAACGTGAACCGTTTGGGCGGCGGCATGTACCGCCTGTACCCGTAACCGATGTTCGTTTATCGGCATAAAGAGGGGGTACAGATGAAAAATGAATCGAAATGAAGCTCACCGCAGGCAGCTTGAAGCGGTTTTTCAGATCGGTATTCAAGAAGGCAGCGTGGCGATTCCGTCCCTGCTGCTGAAACATTACCGCAGTCTTCGGCTAAATGAAACCGAAGTGATGACACTGATCCAACTGATGGCATTTTTGGAAAAAGAGCGCAACGACTTTCCGACGATCGAGGAAATTCAAGCCCGCATGTCGGCGGCTCCGGATCAAGTGATCGCCAGTCTGCAAAAACTGCTCGGCGAGCAGTTCATCGCCATCGACGAGGATGTCGAGCCGGAAACCGGCAAAAGATGCGAGCGCTACAACATAACGCCGCTTTATCAAAAATTGGCCGCTTTCGTGATCGAACAGCAGACAGCCGCTTTTGCCGCCGTACGGAGCCCGATCCAGGCCGACTCGCAGGCCAAAGACATTTATACGACGTTCGAAAACGAATTCGCCCGGCCGCTTACGCCGATGGAACTGGAGACGATCAGCGGGTGGCTGGACAAAGACCAGTATCCGAACGAGCTGATTTTAACCGCCTTGAAAGAAGCCGTGTTTGCCGGCAAAGTATATTTTCGCTACATCGACCGGATCCTGCTGGAATGGAGCCGCAACCGCGTAGCGACAGTCGAGCAGGCGAAAGAATACGCCCAGCGGTATCGGCAGTCCCGATAAGCGCGGTGCGGAGCCGCAAAGAGCAGCCGGCACCGCGCGCAGTTCCCAGCGCGCGGTGTTTTGCTGCATGCCGTCGACCGTCGGCTCGAAGCTAAGCAGTCCGAAAAGCCTGAGAGAGTGCAGGCTGTTGAAAAACTCGCGATGCAGGGGGAAGAACATCCACTCGACAACGCGGAGAAAAGCCTGCAAAAGTGCAGGTTTTTGCTCGTGTATACGCCTACAGCAAAAAATTCCTGCAAATATGCAGGCTTTCAGCGGCTGCACGGGCTTAGGCCCATTTTTATGGGAAATTCCTGCACAATTGCAGGCTTTTCCTCAAAATGGGCCTCAAGACAGGAAAAAGCCTGCACTTTCGCAGGCTTTTTAGTTTGCCGAGCCATTTTCACATATGGCTGGGCTCAAACCGCGCGCAACTCCCAGCGCGCGGGGATGCGTTGCATGACAGGCGGCCGGTCGGCCACCCCTTCCGGCTGCCCTGCCAAAGTGTCGCGGCTTTCGCGACACTCTGGCATTTCTCCCGTGTCACGAGTCAGATGTGCAATTGGCTCTAGCAACATAAATTTACAATATTTTAGCAAATGCAGGTTTTTCGCTTGAAGCGGTTGAAATTTCACCTAAAGAAAGGACCTCATACTCCACTTGGCAGTGGAAGTTGAGGTCCTTTTGCTCGATTTTTGGGCTGTTCCCGTACAATACGAACGCTTGGGACAGTCTCTTCTTTGTGTAGCGGCAGCCCTGCCTACACGCCCTTTTGCAGCAGATTCCAGCGGTATACGTATTCGAACAAAAATTCGAACGCTTCCAGGTGGCGTTTCGCTTCAAAAGCGTTGGCGCCCCATGCGTAAATGCCGTGGTTGCGCAGCACGATGCCGGGAATGCGCGGCACGATCGCGCCTTCGACCAGCTCGGCGATACGCGGGATTTCCGCGTAGTTGGGCAGGACGGGAATTTCGATGCGGGCGTTTTCTTCCCAAATGTTAAAGCCTTTGATCAGCTCGACGCTGTCGACGGGAATGCGGCCGCGCTCACCGTAAAGTTCGGAGACCAGGTTGTTGAATACGGTATGCACATGAAAAATAGCGCCTGCGCCGGTCAAACGGTAAATCTCGCAATGGATCAACGTTTCTGCGGACGGCTTCAGGCTTGTCGTCTCGATAGGCTGTCCTTTTTCGTTGACGAGCAAAAAATCTTCCGGCGTGGACACGGATTTGTCCTTCCCGCTCGCCGTGACGGCGAAAGCGAACGCCTCGGGGTTAAATTCCCCGACGCGGATCGATAGGTTGCCGCTTGTAGCGGGGAACCAGCCTTTTGCGGCCAATCCCGCCTTGATGCCGCTCAGCTCCGCAAATGCGCGCTGCTTGTCTTCCAAACGAATGCTCATGCTTCCGGTTTCGCCTCCAACTTTTCAATAATATCAAAAAACGTTTCAAACGGATCATACGGGTAGTTGCGCTCCCGGCATAAATCGATCAGGTGAGATCTGGCAAAAATCGTATCCGCCAGCTGCGCGCCGGCAAAATCCGTAACGCTGTCGCCGATCAAAATCCGCTCGTAGCGCTCAGGATCGTACGCCCGGATGATGCTCGTTTTGCACATGCCGCAGCCTCCGGTGCAATGCTCGTCACAGGCATGGGGCCACAAAATTTCGATAGTGTCGCCCTCAAACGAGCTGGCGTTGCAGTATATATGCTCTGCCGGTATCGGAAAAGGCTTCAGCAGCGGGTATATGAAGAAATCGATGCCGCCGCTAGTCACGAGCAGCGTAATGCCCTGCGCTTTGCAGTAATCCACGAACTCGCGAAAGCCGTCGCGGATGACGGCGTTATGAATCGCATAATCGACGATTTCCGCTTTGCGGGCGGTCGGAAGGAGCGCGAACATGGCGCCGACGCCTTCCTTGATGGATACCTTCCGGTCGATGATTTTGCCGACCCAGTCTTCCCAGCCCTCCGGCTTGAAATGCTTCATGATCGCTATAATGTTGTCGTTAACTGTAATCGTTCCGTCAAAGTCGCAAAAGACGATGCGTTCTTTGCTCATTCTCTGATCCCCCAAGCGTCGATGGCGGCTTGCAGCTCCGGATGCGAAAGGGCATAATCGCGAAGCGAAATGCTTTGCAGGGTGGCGTCGATCGCCTGCCGGAAAGCTTGTCCGCCGGCAATGGCGCCCATCGGATGCCCGTGGATGCCGCCGCCCGCGTTGACGACTACATCGGTGCCGAAATCACGCAAAATGAGCGGCACCAGCCCGGGATGAATGCCTGCGGACGGCACAGGGAAGCTGGGAGCAAGCTGTGGCTCGGGCTCAGCCGCTTGACCATACATGTAATCCCGGCCGAGGTCGCGAGTCAGCAGCACGTGCTTGATGGCCAGGTTCTCTTCCCGCGGCATGACGACGGAGCCGTAGGGGGAAGGGAACAGGACCAGGTCCGCCCCGGCGATCCGCAGCAGCTTGCCCAGCAGGAGGGAAGCGGAGATGCCGTAGTGAGGCGACGGATACAAAGCTCCGGCCATCGCCGGGTGGGCCATGATCGGGATGTTGATTTCGGGGTCCGAGCTCAGAGCGTGCAGCACGTCGAAGCCGTAGGCGAGCACGTTGAACAAAAGCGCGTTAGCGCCTGCGCGAATCGCTTTTTTCGCCTGGTTGGCAAGCTCCAGCGTAGGACCGGTCAAGTTGACGGCATAGAGCAGCTTCTGCCCCGTTTCCTTGGAGGCTTGGGCAGCTGCTTCGAGGCACACCTCGATGCGTTTTTCCAGCGGAGTGAGCGGGTTCTCAAACAAAATTTCGTCATCCTTGATCAAATCGACGCCGCCGGCCGCTTGTAAATAAAACTGCTCGCGGAGAGCCGGAAGCTCGTAGCCGACAACGGATTTGAAAATGCTCATAAGCAGCGGCCGGTCGTGTACGCCGAGCAAATTGCGCACGCCTTCCATGCCGAATTTCGGGCCGGCAAAGCCGGAGAGAAAGCCGGGGGAGAAGGAAAGGTCGATCAGCTTGATTTTGCCGTCCATCGACAGCTTGCCGAACACCGTTACGAGCAGAGCCGGAATGTCCCGGCTGTAATTGACGTCCGGATAAGCAATCTGAATGTCGGCGTACCGTTCGGACGATGCGCTGCCGGCGGAAGGCTCGTACACCTGCACCGACACGACTTTACCCAGATGCTTTTCCATTTGCGCTTTTTGCGCTTCGGGCAGCTCGGTCCAGCTGCCGACCGTCAGGCCGACGGCGATGCCGGTCGCTTTTTTATGAAAGTCGGCCTTTTCATCAAAGCACCGGTAAGTAGCTAAACAATATGTGCTCATAGTGATCGTTCACCTGCTTTAATAAAATGTTACACCGATTTGGTGCCGGTGGGAGCGGCGATTAGCTCGCCCATCTCTTTGGTCCGCTCAGCCGAGCGGAATACGGCGCGTACGATGCCTTCGCTAAATTGATGGCGATCCAGCGCCTCGATGGCCGCCTGCGTCGAGCCGTTCGGCGAAGTGACTTTGCGGCGCAGCTCGGCCGGATCTTCCCCGGTATGCTGCACCATGCGCGCTGCCCCGAGTACGGTTTGCAGCGTCAGCCGCAGCGCTTCCTCGCTGGAGAGCCCGCCTTCAATCCCGGCTTTGGTCATAGCCTCCATGAAGTAGTATACGTAAGCGGGACCGCTGCCGGATACGCCGGTGACGATCTCCATCCTCGACTCCTCGACGACACTCACAATGCCGATGGATTCAAACATTTCGATCGCCAGCCGCTGGAGCGGGTCGCTTACGCTGCCGGAGAAGCTCATGCCGGTAACGCCCATGCCGATCGTGCTGGAAGTGTTGGGCATCGTGCGGACGATCGGCATGGCGGTTTGCAGCAAAGCTTCCGTCTTGGCGATGGAAAGCCCGGCAATGACCGAGACAAGCATCTGCCGTTCATTCAGCAGAGGCTGCAGCTCCATAAAAGCCGTCTCCACGTCCTTGGGCTTCATGCAAAGCACGACGATATCGGCTTCGCGGATGTAGGCTTCGCGGGTTAACGGGTCGGAAGTAACCTGCACGCCGTATTGGCTGCGAATCCGCTCCAATTTTGCCTGATCGGAACGGTTCATTACATAAATGTTTTGCGGATCGGCGACTTTTTGCCGGGTAAGCCCGCGAAAAATCGCTTCCGCCATCGAGCCGGCGCCGACAAAGGCGATCCGGGATTGATACAAGGCAGATGTCATAATCGTATTTCCTCCTTAAGTAGCTGGCTGTGCAAGTGCTGGCCGTGCAGCCAGGCTGCCTTTATGAGACAACCCGCGTTTGCCGATTATTCCCGGATTTGTCCGTTTCCATAAATACGGAACTTGGTCGATGTCAGAGCAGGCAGTCCCATAGGTCCGCGTGCGTGCAGCTTTTGCGTGCTGATGCCGATCTCTGCGCCAAAGCCGAACTCGAAGCCGTCGGTAAAGCGCGTTGACGCGTTATGATACACGGCCGCAGCGTCCACTTCCTGCAAAAACCGTTGGGCGTTCGCCGCATGTTCCGTAATGATGCATTCGGAATGCATGGTGCCGTATTTTTGAATATGAACGAGCGCTTCGTCCATGTTTTGCACAATTTTCACGTTAAGAATGTAGTCGCCGTACTCCGTTCCCCAGTCCTCTTCGACGGCTTCTTTCATCGACGGCACGATCGAATGTGCGCGCTCGTCGCCCCGCAGCTCCACGCCTGCCTCCCGGAAAGCTTCGGCCAGCGCGTTCAAATGGCGGGAGGCGAAAGCCTCGTGCACAATCATCGTTTCCATGGAATTGCACACCGACGGACGTTGGGCTTTGGCATTGATCACAATGGGAATGGCCATCGTGAGATCGGCACTTTCGTCTATAAAAGTATGACATACGCCCGCTCCGGTTTCAATGACGGGAACGGAAGCGTTCTTGACTACATTTTGAATGAGGGAATGGCCTCCCCGCGGGATGAGCACATCGATCAGGCCGTTCAATTTCAGCATCTCGTCGACCGAGGAACGATCGGAGCTCAAAATGAGCTGGAGCGCATCGACCGGTATCGCCGAACGGCTTAAAGCGCCGTGCAGCACCTCAACGATTTTTTCGTTGGAAAAAAGAGCGGAGGAGCCGCCGCGCAGCACGACTGCGTTGCCGGTTTTGAGGCACAGGCCCGCCGCATCCACCGTCACGTTGGGGCGCGCTTCGTACACAATCCCGATCACTCCGAGCGGGACGCGGATTTTGTGAATGCGCAGGCCGTTCGGGCGGTCGAACGTTTCCAGCGTATCGCCGATCGGGTCAGGCAGCTCCGCGATTTGGCGCAGTCCTTCGGCAATCCCGGCAATGCGCTGTTCATTCAGTGCAAGACGGTCGAGCAGGGAGGCGCTGGTGCCGGATTCCCGGCCGCGCTGCAAATCTTTGGCGTTCGCTTCGATAATCGCCTGCTGCTCGGTTACAAGGGCATCGGCCATAAGCAGCAGTGCCGCGTTTTTTTGCTCGGTGGTCAAATTGGCCATCGTTTGGGCGGCTTGCTTGGCAAGTCTGGATTTGGCTACAACTTCACTCATGCGTAAAAACCTCCTGTTTGAAAAAAGTTTGCAAACGGGGGAGCAGGCTTGCTGCCTCCCATTCGTACTGTGCGCCGCTCCGGCGCTCTTTGCATTCCACGGTGCCTTCGGCGGCTTTTTTGCCGACTGTAATCCGCATCGGCATCCCGAGCAGATCGGCATCGTTGAACTTGACGCCCGGACGCTCCTCGCGGTCGTCCCACAGCGTGTCGATACCTGCCGCCGATAAAGCCCGGTACAGTGCTTCCGATACGTTCATCTGTACTTCGTCCAGGGGATTGACCGTTACGAGATGGACGGCAAACGGGGCGACCGCTGCGGGCCACACAATGCCCCGCTCGTCGTGGTGCTGCTCGACAATCGCCGCCAGCAGCCGCGAGACGCCGATTCCGTAGCACCCCATAATCATCGGATAATCGTCTCCGCTTTCGTCTGTAAAAACGGCTCCCATAAGAGCGCTGTATTTGGTGCCCAATTTGAAAATGTGGCCGACCTCGATGCCTTTCATAAATGAAAGTCCGCTTTTGCAGCGTACGCACAAATCGTGCTCTTTAACCAACCGCAGGTCGGCGTAGCTCAGAACTGGCAAATCGCGTTCCGGACATATATGCCGGACATGATAATCTTTGCGATTGGCGCCGGCGATGGCGTCCGTTATACCCCGGAGCGATTCGTCGGCCAGCAGACGGATGTCCGGAAGGCCTAGAGGGCCGATAAAGCCGGCGTGAGAACGAAGCTCATTTTCGATCTCCGCTTCGGACAGCATTTCAATGCTATCCGTGCCGAGCTGCGTTTTAAGCTTGATTTCATTCAGCTCGTCATCACCGCGCAGCAGCACGACAATCGGTTCCCCGTCCGCCTTGAGGGCGATGGATTTAATGATCTGCCGAGCTTCAACGCCGAGATGTTCGCAAAGCTGCGCGATGGTCGTGATCCCGGGCGTATAGACCGGTTCGGGCACATGCGGGGAAGCGGGCTTCCCGCTAAGGCCTGCCGCCGGCTGTGCCGATTGCAGAGCGGCGGCTTTTTCAAGATTGGCGGCATATCCGCAGTTGGCGCAGTGAACAATCGTATCCTCGCCGATTTCGGCCAGTGCCATAAATTCGTGCGTATCCGTGCCGCCGATCGCTCCGGAATCGGCTTCGACTGCGCGGAACCGCAGCCCGCATCCGGTGAAAATACGGACGTAAGCGTCGTACATGCTCAGGTAGCTTTTGTCAAGTCCGTCCGGCGTCCGGTCGAAGGAATAGGCGTCCTTCATCAGAAACTCCCTGCCCCGGAGCAGGCCGAAGCGGGGTCTGCGCTCATCCCGGAACTTCGTTTGGAACTGGTATAAGAGCACCGGCAGTTTTTTGTAAGTTTGTATGTCGTCCCGGACTAGAGCGGTAATGACTTCTTCATGCGTAGCGCCTAAGGCAAAAGAACGCCCGTTGCGGTCTTCGAGCCGCATCAGTTCAGGACCGTACAAGTCCCAGCGACCCGACTCTTTCCATAATTCGGCAGGATGCAGGGCTGGCATCAGCATTTCCTGTGCGCCTGCAGCATCCAGCTCTTTACGGGCGATGGCTTGAATCTTATGCAGCGCCCTCAAGCCCAGCGGCAAGTGCGAATAAATGCCGCTGGAAAGCTGCCGGATCAGACCTGCGCGAAGCATAAGCCGATGGCCGGCCGTTTCCGCATCCGCAGGCGTATCGCGCAGCGTGCGGTTGAACAAAAGCTGCTGTCTCATACGTAAGACCGGCTCCTTTCATCTTCGATAGACCTCAATAAAGATTTTTCTTAATTGTTTTAGGTGAAGCCACATAACAATCAAAAACCGTGCCGCCATTCATGAGCTGGCTTGGGGGCATGGGAGACCGGGAGCGCACAAACCTGCGAAAATGCAGGCTGCCCTGAAACCCTCACGCCTGAGCCGGTCGCACAATCTCGCCTTGTTGCTCGAAGAAAACCTGCAAAAATACAGTTTTTACCCGGTTGATATGTTGGCCGAAACATATTCCTGCAATTGTGCAGGCTTTTCGCTGCGAACATGGGCTCAGATTCATTTTTGGCAAAAATTCCTGCACAATCGCAGGCTTTTCGCCAAATTGAACCATTCTTACGGAGAAAACCTGCACTTTCGCAGGTTTTCTCCCTGCCAAGCCGCCTTGTGACCCCTTTGGTCAAAGACCGCTCCTTCAACGTGGCAAACTGAATAAGGTCAAAAAGCGCACAAATACAAAGAGACGGGGGGGCTTTAACCTGGCTTTAACTGCCTAACTTGACAACACTGTTGTGTCCCCACTTCAGCCCCGCAGCCTATACGGAAAATACGCGGGTTTGGGAAGAGCATGCGGTCGACCGACCGCCGTCATGCAGCGATATACCGTGCGCTGGGAGCTGCACGCGGGCTGACCCCTTACAGCTCCTCGAACCCGTCACGTTATCGACAATTCACACACGGGGCTGAGCGAATAAACCTCGGTCCGCTCATCCTCGAAAGACCTCTACTGCAGCGGCACCCACTCATCCCGGTGGATGACTTCGATTCGTGCGACCTCGACGCGCCTTTGCACCTCGTCGGTCGATAAGCCCGCGGCGGCCTGCACCTGCCAGGCAGCGTAGTTGACGACGCCGCGGCCGAGCGGCGTCCCGTCGGCGGCGATCACTTCGACGACGTCGCCGGGGTGAAACTCGCCGCTGGCGGCCGTGATGCCGGCAGGGAGCAGGCTTTTGCCGCCGGAGATCAGGGCGTTCATCGCCCCGTCGTCGACGGTGATTGTGCCTTGGGGCAGCGAGAGGAAGCCGACCCACTGCTTTTTGACCGGCAAGTTATCCAGCGACGTGTCGAAGTAAGTGCCCTTGCCCCGTCCTTCGACGGCAAGGGGCAGATCGTAGGGCTCGAGTACGCGCCCTACGAACACGGGCACGCCCCCTAGCATCGCGATGCGGGCGGCCTCGACCTTGGAGCGCATGCCGCCGGTGCCGACGGCGCTCCCCGAGCCTCCGGCGATGCGGTACAGCTCATCGCTGATTTGATCGACGCGCTCGATGCGCTGCGCGTTCGCGTTTTTGCGCGGGTCGTCCGTATACAAGCCGTCCGTATCGGTAATGATGATCAATCGGCCGGCCCGCACCAGATTGGCGACGAGCGCCGACAACTTGTCGTTGTCGCCGAATTTGAGCTCATCCACCGAGACCGTGTCGTTCTCGTTGATGATCGGCACGACGCCGCGCTGCAGCAGCTCGTCGATCGTCATCAGCGCGTTCTGCACGCGCTTCCTGTTGGAGAAGTCGTACCGGGTCAGCAAAATTTGCGCCACGCTGATCCCGTAGGCCGCAAACGCTTCATGGTACGACTGCATAAGCAGCGCCTGGCCGACAGCGGCCGCGGCCTGCTTCTCATGCAGCGCCTTCGGTCGCGTGCTGTAGCCGAGTGCCGTGAAGCCCGCGGCCACCGCGCCTGACGTAACGAGCAGCACCTGAAAGCCGTCCTGCTGCAAGCGGGCGAGCTCGGCGGCGAAGAAACGAATTTTATCCGGATTTAAGCCGCCCGTATCGGAAGTTAATGAACTGCTGCCGATTTTGACGACGATTCGCTGTGTCATAGAAATCCCATCCTTTGGTTCGATATACATAAAATGCAAAAAGACTTCCGCCCTCATAACAATAAGGACGAAAGTCTGCGGCTTCCGCGGTACCACCTTAGATTGGCGCATGGCGCGCCCAACTCTGGAATCCCTCGTAACAGGAGGGGGACTGTTCAACTCATCGTTGACCGTTCAGGGGCGGGTTCGAAAACCGGAATGCGGCAAGCTCTCTCAGCCGGTGGAGCCTGCTCTCTGCGTCGCGTCGCGCGTTTTCTACTATTCCCATCATAACGTTGGATATGTCGGAAGCGATGATGCCATCGCTAATTTTCTTTATAGAATAGCACGCTGTACAATCGTTTGTAAAGGATTGTATGTCTGAAGATTTTATGAAGCGGCCCTGGCGGGCGACGCGCCAAAACAGCTCCGCCCGCCGGACTCCTAGCCAAACAAATTTAGCTTGCCGATCCGCTGTACGGCTTCTTCCAGCCGGGCTTCCGTCGACAGCAGCCCGAGGCGCACATAGCCTTCGCCGTGCGTGCCGAAGCCGATGCCCGGGGCTACGACGACCTTGGCTTCCTGCAGCAGCNATCCGCTGTACGGCTTCTTCCAGCCGGGCTTCCGTCGACAGCAGCCCGAGGCGCACATAGCCTTCGCCGTGCGTGCCGAAGCCGATGCCCGGGGCTACGACGACCTTGGCTTCCTGCAGCAGCAGGTCCGCAAGGCTGGCCGAGGTGTGGCCTTTCGGCACCGGCAGCCAGGAGAAGAACGAACCCTGCGAAGGGCGGGCGTTCCAGCCAATGGCGCCGAGCGCGCGGAAAAGCGCGTTGCGCCGGCTTTCGTACACGCCCCGGAGCTGCGCGACGCATTCCTGCGAAGCGGTGAGCGCCGTTGCAGCCGCGGCCTGGATGCCGCCGAACAGCGAGCAGTAATAGTGGTCCTGCATCAGGTTGATCAGGCGGATGATTTCCCGGTTGCCGAGCGCGAAGCCTACGCGCCAGCCGGCCATGTTGTACGTTTTGGACAACGTGTAAAATTCAACGCCGACTTCCTTGGCTCCCGGCGTCTGCAGGAAGCTGACCGGCTGCTGGCCGTCGAAGCCGATGGCGCCGTAAGCAAAATCGCTCGCCACGACGATGCCGTGTTTTTGGGCGAATTCGACTGTCTCCCTGTAAAAGGATGCCGGAGCGGTAGCGCCGGTCGGATTGTTCGGATAGTTGACGAACATCAGCTTGGCGCGGTTCAGGTCGGACGCCTTGAGCTGCGTGTAATCCGGCAGGAAGTTGTTGTCCTCCTTCAGCGGCATGAACGCCATCTCGCCTCCGGCAAGCGCGACCCCGGACCAGTAGTCGGGGTAGCCCGGGTCTGGCACAAGGCATACGTCGCCCGGATTAAGCAGGCATTGGCTGATTTCGATCAGCCCGGTTTTGCCGCCGAACAAAATGGCGACTTCGGTCTCAGGGTCGAGAACGACCCCGTGGTCTTCTTTGTAGCGCTGCGCGACCGCTTCCTTCAAAAACGGAAATCCGCTGAACGGCGGATATTTATGATACAGCGGGTTGGCCGCCGCTTCCTGCATCGATGCGACGATGTGGGGCGGGGTCGGACGATCGGGATTGCCTTGGCCGAGGTTGATGACATCGTGGCCCTGGGCGATTTGCTCGTTCGCCTTGCGGACGAGCGTCGCAAAAAATTGCGTCGGCAGACCGAGCATGCGCTCGGCAGGTTGTATAGTGAACGACGCTTGAGCTTGCGAAAAATTGGACATCGTTAATTCACACTCCGGAGGTCGGGATTTATAGGATACTTTTAATGTAACACGATTGTCCTTTTGATGAAAGCTATTGTTATCATCCCGATTAAAAAGTTGGAATTTACTTCGCCGCACGGTTGCTCTAAAGTTAAATTAAATCTATGGCGAAAGGCGTTGAGGCGCTATGAATCCGTCCAATCAGGTGTCAGAAGTATTTTTGCGCGAAACGATCCGCACGTTTGAAAGCATGAAAAAGCTTGCCGACAAAGCGATGGCACAGCTCGAAGACGAACATTTTTACATGACGCCGGACCCGGAGTCCAATTCGCTGGAAATTTTGATCAAGCATATGCATGGCAATATGCTGTCCCGCTGGACGGATTTTTTGACGACGGACGGGGAAAAGGGGACGCGGAACCGGGACGCCGAGTTCGAGAGCGGACAGCTTGATCGGAGCGGCCTGCTTAAGCTGTGGGAGGAAGGCTGGGCGGCGCTTTTTCAGGCGCTGAGGGCTTTAACTCCGGACGATGTGCTGCGCACGATTACCATTCGCGGGGAAGCGCACTCGGTGCTGCAAGCCATACAGCGTCAGGTTTCCCATTACGGGTATCACGTCGGGCAAATGGTGTTTCTCGCCAAGCATTGGGCCGGCGGCGGCTGGACGACGCTCAGCATTGGGAGAGGACAGTCCAAAGCTTTCAAACCGCATTGAAGAACGCGCCTTCTTCGTCTAATATAGATACAAAAGTACAGGAGAGGGGACTTTAATCAGTATGCAGGACAACCGTACCTTGCAAATTGCACTGCTGCAAATGGATATCGCGATCGGCGAGCCGGAAGCTAATTACGCCCGTCTGGAAAAGCTTCTGAACGATGCGGTATCCGCGGAAATCAAGCCTGACGTGATCGTTTTTCCGGAAATGTGGAATACGGGCTACGCGCTCGACCAAATTCACGAGCTGGCCGACCGGGACGGAGCGCGCACGAAAGCTCTGCTCAGCGGATTCGCCAAAGCGAACCGGGTCAACATCGTCGGGGGCTCCGTTGCGGACAAGCGCGGGGACAACGTGTACAACACGATTTACGCTTTCGACCGTCAGGGTGAAGATATGGGGGAATATTCCAAAATTCATCTTTTCCGTCTGATGGACGAGGAAAAATATTTGCACAGCGGCGATTCCGTTGGCCGGTTCGAGCTTGAGGGCGTGCCGGCGGGCGCGATGATCTGCTATGACATCCGCTTTCCGGAGCTTTCGCGCAAGCTGGCGCTGGACGGTGCGCAAGTACTGTTCGTGCCGGCCGAATGGCCGCATCCGCGGCTGCACCATTGGCGTACGCTGCTCATGGCCAGAGCCATCGAGAACCAGATGTACGTTGTTTCCTGTAACCGTGTTGGCGTCAGCGGCACGACGAGCTTTTTCGGCCATTCGATGGTCATTGATCCATGGGGAGAAGTGCTTGTCGAAGGCGATGAAAACGAAGCGATCCTGCGGGCATCGATCGATTTGAGCGAAGTGGAGCGCGTGCGGAAGAAGATCCCGATTTTTGAAGACCGCCGTCCGCAGCTCTATTAGCGGCTCCTTGGGCCATTGGCGGGATGTCCGAACGTGGCTTCCGACCGGCTGTTCGTCCGACAACACCACGGACACCGCCGGCATCACGGTATTTGATTTTTTTCGCCATTTTTTGTAGACTAGAAGTAATTTCATGAAAGTTATGGCAATGATGGATCAATAGTACTTGAACAACTTCGTGTTCAGCGAGCTGGGGATGGTGGAAGCCCAGACAGAAGATCAAGGAAAAGGCAATCCGGAGTCATTTGGATAAAGGGGATGCGCCGGCTTCAATCTATTCAGGGCGTATCAACTAGGGTGGAACCGCGGGTGCGTAAGGCTCTCGTCCCTAGGCATTGTTTGATGCCTTTGGATGACGGGCTTTTTCTTTTGCCCGGACGTCCATGGCGTCGCCGGAAAGCCGATTTTTATTTTTGGACTGATGAAGGAGAGAATTGGAGCAATGAGCGTAACGATGGAGCAAGTTGTGGCGTTAGCCAAACACAGAGGTTTCGTATTTCCCGGTTCGGAGGTATATGGCGGTCTGGCCAACACTTGGGACTACGGTCCGCTGGGCGTAGAGTTGAAAAACAACATCAAACGTGCATGGTGGAAAAAATTTATTCAGGAATCGCCGTACAACGTCGGACTGGACGCCGCTATTTTGATGAACCCGCAAGCATGGGTCGCGTCGGGCCACGTGGGCAATTTCAACGATCCGATGATCGACTGCAAACAGTGCAAGGCGCGCCACCGGGCCGACAAATTGATCGAAGGCAAGCTGGCTGAAAAAAATATCGAAATGATCGTCGACGGCTTGTCCTTCGCCGAGATGGAAAAGCTGATCAAAGAGCACGATATCGCCTGCCCGGACTGCGGCAGCAAAGATTTTACGGACATCCGCCAGTTCAACCTGATGTTCAAAACGTTCCAAGGCGTGACGGAGTCCAGCGCCAATGTCGTCTATCTGCGTCCGGAAACTGCGCAAGGCATTTTTGTCAATTTCAAAAACGTACAGCGCACCATGCGCAAAAAGCTTCCGTTCGGCATCGGCCAAATCGGCAAAAGCTTCCGCAACGAGATTACGCCGGGCAACTTCACTTTCCGTACCCGCGAATTCGAGCAGATGGAGCTTGAGTTTTTCTGCAAGCCCGGCGAAGACATGAAATGGTTCGAGTACTGGAGAAGCTTCTGCCATAACTGGCTGCTGTCTCTGGGCGCCAAAGCGGACAATCTCCGCCTGCGCGACCACTCCGACGACGAGCTGTCGCACTACAGCAACGCAACGACGGATATCGAGTACAAATTCCCGTTCGGCTGGGGCGAGCTTTGGGGCATCGCCGACCGTACGGATTTCGACCTGAAGCAGCATATGGAGCATTCCGGCGAAGATTTCAACTATATCGATCAGGAAACGAACGAGCGCTACATCCCGTACTGCATCGAGCCGTCGCTCGGCGCTGACCGCGTCACGCTGGCGCTGCTGATCGACGCGTTCGAGGAGCAGCAGCTTGAGGGCGACGACAGCCGCACTGTGCTGCATTTTCATCCGGCGCTGGCGCCGATCAAAGCGGCGATATTCCCGCTGTCGAAAAAGCTCGCTGAAGGCGCGCAGCAAATTTTCGCCGATCTCGCGAAACATTTCATGGTCGATTACGACGATGCCGGCTCAATCGGCAAAAGATACCGCCGTCACGACGAAATCGGCACGCCGTTCTGCATCACCTACGACTTCGAGTCCGAAACCGACGGCCAAGTAACCGTACGCGACCGCGACACAATGGAGCAGACGCGGATGCCGATCAGCGAGCTGAAAGCGTTCATCGAAAGCAAGCTGCAATTTTAATTGCCGGCTCGGTTGTACCGTGACGACTCCTGTGTACCGTGACGTCCCCCGTGTACTGTGACGACTTCCGTGTACCGTGACAACTCCGCTGTACCGTGACGACTTCCGTGTACCGTGACAACTCCGCTGTACCGTGACGACTTCCGTGTACCGTGACAACTCCGCTGTACCGTGACGACTTCCGTATACCGTGACGACTTCCGTATACCGTGACAACTCTGCTGTACCGCGACAACTCCGCTGTACCACGACTACTCCCGTGTACAGCGACTACTCCCCTGCACCGCGCCAATTGACGCGAGGCAGGGGAGTTTTGTTTTTAAATGACGAAGTCCAGTATGTCGCAGAAAGGCGCGTAGCGTTTCGTCTGCCACAGCGGCGGGGAGTACACGTGCAAGGAGACGGCGGGCTCGCGGCTCGGATTGGATAATTGATGAATCTGTCCCGCAGGAGCTGTGAAAAACTGCCCTTCGCGGATACGATCCTCAGACCGTGCGATCGGAAAACGCCCCTGCTCCAGGGCGAAGCTTGTGTTCAAAAGCTCTCCCGCAGCCAAGTAAGCGGCGCCTACAGATTCGCCATGGTCGTGAATCGCGGTAGCCTTGTGGCCGGGAATATGGATCACGACCACTTCCAGCTCGCTTGTGACGTAAATCGGGTTCCGCCCGTAAGGAAGCTGCACCGGCTCCGATTTGTAATCGGGAACTGTATGCAGCAGATGATTCAGCGATTGCAATGCCGCTGTCAGTTCTTCCCTGTCGGGCTGCTGCAATTTGCAGAATACCTGCTCAATTGTTTGAATCAATTTCATCTTGCCTTCCTCCTAAGAAATAGACTAGTCTCACTAATTATAAATAATTATTAGTTAAATCATAAAAAATTTTGATATATCGTATGCGTGTAAGTGCAAAATGGTTTACGTTTGCGGGAAATTTATGATGATGCGGAGGAGAAGCCAGGTTGCCGTTCCACGGCAAGTGGCGGCAAGCAAGTTGGTCCGGTAGGCCGCCGGACCGACGCTCCGCCAGGCCGAACTGCCCAATCCAGACCGTCTGTCCGCCGAGGTGAAGCCCGAAAAAAACGCTGGCTACTGGTCCGACCGCCAGGCCAAACCGTCGACTCGCTCCGCTAGGATAGTTGCCCGATCCAGACTGTCGTCTTGCCGAGGTGAAGCGCCGATCCGGCCCGTTGAACCAACCCGCTGGCTACTGGTCCGACCGCCAGTCCAAGCCGTCGATCCGTTCAGCCAGGCCGAACTGCTCGAGCCAAATGTCGGCTTCGGTTCGAACTACCGCGCAAAGGTTCGCCCTCTGCCACTTAACTGCTCATTGAGGCAGAATAGTATAACAAACTATCGCGTGCTGAAGACATGTGGATGCGAGACTGCCGATAAACTTGCCCGATAAAGCAGCACATCTACTTGGTGCGCGGAGAAAACCTGCAAAAGTACATCTTTTTGCTCGTTAATATGCTAGCAACGCAAAATTCCTGCAAATCTGCAGTAATTTCTGCTCCACGCGGACGTTGAACACACTTTCATCGAAAATTCCTGCACAATTGCAGGCTTTTCGCCAAAACGAGCTACTTTCGTGGAAAAAGCCTGCACTTTCGCAGGTTTTTTGCCAAATGGGCTACAATCAAACAAAAGCCTGCACTTTTCCGACCACCGTCATGCAACACAACACCGACCGACGTCACGCAACGGAACACCGCGCGCTGGGAGCTGCACGCGTTCGTAGGCTCTCCTGGCCGGGCGGCTACGGCAGCGCAAAAAAACGGGAGGACTCATGTCCACCCGTCAATCAAATTACACGCGGAACGGCGGAATTTGTGTGCCGTCGATATCCGTGAAGCCGTATTCCGTGGCGAGGTTTCCGACCTCCATAAGCTGGCCCGACTTGCTCATCACATCGGGGTCGGCGGCCAATGCGGCGACCGCCCGGCCGATGTAGGCGACCGACTCGGTCTGCCGCAGCGCTTCGATGTGCATGAAATCGGCATCGTCTTGCTCGATGCCGTAGTGACGGCATACGTCCTCCGTTCGCATCCAGCCGGGAGCCAGGGCCAGCGCGGCGATTCCGGTTTCGTTCGCCTGCAAATTGAGCGCCATGCCGCGGGTCATGTTGGTGACAGCCCGTTTGACCGTGTCATAAAACACGTTAACCGGGTAATTGCCTCCGATGTCCGGGTACACGCCGGTATTGATGATCAAGCCGCTCTTCCGCGGGAGCAGGAGGGACATGGCTAAGCGGCTCGAAACCATCTGCGCCCGCAGCCCGGCGTCGAACATTTTGTCCCAGCGGACCATCGGCTGCTCCCAGAAGGGAGCGAGGAAGTCGACGTCATCGTAGCCCTCGTAACCGCCCCAGGCGTTGTTGACGACAAGGTCGAGCCGTCCATGCTGCTCCCGCTTGATCTGTTCGTACAAGGCGGCGACCTCGCCATCCTCCGTATGATCACAGCGGACGGGGATGCCCAGACCGCCCCGGCGCGTGACTTCATCCGCCGTATCCTCGATCGTGCCCGGCAAGTCCTCTCTCGCAGTTTTTGCGCGCGTGCTTCGTCCTGTCACGTAGACGGTGGCTCCGGCTTCGCCAAGCACGAGAGCGATCCCTTTTCCCGCTCCGCGGCTGGACCCCGTAACGAGGGCTATTTTTCCTTTTAACGTACCGACATGTTTGCTCATTCGAATGCTGCCTCCTTTAAAATTGAGTACAGCTCGATCATACAACGAATCATTGACAACTCTTGTCATACTATTTCAAACGATCGTCTCACCACGATTGAGCAGTCAGGGCATGCGGATGAGCCACCCGGGGGGGGACGGTTGAGCAGTTCGGGGTACGCGGATAAGTCACTCGAGCTATTGTTGAGCAGTTCGGAGGGACGCGGTTGAGTCGCTTGGTGCACGGGTGAGCAGTTTGGGGGACGAGCGGCTCATCCATGCACCCGAACTGCTCATCCGTATGCATCGTAGAGCGCTCGGACCTGCTGGCGGATCCAATGCGCCATTTCCGCGGGTTCCAGCACAACGGCATCCGCGCCGAAGCCGAGAAAATAACCGGCGAAAAATTCGATGTTTTCCCGGTGAATCTCGGCTGTGAGCAGCCCGCCGCCGCCTTCAGCCAGCTCGATTACACCGCCGAAAGCGCGGCTCCGCTCGTAGGCGCGGACGCCGCCGCGCGTCAGTTTCACCTTCAGGGCGACCTTTTGCCGCTCACCGTCGGGCTCCGCCGCGAGCCAATCGGCGATCGTGTACGTTCGCAATCGTTCTGGCAGCGGGTAAGGCGGTTCGGCGCACGGCACCAGCGACAAAATCCGGTCGGCGCGAAACAGCAGCAGGGCGTCTTTTTGAAAACAGTATGCCGGGAAGTACCAAAATCCGTTATGCGAATAAATGCCGATCGGCATCAGGGTCCGTTCGGAAGGGCCGTTCTTGGAGTCGTACGCGATTTGCAGCGGCTGCTGTCCGATAGCGGCTTCCAAAATTTGCTCCAGGTAAGGGGAGCTTTGCGTGCGTGTCGGCGACCAGAAGGAGACTCTGCTTTTCATCGATTGGATGCGGGTTTTGGCGTCTTCCGGCAAGTAATGATAAAACTTGTTCAGCGCGGACAGCGACTCGGCCTCGAAAGGCAGGGTCCCGTAATACTGCAGCGACTGGAAAGCGAAAAACATCGCCACGGCTTCCTGCTCCGAGAACAAAATCGGCGGCAGCATCCGCTTTTTCAGCAGACGGTATCCGCCGTGCGGTCCGAACTCGGTGTAGAGCGGCATGCCGAGCCCGCTTAATTCCTGCAAATCTCGGTGCATCGTTCTTTCGGAAACCCCGAACTGCTCGGCCATGTCTTTGACCGTAAACTGCATCCGTTCGTTGACCGCCATCATCAGCTCGATGAGGCGCTGTGTTTTTTTCACAGGCTACCGCCTCCTTTTACCTGGACATGATGCCGCTCATGACGTCTTTCATGGTCGCCACAAAAGCTTCGGCCGCCTTTGAAATGTATCTTCCCTTGCGGTAGGCGATAACGAGCGTCCGCGTCGGACGGCCGAGCAGCGGCAGGTGCACAGGGGCCAGCTCGCCGAAGCTTCTGCGCGAGATCAAATAAGGGACGAAGGCGATGCCCATGCCTGCGGCGACCAGTGATTGCACGGTTTCCATGTTGCTCGATTCAAACACGATGTTCGGCGCGATGCCGGCATTTTGGCACAAATCAAGCGTAAGCTTGCGGAAGCCCTGGCCTTTTTTCAAGGCGATGAAAGCTTCCTTCTCCAGCTCGCGGATTTCGACCGGTTCCCGCCTCAGGGCGAGCGGGTGTTTCGGCGGTACGGCGAGGACGATTTCTTCCTCCAGCAGCGTCTCGTACACGAGCGAGTCTTCGCGGAGCGGCAGCGAGAGGAGGCTGATGTCGGTTTGGCCGTTCGAGGTGAGCGTCTCCAGGTTGAAGGACGTCTCCTCAACGAGCGAAATTTCGATATCCGGATACGCGGCCTGGAACGCGGGGACGACAAACGGCAGGATGGTGGAGCCGGTAATCGCCATGCTGCCGACGACGAGGCGGCCTTTTTTCATTTGTGAAATGTCTTCCATCTCTTTTTTCAGCTGCTCGACCATGTCGAGAATTTTTTGCGATTTTTCTACAAAAAGCGAGCCGGCATGCGTCAGCTCAACCGAGTTCGTGCTGCGCTGAAACAGCAGGACGCCGATTTCTTTTTCCAGCTTGGACAGCTGTTGGCTGAGTGAGGGCTGGGCGATGTGCAGCTTCTCCGCAGCGCGGGAAAAGTTGCGTTCCGCCGCGATTTGTATAGCATATTGCAGCTGGCGCAGTTCCATATGGTCAGCATCTCCTTTTGTGCCTGCCGGCTGGTTGGTTTATTGTTATTTCCTATCAACTTTATAGTTATTATATCTTGGCGTAATAATAAATAAAATGTTAAGATACGACATGAGGGCAATACTTTTTATTTTAGAGCGGATTTTATAACAAGAGGTGACTGGGTATGAGTAAAAAAACGATGTTCGAAAAGATTTGGGACAACCACGTTATTCATTCGGAAGAAGGCAAACCTAGCATTTTGTATATCGACCTGCAGCTGGTGCACGAGGTAACTTCGCCGCAGGCGTTCGAAGGCCTCAGATTGTCGGGCCGCAAAGTGCGCAGACCCGATTTGACTTTTGCGACGATGGATCATAACGTTCCGACGAAAGACCGCTTCAACATTACGGATCCGATTTCCAAGCAGCAAATCGATACGCTTTCCCAAAACTGCCGCGATTTCGGCGTGACGCTGTTCGACCTGGACAGCATCGACCAAGGCGTCGTGCACGTTATGGGTCCTGAGCTTGGCCTTACGCATCCGGGCAAAACTATCGTTTGCGGCGATAGCCATACTTCCACGCACGGCGCGTTCGGCGCACTTGCTTTCGGCATCGGCACAAGCGAAGTGGAGCACGTGCTCGCTACGCAAACTTTGCAGCAATCCAAAGCCAAAACGCTCGAAGTGCGCATCAACGGCAGCCTGAAGCCGGGCGTAACGGCGAAAGATTTGATCCTCGGCGTTATCGCGAAATACGGCACGGATTTTGCTACCGGCTACGTGATCGAGTACACCGGCGAATCGATCCGCGGCCTTTCGATGGAAGAGCGCATGACTGTGTGCAACATGTCCATTGAAGCGGGCGCAAGAGCTGGCCTGATCGCTCCTGACGAAACGACTTTCAACTACTTGCGCGGACGCGAATATGTGCCTCAAGGCGCTGCATTCGATGCTGCCGTAGCCGAGTGGAAGCAGCTTGTTACGGACGAAGGTGCGACTTACGACCGCGTTGTCGAATTCGACGCGGATTCCCTGATCCCGCAAGTGACCTGGGGCACAAGCCCTGGCATGGGCACGAGCGTCACTTCTCTTGTTCCGGATCCGCAAAGCTTCGCAACCGAAAATGAACGCAAAGCGGCTGAAAAAGCGCTTGAATATATGGACTTGGCGCCTGGTACTCCAATGACGGAGCTGAAAGTGGACTATGTCTTCATCGGTTCCTGCACGAACGGCCGGATCGAAGACCTTCGCGCCGCGGCGGCTATCGCGAACGGCTACAAAGTGGATCCGAGCGTAACGGCAATCGTCGTTCCGGGTTCCGGCCGCGTGAAAATCCAGGCGGAAAAAGAAGGCCTGGACAAAATCTTCTCCGAAGCAGGCTTCGAATGGCGCGATGCCGGCTGCAGCATGTGTCTGGCGATGAATCCGGACGTTCTGCAACCGGGACAACGCTGCGCATCCACGTCCAACCGTAACTTCGAAGGACGTCAGGGACGCGGCGGACGCACGCATCTCGTATCTCCGGCAATGGCTGCGGCTGCAGCGATTCAAGGACATTTCGTCGATGTGCGCGACTGGGAAATCAAAGCCTACCAGCAAGCCTAATTTGTTGAAATCAAGTTTCGGAGGAGAATGAGACTATGGAAGCTTTTACAAAACATACGGGCCTTGTCGGTCCGGTTGACCGTGTGAATGTAGATACAGACGCAATTATCCCTAAACAATTTTTGAAACGCATCGAGCGTTCCGGTTTCGGACAATTCCTTTTCTTCGAATGGAGATGGGATGAAAAAGGGAACGTTATCGAGAGCTTCCCGCTGAATCAGGACCGCTATCAAGGAGCGTCCGTGCTCATTTCCAGAGCGAACTTCGGCTGCGGCTCTTCCCGCGAGCACGCGCCTTGGGCAATCCAGGATTTCGGCTTCCGCGTCATTGTCGCTCCGTCTTATGCGGATATTTTTTACAACAACTGCTTCAAAAACGGCATTTTGCCGATCAAGCTGTCCGAAGAGCAGGTGGAAGACCTGTTCCAGCGCACGGCGAAGCATGACGGCTACAAGCTGCATGTCGATCTCGAAAACAACAAGCTGACCGACGACTACGGCCTCAGCATCGGCTTCGAGCTTGATGAGCACCGCCGCCAGTTCCTGCTGCAAGGTCTGGACGACATCGGTCTGACGCTTCAGCATGCGGACAAAATCACCGCCTATGAAGAAGCTCACCAAGCGCGTCTGGCTTATAAATAATAACTGCCCGTAATGCAAGAAGCTTCCGGTTTCCGGAGGCTTCTTTTTTTGCGATCTTTGCAACTTTTGGCAGGTTTTCGCGTCTAATAGGTTACTAGTTTGTCGTAAGGTGGTGGATTTGCTGTCAGCTGTAATCGTAATTTGTACTATTGAAATGGTTCGTGTATAAACGTTGCAGATTGCTATTTGTGGAACTATGCCCAATTCCGACATTACATAGAGGTGAATGATGAAATATCCTGTAGTTTTAGCGAGCATGAGCTTAGCTATGTTGTTGGCGCCGGGTGCCGTATTCGGGGCTGAGGCCGAGAAGCCGATCAAGCTGTATATGAACGAAAAGCTGCTTGTCACAGACGAAGTTGCACCAAAAATTGTAAACGGCAACACGATTGTGCCCGTTCGCGTCATTGTCGAAGAAATCGGGGCGAAAATCAGTTGGGATGAAGCTGCGCGAAAAGTGACGATCGTGAAAGACGACGTAAACATCCAGCTCGTCATCGACAGCAAAGTCGCTGCGATCCAAGGGAAACAGACAAAGATGGAAGTCGCTCCCGTCATTATGAACGGCAATACGATGCTGCCGCTCCGTTTTGTAGGCGAGCTGATGGGCGTGAAATTCAACTGGGATCAGCCGACTTCCTCCGTACATATGTTCAAAGAAGCCGATGTGCCTTCCAAGCCTGTGACGGGCCCCGTCGCGGACGGGGACAATTCCGGGACGGGAACCGTCAAACCAGGGGCGCCGGATGTAAACGAGAAGCCTTCGAGCGGAACGGGCACTCCGGCGCCTACGCCAAAGCCGCCTGCTGCGAATGGCGGAACAGGCACCGATACTGCGGCGGGCTCGAAGCCGGCCGACGCGAACGCGCATTTGCTGACGTCCATCGAGCTGACCGATAAGGAACTGATCGTCAAGGCCAAAGACGGCACGTTCGTCCCTACGAGGCTCAAACTGTCCGGCCCGAACAGGATCGTGTTCGATTTTCCGAATATGGTTCTGGACGATAGCCTCGCCAAAAAGCTGGTGAACAACATCGGCGAACTCGATTCCAAGCATCCTTTGGTGCAGAAGGTTCGCTTTTCCAACTTTTCCGACAATCCGAGCACGGTCAGGGTCATTCTCGATCTCAAAGGCGCCGCCGATTACCGGATTCAGACTTCCAAGAAGCCTAACGAATGGTCGGCTTCGATTGAGGAGCACCGCATTCGCGTTGTCATTGACGCCGGACATGGCGCCAAAGATCCGGGCGCGCTTTCGGTGAACGGGAGGAAGGAGAAGGATTTTACGCTTGCGATGGCGAAGAAAGTATCAGCCCTTCTTGCCAAGGAGAAGCAAATTGAAGTGTTAATGACGCGAAGCGACGACACTTTTGTCGAGCTGGACGATCGGGTTGCCTTTGCCAACGACAATCAAGTCGACGTCTTTTTATCGATTCATGGCAACAAGGCTAACAAAGCCAACATTAGCGGAACCGAAACTTATTATTACAATCCTGATAGCTTGCCTTTTGCCAATGTCATTCACAAATACGTTTCCGACGCTACCGGATTGCCCGACCGCGGGGTGCGGATCGGCGATTTCAGGGTCGTGCACAAGACGACGATGCCCGCCGTTCTCGTAGAGGTGGGGTATTTATCGAACAAAGGCGATGAAGCCGCCATGTACTCGGAAGCTTTTCAGGATCAAGTAGCTGCCTCCTTAGTGTCCGCCATCAAAGAATACTTGAACGTCAAATAAGGAGTGAGTGAGATGACTAGAATAAGCCGCGTGATTCAAGGAGCGCTTCTAGTAAGCGCAATCGCTTTAACGGTAACCGCATGCGGGCAAAAGGCTGCGCTGAACGGCAGCGCGCCGTCACAGACGCCGCAGCCGACCCAGCAGGCGCAAGCGACTCAAAGTCCGCAGCCGACGGCTACTCCCGAGGTTTTGAAACAAAAGAAAATCAAGGCTTACTACACCGATGAGAACGAAATAAAGCTCGTTGAAAAGGATGTCACCGTTTCTTACAAGAAAGACGAAGACATATATGCGGCCGCTTTGAAAGTTTTGACCGCGAATGACGATCCCAAGGCGGTGTCCTTATTTGTCGATGTGACATTCCAGAGCGTTGCTTTCGATAAGGAAAAAGGCGCTCTTAAGATCGATCTGAAAATGGGCCCGAACAGCCAGTTAGGCGCACCGGGTGAAGATTTGTTTTTGCAGGCGCTGAAAAAAACGGCATTTCAATTTGCGGAAGTCAAAGATATCTACGTACTGAAAGACGGCAAGCAGGTGGAAAGTTTGATGGGGCATATGGATTTGCCGTATCCGATCAAACGGCCTAATTAAATGAACATGCAGAGGAGTTTTTACAAACGATGAAAAAACAGAAATTAGCGAACGCGCTGCTCAGCTCTTTGATCATAACGAGCCTTGCAGGGACTCCGGCCGTTTGGGCGGCGGAATCGACGGGCACAACCTCTACAGGAACGGCAAGCAATGTGAAATCGTCTTTCCCGGACGTAGGCGCGGATTACTGGGGGATCAGGCACATTTCCAAGCTTGCTCTGGAAGGGATCATCGAAGGCTATGAGGATGGCGCATACCGTGCGGAGAACTCCGTCTCCCAGCAGGATGTGCTGATCATGGCAACGAGAATGATGGGCCTTGAAAGCGACGCGAAATCGATGACATCCGCAACCGTCTTCCCGGACTTCATACAGGTGGACGACTATGCCCGCAATTATGTGGCGCTGGCGCTGCAAAAAGGGCTGATTACGAACGAGGAAGAAAAAACAAGGGCGCAGGGCGATAAGTCCAAAGATAAATGGGGCCAGCGCAAGGCGACGAGAGAATGGGTGGCGGAAGTTGTCATCCGTGCTATCGGCAAGCAGTCGACTGCGCAAAGCATGGCTTCCCAAGCGACTTCGTTTAAAGATAACAACGACATCAGCTATTCGACGCTCGGTTACGTGAATGCCGCCGTATCGCTGCAAATTGTCAACGGCTTCGAGGACGGAACTTTCCAGCCTAAAGGAGCCGTCACACGGGCTCAAATGGCCGCTTTTCTCAGCCGGTCCCAGAAGGATTTGACTACGCTGCCGCAGCGCGCGGTCCGGGGCTATTTGACGAGCCTGACGAGCGGCACCATCTCGATCAGCGATAGCGACGGCAATACGAGCACATATAAACTGGCTCCGAACACCGTATTTTACGGAAACAAAAACGATACGGTCATCGATCCGAAAACGATCGAGGAAACGTACCAGGTTTCCATCGTGCAGGTAGGCGGTACGGCATACTATGTGGAAGTCGTCAAGGACGAACTGCAAATGGACATCTACGACGGCAAGCTGCTGAAATTAAACATTAGCGGCTTGAAGGCTACGCTGGACGATTACGAAAGCTATGAGCTTGCCACCGATGTGGCCGTAACGGACACGAACGGCAAGGGACTCAGCCTTGCTTCCGTCGTCGAGGGCAGCGTTGTCGAACTGAGAAGAAACAGGCTGACCAAGGGCACCAAAATTACGTCGATCATCGTCAAGCAGGTGCCTGTGAACAAAACGGCGCTCGGCGTCATTCAGACGATTAACAAGGATACGCGCCAGTTGGGGCTGCTCGAAAGCACGACAGGGCAAACGGAAGCATTCGGATTTTCCAGCAATTTGATCGTTACGCTGCCGGACAACAGCTTGATCGACATCAATTCGCTGCATGTGGGCGATTCGGTTGAATACACCGTAACCAACAGCGAAGTCGTGAAAATTCTCGTCAAGAAGCAGGCGGATGTGGGCGTCAGCGTCGAAGGAACGCTGAAAGAGCTGAGCGACGACAAATCGTTCCTTACGATTGTCAAACCGAACGGCGGCGCGCTGGCGGCATATGTGCTGGGCGATAACGTGCAGGTGCAAATCAATGGACTGACTACGGCGAGCATTTACGATATTGCACCCGGAGATTCCTTGAAGCTGGACGTACTGAACAATAAAGTGACTTTGATTACAGTGACAAACCGTTCCATCGAGAACTTATATTTTGCGAAAATTATCAGCTACGAACCTACAAGCAAATTTTTGACGGTTAAAGACAACTCGGGAAATCCGCACGCATACCAGTTGACCGATTCGACGACGATTAAATACGCAGGGACGACGCTGCCGTTCTCAAGCTTCAATACAACGTTCAGTACCGGCAAATACGTCGACCTGCTCGTATCCAAAAACAACGTGACTTCCGTCCAGATGTCGACACAGCTGAACGGCACCTTGACGCAGTTGAATTTGCAGTCCAACGATGTGACGATCAAAACCGACAGCGGGCAAAGCTTGACCTTCAAGCTTACGTATGCACCGACGGTGGAGATTCCTAACAGAGAGACCAGTGCACTTTCCGATTTGAAAGTCGGGGATAACGTCGGTATCATTTTGAGCTACGACCAGTCGATCGTAACGAATATCGTAATCAGCAAAACAGGGCTGTACAAAGTGGTATCCACAAACGTCAACAGCAAGCAGCTGACAGTGATGGACGATACCAATACAACTAACACCGTCGGCCTGGACAGCGTTCCGATCACGAAGTCCGATAAGACGGCGGGCGCGATTACGGATATTTTGGCGGACGAGTATGCGAGGCTGACTTACAAAGGCAAATCCGTCGTGAAGGTGGAACTGACCGATACGGTAAGAGGCAAAGTCATCGCTGTCGATCCGACGAGCACGAGCTTGACCGTGCAAGACTTTACCGGCAAAAATCAGGTTGTGAACGCCGGCAGCAACTATGCGGTGAAGCTGAACGGCGGGTCGGTGCTTAACTTTAACTCGATTAAAGTCGGCGACCGGGTCCAGGTCAATAAGGACGCGGCCGACAGAACGATCATTCAAGTGGCTGCAGCGGCGAAGAGAGAGCTTTCCAGCTATAATAACATCGTTAACCAAATGATCTTCAAATCGACGAGCTCGGCAGACAAAACTTCCTACAGCCTGTATCCGAGGGCATATTTCCACAAAGGCGCGAACACCGTAACCGCGGGCTCTTTCAAAGCAGGCGACCAAATTATGATTTATGTGCTGGATGACAAAATTGTCGAGATGGACCAGCAGTAAATTTGAACGAAATGTATTCCGCATCCGTCTGTTTAACAGGAGCTGATCCTGGGACAGACGGTTGTTTTTTCTACGAAATTTCCTTAAAATCAGATAAGTTTTAAAAAATGTTCTCATTTTAACGCTTTCAAGCATTGATTCTGCAGTCACAATTCGATACACTTGAAAATATTACGCCCCAAGGAATAATAACGATGACTCAAAAGCAGGTAAGACACATTTTAGACACAATCGGCGAAATGTTCCCGGATGCGCATTGCGAGCTGAATCACAGCAATCCGTTCGAGCTGACGATTGCCGTGCTGCTCTCGGCGCAGTGTACCGATGAAACGGTAAATAAGGTTACGGAATCCTTGTTTCAAAAATATAAGCATCCTCGAGATTATTTGGCTGTACCGCTTGAGGAGCTGGAGCAAGATATTCGCAGAATCGGGCTGTTTCGGAATAAGGCAAGCAACATTCAAAAGTTATGCCGACTTGTACTGGACAAGTATGACGGACAAATTCCCGAGAAGCACGAGCAATTGGTCGAGCTGCCCGGCGTAGGCCGCAAAACGGCCAATGTCGTCGTATCGAACGCTTTCGAAGTGCCGGCCATTGCTGTCGACACGCACGTAGAGCGGGTTTCCAAGAGGCTTGGGCTTGCCGGATGGGACGATTCCGTCCTTGAAGTTGAAAAGAAGCTGATGCAGAAAGTTCCCCGCGAGGAATGGACACAGACTCACCACCGTCTCATTTTTTTCGGCAGGTACCATTGCAAGGCGCAAAACCCGCAATGCGGCATTTGCCCGCTGCTGGATCACTGCCGGGAAGGTAAAAAACGTATGAAACCAAGTGTAACTAGGAAAGCTACTAAAAAGAACTGATAAGTAAACAAAGGATGGGATGGAAATGAAATGCATCGCCGTATACACCAATAGTTTTGAATTGTTTTCCGATATTTATGAAGAAGTGATCAAAACGCCGTTGCAAGAAAACGAAGAAAAGATCATTGAAGGCGTAACCGTCAGCGAATCCGGTGAAGTTCCTCAAAACTACATAGACAAAATGAAAACGAAGCCCGAAGTTGTCGTGATGAAAGTAAAAGATTCCGACATTACGATTTTGCAGCATCGCGACGTGTTCGAAATTTTCCTGCCGGAAACTGAAAAAGCGGCCATTTCTTAAATCTCCCTTGCGGAGATTTTTTTTGCTTAAATTGACTAAATCCGACCGGGGCATTACACTTAAAACCGAAGTGAATCCATCGGTGCTTTTTGTACGTGAGTCAGGAGAGAATAGATCATGAATCAGTTGGCAGAACCCGGCATTGCGTCCATGCCGGAAGCAATCAAACAGATGCGGGACGCGGTAAAACAAGCCGGAGACGCGGATAACGCGGGGAAGCTGCAGCAGCTTCTCGATAAAATAAGCTCGGAGCGGATGAATATTGCGTTTTGCGGGCATTTTTCGGCGGGGAAATCGACGCTGATCAATCAGCTGTGCGGACACCCGCTGCTGCCTTCCAGCCCGATTCCGACGAGTGCAAATATTGTAAGTATTCGGGACGGCGAACCGGGGGCACATGTAACGCATCGTCACAAAAGCGAAGACCGCAGCGCTGTCGTTATTCCGCTCGATGAATTGGAAGCGTACTGCGTCAATGGTACGGATATCGAATCCGTGGAAATCACGTATCCGATTGCTTTTCTGGGGAAACATGCAGCGCTGCTCGATACCCCCGGGATCGATTCTACGGATGACGCGCATCATCAGTCGACGGAATCGGCGCTCCATTTGGCCGATGTCGTGTTCTATGTCATGGATTACAACCATGTGCAGTCGGAAGTGAATTTGGCGTTCACGAAGAAGATGAAGGAGTGGGGCAAGCCGCTCTATCTCGTCGTCAATATGATCGACAAGCATAAAGAGCGGGAGCTCCCTTTCGAACAGTATAAGGAGGGAACGAAGCAGGCTTTTTTAAGCTGGGGCATCGAGCCGGACGGCCTGCTGTATGTCACGATGAAGGAGCCGGGCCATCCGCATAACGAATATGCGAAACTGCGATGGCTCCTGCAAGGTTTGATCGAGCGCGGTGAGCTGCTGCGCAGCTGCAGCATAGACGCATCCGCGCGCTATTTGGCGGCCGAGCACGGCAACTGGGTGGCGGAGCGGAATGAGCCGCTGAAGGCGGAGCTCATCGAAGCGATCCGCCAGGATGGCGACGTGGAGGAAGTGCGGCAGCTCGCGGAGGCGAAGCGGCGCGAGCTGGAGGAGGCGCAGGCGCTGCCGGAAACGCTGACGGCGGCGCTGCGCAAAGAGCTTGGTGTGATCATCGAGAACGCCAATATTACACCTGCCTTGACCCGGGATAAGGCTCACGCGTATTTGGAGAGCCGCAAGCCGGGGTTCAAGGTAGGCTTTTTCTCGCGGGCCGCGCAGACGGCCGCGGAGACGGAGAAACGGCTGCAGGCGTTTCAGGAGGATTTGGCCGAGCAGGTGGAAGCCCAGCTCGATTGGCATCTCCGGGACGCCTTGAAGAAGGCGGCCGAGCGGCAGGGGCTTCACAGCCAGGCGCTGGCCGCGGACATCGAAGCCCTGAAAGCGGACGTCTCGCCGGCATGGCTGGCGGGGCAGGTGAACCCTGGCGCCGTGTTCGGCGGCGAATACACGCTCAACTTCATGAAGCAGGTCGGCGGCGACATCAAGCAGCAGTACCGCAAACAGGCGTTTGCGCTGATCGACCGGCTCGCGCTGGCTGTCC
>NZ_JBZYAO010000050.1:0-54666 GCF_059820445.1 Paenibacillus sp. sgz302190
TTAGTACCTGCCTAAGCCGTTATGACGATAATGAACGGGATCTGGCCAAACGGAACGTAGAACACCTGTTGAGTCTTGAAACCACGCCTGTTCGGAATCTGATCTTGTTTGATCGTGGCTACCCGTCAGCGGAGTTCATGCTGTATTTACAAGAAAAAGGCATCTTTTACTTGATGCGGGCTCAAGGGTCATTTTACAAAGAAATTGTAAACACGACACTGCCGGATGAAGTCGTGACGATCGAAATCACGAAAGCCAGAGCCAAAGAACTGAAGAAGCAAGGGAAAAGCATTCCACCGGGAACAATACTGAAAGTTCGGGTACTGAAAGTGGAACTATCTACCGGCGAAACGGAAATCCTGTTAACCAACGTTAGCGCTGACGAACTGAGTTACGCAGCGAGCAAGCCCTTGTATTTCAAAAGATGGGGGATTGAAACGCGTTTCGACGATTTGAAGCATAAGTTTGAGATTGAGAATTTTTCGGGACAAAAGCCTCAGATCATTGAACAGGATTTCTACGCANTTTTCGGGACAAAAGCCTCAGATCATTGAACAGGATTTCTACGCAGCGGTGCTGCTGAGCAACATGGCTTCTATATTGGAACAAGAAGCCGAAACGCAGATGAAGGAAAGCAAGCGAACTGAGCATCTGAAATACACAGAGTACCGGATCAATAAAAATATTCTGGTCGGCAAATTGCGCAATCGGCTCATCGAAATGATGCTGGAAGAAGACGATACGAAAAGGGACGACCTGCACGCCCGATTTTTGGAGGAGCTTCAGCGCAACATCGTCCCCATAGTGAAGGATCGCTCTTTCAAACGGAACAAACAGACAAAAGCTAACAAATTCACGAAGACCAAGCGGCGGGGGCTATAACCGCTTAACCTGACAACATTGGGTTGCACCCGTCCCCCCTGCGCAATAGCCGCTTTTAAGGGCGGTTGGCTTTTAAAGGTGAAACAGTCAAGAATAGACCGCTACCTTTGACCAGGGCGGTCTATTTCTTTTTCATGTAGGTAAGCAGCACAAGAATAAACATTCCGAATAGGAACATTAACTGGATCGCTTGAAATACCTCCACTGGCATCACCTCCCTTCCGGGAGACTAGCCGACCGCCCATATCAGCCGTTCTATTGTGCAAGCCATATTATAGCACGATAGACCCTCTGCCTGAAGGCCTATTTTCTTCAAAATGAATCTCATACTGTCTTTTCATTATTTTCACCATAATTAATTGCAGCTTCATCGGAATAGCATTCATTCCCGGCGTGCCGTTCGGCCAAGCTGAGCGTAGAGGGTATTTTGTATAAGGTGGTTGCGCGTATAAAGTGCTGGTATTATAATAAAAATAAATAAAGAGGAGCCGGTTGCAGCCGTCTCCCCTGCACGATAGCCGCTTTTAAGGGCGGTTGGCTTTTAAAGGTGAATCAGTCAAGAATAGACCGCTACCTTTGACCTAGGGCGGTCTATTTCTTTTTCATGTAGGTAAGCAGCGCGAGAATAAACATTCCGAATAGGAACATTAACTGTATCGCTTGAAATACCTCCACTGGCATCACCTCCCTTCCGGGAGACTAGCCGACCGCCCATATCAGCCGTTCTATTGTGCAAGCCATATTATAGCACGATAGACCCTCTGCCTGAAGGCCTATTTTTCGTCGGGTTTGATTCCCATATCAAGTCTAAATCTTCAGGCTTCCCGAGAAAGTCGCGGTACTTTGTTAGGGCAGCCAGAGATAGCCCTGATCGGGGGGCAGCCACTCATAAAGCAGCTACAACCCGAAAAGCCTGCGATTGTGCAGGCTTTCTTCGTAAAAGCAGCTTAGTTTGCCGAAAGCCTGCGATTGTGCAGGAATTTTCAGTGAAAACGGGCCTGAACCCAGATGTTCGATGAAAAACCTGTATTTTTGCAGGAATGTTTCGTTATTAGCGTATGAACCTACAAAAAACTGCACTTTTGCAGGTATTCTCCGTACTACGAAGCAGATGCGCTTCCCTGGTGAGGGATTTGCAACTGTCTCACTTTTTTACGAACTAGTTTCCAACTGTTACGCTTTTAAAGCTTGAAACTGTAGCAGTAGAACTGATTATTTTCAATCTGTGGGGGGGTGACCTCCACGGGTCGTGCGGGTTTTGCAAGTTTTCTCCGTGTTGTTAAGCAATGCGCTGTCTCCTAGCAAGCAACTGGAAGACCGGCTGCCAACGAGAACAAAATCAGGTCTGTACGTTCAAAACTATCAAACAATCACCCGCATTTCAGACCTGATGCTGGGCTAGCGTCCCCCCGATTCAGCCTGCGTAATTCCCATCAAACCCCAGACTGCCTTATCATTATTACATCATATTTATTCGCTAGATTCACCGGAATAGCGCTCTAGCAGTTGATGTATGCCCGTTGGCAATTGGCCGGCTTCCTCGATATCCATTACGGATCCGGGGCTCAATTGGTAGCTTAAATTCTGCAAATCTTTCCCAGTGGCGATGCCCTCGATTTCGGTAACGTCAAAGGAAGTGAATTTATACTTCGCAATCGAATCCAGATTCATCAAACTCAAGACATTCGGATCGGCATCGAACCAGCTTATCGTGTACTTGTCCCCTTGTTCGGTGGTGCCTTCGCCATAAATTTGAGCCACGGACAGGTTGTTTTCTTCAAAAAAATCTTTCAATCCGTTTGGAGACACCGGTTTATCAAAAGTAATCGCAAACGGAATGTTTACATCTGGCGAAGCGATATTAATCAGCCGTTTCCTCTCTTTTTTGAATTGCTCCAGCGACTCTTTGGAATCAATTTTCATGTAACTTTTCACTTTACCGCCATTGATGAAAGCCTCTTCCGCTTTGCCGGTAAAGAACCCGCTATTGAACGTATAGTCTGTATCGCGGGTTTTGGAGTCGATAGCTTTCAACTGCTTCCACTCTACACCGGCCAGCGTATCTTCGGTTTTCGTCAAATCGTTGACCGTGCCGTTTCCGGGCTGCATAAAGCGCTGGAGCGACTGCAGGGTAATGGCCGGGTTATCTTTTTTGCCTCCCGCGTAAGTCCATGAAGTGGAAAACGTGTAGGACTTGTCCTCGGCCAGTTTCCTGCCGTCCAAAGCAGTTACTTCGATTTCGACTCCCCGGCCGTCGTCCACAAGCTTTTTGTTAAATTTCGCGCCGGGCAAATTAGTGACCAACACTTGGGGCTGCAGCAGATCGGAGCGATCCGCCGTCATTTTTAATGCAGGCACATAAAATTTCCGGTTTGAAATATCGATTTTATCCTTGCTCCACTGCACCTCAGCGGTAGTAGAGACGTACTTGTCGTCCACTTGGAATGCTTCCAGCCGCCCTTTGGCAGGACTGTCCCAATTCGTCTTGTCCTGGTTTGTAAACTCCATCTGACTAGCGGAAGCGGTTGTCTCCAAAAGCAACAGTACCGTCAAGGACGCTGCAATCACTTGCCATTGTTTCATCGATTTAATCCCTCCCTCTACCAGAGTAACATTATTTTCCTTTCCGCTCAAGAAAACGGGAATCCGGTAGTCCGCACTAGCCTGTGGTCGACCGGCCGCCGTGATGCTGCGCAACACCGCGCACCGGAAGCTGCGGGCGGTTATAACGAAACAGCCCCGCGGCGTTCTGCACAAGGCAGCTGCCGCAGGGCTAATCGTTTTTTAAGATTGAACTTCCTAAGCTTTCGCTTTGATCGTTTCCAGCGGCTTGTGGTTGCCGTATTTCGGATATTCGCGCGTCGTCGGAGCCGCCCAGTGCGCAGCATTGCGAATCACACGGCGAACTTGCTCGTTGTAGTAAGTAGGGTACGTTTCGTGTCCCGGGCGGAAGTAGAAAATTTTGCCCTGGCCGCGATTGAATGTGCAGCCGCTGCGGAACACTTCGCCGCCTTCGAACCAGCTGACCATGATCAGCTCATCAGGCTGCGGAATATCGAAGTGCTCGCCGTACATTTCTTCTTCTTGCAGCTCGATGTACTCGCCGATGCCTTCGACGATCGGATGTCCCGGCGCTACGACCCAGATGCGCTCCTTCTCGTCGGCTTCGCGCCATTTGAGGTCGCAGCTTGTGCCCATCAGCTTTTTGAACACTTTGGAAAAGTGTCCGGAATGCAGCACGATAAGCCCCATGCCATGCAGGACGCGGTTTTGAACGCGGTTTACGATTTCGTCCTGCACTTCGTCATGCGCCTTATGTCCCCACCAGATCAATACGTCCGTATTGTTCAGCACTTCCTCGGTCAGCCCGTGCTCGGCATCATCAAGCGTTGCATACGTAACTTCCACATCGCCAAGACCTTCGCCAATGGCCGTATGGATGCCGTTCGGATAAGCCGCGCGGACGATTTCGCTTTCTTTTTCATGACGGAATTCGTTCCAAACTGTAACTTTCAGCTTCTGGCTCATTTGCAAATTACCTCCACGGGGTAGGAATTGATTTATTACCTTGAGTATAGGCTTCCGGCTGCCGAATAAAAAGGCGTGATCCTGCCTATTTCTTATTCAAAAATGTCTATCCGCTAAAAAGCATGCTATACTTGTACTGGGAAATCCCCGTTTGTTGCCGTCTTTCTTCTATTCAAAATTGTCTTTCCGTTAGCGAGGTATGTACCTATGACGAGTGCCGCGAGTACATTTACAGAGCTTGTCAATGAGGAAGTCGTTTATCAGAATCCGCTGCTATTTTTGAAAGTATGGGAAATCGCCAACGAAACGGCCGACTGCGGCATCCGCCATCCCTGGCCCTGGCATTACCATAAGCAGGTTGAATTTCTGGCCGTCACCCACGGGCATCTGGGCATTCAGACCAGGAACGACTTTGCCGTTCTCGGCCCCGGCGATGTGATCGTACTGGGCTCTTCCCAGCCGCACCGCACTTACAAGCACACCGCAGATCCGCTCTCTTACGTCGTATTCCAGGTCGATCTGTCGCAGCATTTTGACCCCAGTACCATGCCGTATTTGCACTGTTTTTCCGAGTTGACGCAGCCGCTCGAACTGTTTAATTATTTGTTTCGGGAAAATGCCGCGGTCAAGCAGTCGGCCTACGATCTCATTATGGACATTTTCCAGGAGTCCCAGTCGCGCAAGCTGGGTTACGAATTGGCCATTACCGCATCCATCAAAAGACTGCTGCTGCTGCTTATGCGCAGCGATAACCGCAATCTGATCGGCACCGCCGAGGAAACCGGGCTTATCCGGCTCCGTCCTGCGCTTGACTACATCGAGACGCATCTGAGCGATAAAATCGCCGTCGAGGACGTATGCTCCCTGCTCAATCTGAGCTATCATTATTTTATCAAATATTTCAAAAAAATAATGGGCATGTCCTTCGTCGATTACGTGAATTACAAAAGAATAAAAAAAGCCGAGCGCCTGCTTCTGACCGGCGATCTCAGCATGATGGATGTGAGCTTTGAAGTGGGCATTTCAAATATGGCGCAGTTCTACAAGCTGTTCAAGCGCCATAACGAATGCTCGCCCAAGGAATTCAAGCGGCGCATGAGAAGCCAGCGCGCCATCGGCTCGGCGCTGCAAGCGCCAGGCGGCACGCCGTAAGCCCGGCCCGCCCGCCAACAAAAAAAAGGTTGTCCGACAGTCTGCAAAAGACATGCCGGAGCAACCTTTTTTCGGGTTTATGGCGTCGTCGTTGGAGCAGGCGTGGCGCTTGGGGCAGTGCCGCTGTCCGCTTTTTTCGCATGCGGCCCGCCTTTGTGCTCAACGAACTTTGTAAGCTGATCGGTCAGGCTGTCTTTCAGCTTCGCAATCAGTTGATCTTCGCTGATGCCTTTTTCCGCGGCGATGTCGGCGATGGATTTGCCGGCTTTGCGCTCTGCCGCCAGCTCTTCCTTGGTCATGCCGAGCAGGCTCGCGATTTTGTCCGGGCTGCCCCACTTGGCGGCCTGCTGCTTGCCTTTGAAAGCCATCGCCTTCGGCTTGCTTTCGACAAGTTTTTTCAACCGGTCGGCGAGCCCGGATTTTTGCTTGTCGGCTTGTGCTTGCGTAATTTTGCCGGCGCTGAGGGCGTCGTCGATTTTTTTCGTTTGTGCATCGGTCAGCTTTTGCAGCACCGCATCCTCGCTGAGCCCTGCTTTTTCCTGTGCGATTTGTGCGATGGTTTTGCCCTGCTTGAGCTCTTCTTTGAAAGTGCTTTGGTCAATGCCAAGAACCGCTGCTGCGTCTAAATAGCTTTTGCCGAGAGCGAAGCCGCCGCGGAATTGATGATGGCTGGCCAAATGTTTGGAGTTGTTGGAAGCCGGCTGATTCGCAGTTGTCGAAGTTGTTCCCGCCTCATCGGCAAAAGCCTGATTGTGCTGCGCCACGATTCCGCCGCCAATCATCAGCCCGGCTGCCAATGTGCCTGTGAGCATTGCTTTGTGAAGTTTCTTCATGAACCTTGTCTCCTCTTCAATGAATTCGACTACGATTCAAAGTATAGGAAATAAATGTGAAGGAACTTTGACGCAAGGCTTAATACAGCTTAAATGTTTGATGAAATGAAAATAAAGGGAGCCTGAACGGCTTAACCGGAAGCCGCCGCTCTCCCAGCCCAGGCCCTAGCTCCGCTGTCTGGCCAGCAGCAGGAAGGATGTGACGGCTCCCGCTTCCATAAGCGCTATAATAATCCCGAGCGGTACGGCGGTCTGGCTGCCGCCGATTCCGACAAGCGGCGCGACAATGCCGCCGATAATGAACATCAGCAAGCCCAGCAGCGCGGACGCACTGCCCGCCGTTTTCCCCTGATTCTGCAATGCGAGCGAAGATGTCGAGGTTGAGACGAGCCCGACGCTGGACACGACCAGGAAAAGCGCCGGCAAAATAACGTGCAGTCCGGCACCGGCCAAAACCGCAACAAGCAGCAGCAGGCTGCCGGTGGCCGCCATTCCCAGCCCCCAGGCAAGCATCTTGCGCAAGTCGACTTTGCCGGCCAGCCGGCCCGTAATTTGACCGGCAATAATAATGCCGAGAGCGTTGATGCCGAACAGCACGCTGAACATTTGCTCGGAAACGCCGAAAATGTTTTGCAGCACAAAGGGCGACCCGGATATGTAAGCAAACATAGCGGCCATCACCAAGCCCTGTGTTAAGGCATACCCCATGAACGAGCGATCCGTAAGCAGCACGCGAAAAGTGGCCAGCGTATTGCCAAGCCCGCCCTTGGAGCGACGATGGGCCGGCAGCGTCTCGCCGAGGCCGAACAAAACGGCGATCAGCATCGCGACACCGATCAGGCTCAGCGCTACGAAGACGCCCCGCCAAGATGCGAATTGTAAAATTTGCGCCCCTAAGATCGGTGCCAAAATCGGGGCAGCGCCGTTAATCAGCATGAGCAGCGAGAAAAACCTGGTCAGTTCCACACCCGAGTACAAATCGCGGACTATCGCTCTTGAAATGACGATCCCCACCGCTCCGGCGAGCCCTTGAATGAAACGCAGTGCGATGAAGACCCAGATCGATGAAGCAATCATGCATAAAATCGAAGCAATGGCATAGACGACAAGTCCCAGGAGCAGCGGCTTGCGCCGTCCCCGCACATCGCTGACCGGCCCTGCGGCCAATTGTCCCAGGGATAGCCCCAGCATGCAGGCCGTCAAGCTCATCTGGGTGAGCGAGGTGCTCGTATGCAAATCGTCGGCCAATACGGGCAATGCGGGCAAATACATATCCAGCGACAGCGGTCCGAATGAGGCAAGCGCTCCTAAAACGGCCGCAGTTCCCAGCCGCCGCGACGGACTCAAAGAAGCCGGAGCCGCTGCGTCGGCATGATTGTGTTTATTCATCGTATATCACAAACTTTCTGTACTTTTTTTGCTGCTACTATTCCACTGTCGAAAAATAGTTGCTACGGCAACTGTTTCTCATCCATCCTACCATTTGACCGGCTTGTCTGTCCAGCACCAAACAACCTAATCCGAGCATGTTTTCTTGTCTGGATAGAGCGCTTTCAAACAGGCCGGATTTCATCAAAGATCCCAGCATGCCGCGATGCCCCGGGCAGCCTTTCAGACAACCCAAAAAGCCCGGCATCGCGGGCTTCTCGGGTACTATTTTTACAGCAGCATTGCCTTACTTCAATCCGTTTAAAATCGCTTCAAGAATAGTCTGCACCAGTTCTTTCGAAGCTTCGGCATTGATGCTGCCCTTCGAAACTTCTCTGTTTACGGAGACTTGCAGTTCCACCATTTTGCCAAACGACTGATCCAAATGACCTTTATTGTACTGATCTTCGGCCTGATTCAGCTTCGCTACGATAGAAGTGTAGGTGCCTTCATTTTTGAAGAACCCGCCATCATGCAGCTGTTTCAAAATTTCCCTGATGATATCGAAGATGCTTCTCACTTTGAACGTTTGGCTTTGCTCGGCTTTATTTCCCGCTGCATCCGTAACCGTATACTGTACCGTATGTGCGCCTAAGCCCAGTTGCTTCGCTTTGATGCTTTGACCGCTGGCGATTTCTTTTCCGTCCAGGAGCAGCTTTTGTGCCGCTACCCCCGATACTGCGTCGGAAGCGGACAGCGTGAAATTCAGCGTTTCAAAAAATGACACATCATGAACCGGCTTGCCCGATTGCGTCAAAGTGACGGAAGGCAGCGTCTTGTCGAGCTTGAATGACAGGGATTGCACCGCTTCCGCATTTCCGGCGGCATCGGTCGAATAGTACTGGATCGTATGAGTGCCTTCCGTTTGAATAACCGCAGGTGCCGTATAAGCCGTCCATGCGCCGCCGTCCAGGTTATACAAAATCGATGCCACGCCGCTGCCTTCATCGGATGCGGTCAATGTCAGCGTCTGATCTTGGTTGAACCAGCCCTCTGTGTTCGGAGTTCCCGACAGTGCAGCTTTCGTCACCGGCGGAGTCGTATCCGCTGGCACCGCAAAATCCGATAAGCCGCGAGGTTTCAATTGATAAACACCTTTGAAAATCGATGCTACGCCCGTAATCGTTACAACTTTTCCCTCTTGATAAGGGAATTGAGTCAAAGTCAAGCCTGTGCGTCCGTCCACGCGAATATGGTTGCTTACCGAACCGGTTGCCGCGTCGAATTCGAAAGAACCTGTCGGTGTCGCGCTAACGATATTGTGAATGGTGACGGAGTCAAGCTGCACCAGCTGCCCTTGGTTGGCGTCATTTACCGCCGCTGCCGATACGGCTTGCGGAACGGCCGCTGTGCCGGTTTTGGCGATTTCAACCGGGTTGGTCAGCTCCAGCTCCGTGTTGTAAAGCGCCGTCGACGCGGTCACTTTCACCGTATCTCCCAGGTGGAAGCCGCTCTGGCTTTGGAAAACATAAATGCCGCCTGTCGCATCCTGCAAATAAAACGCCTGACCGCCAAAAGCGCCCGGCTCGGTCGTAACGGCGCCTTCCAGCGTCACAAGCGATCCTTCGGCTTTACTGCGCGCTTCTGCGACAGTAATTTTGGCCGGGATCGGCGATTCCTCTTCCGGCAGCGGTTCGGCCGGTACGCTTGCGATCGTCACCGCTTCTGTTTTCAAGTTGCCGCCGTTTTGTCTGAGCCGCAAGCTCGCCGCACCGCTTGTACCGGGCTTGATGCGGAATGTCAGATCTTTGGAGGCGTGGCCCTTGAAGTTGGAAGTCACGCTGAAAGCGGAGCTGTAGCCGTAAGCCGTCGGCCATGTGCCGTCGGCGTTTTGCACCATCGCGACCTGCGTGCCTCCGGCCAGATAGATGCCCGCGCTGAAGCCTGAAACAGTCGTGTTCGCAGGCAGATTATCGACGGTGACGCGAACCTGGAAGTCCTGCGCGTTCGGCAGCGTCGCCTGGTGAACCAAACCGTACGTCGCGCTCGCCGTAGCCGCCGGACCGCCGTAGGAGCCCGCTTTGAACGTAGAGCGGTCCCACCACTTGTAGCCCGCATCCGGAGCGGCCCATGGCTCAGGCTTCGGCTCCGTGGAAGCTGCCGGCTCTTCAAAAGGCAGCAGAGCCGTCGGCTGGTCAAGCTGCAGCCCGTCTACTTGCGTCAGGCTCGTGTAGCTTTCCTTTTGCCCCAGCCAGTTGACGAGGTTCACGAGCAGTTTGCCGTCATTCTGTTCTTTAAAGCCGTCGTAAGTCGTTTTCTTCTGTCCGTTGTCTTCGCGCACATATTTCGGAGTGGCGTCCTCTACCGGCGAAGAATCGCCGATAAATGCCGCTTTGCCCGCGCCCGCCTTGGCGATTGCGACATACGGCCCTTCGGCGATGCCACCGCCGTTGTACACGCCCTGATCCACGGCGTTCGCCCAAGCCTCATTCGTCTGCGGCAAATAGACGATGCCTTTCGCTTTCGTCGGATCGACGATTGCTAGCGTAGAGCCCGCGTGCATGGCAACGTTGTATACGGAATCCGTAATGCCAAAAGCTTGCTCCGGCGCAACGATATTGTTGGCGGTAATATCGCCGAGAGCGTTATAGCGGAACTTGACGCCGAAATTCGTCGCCAGCCAGTCCGAGCTGGCTACGTCCTGCATCGCCGCCGAATTGCGCTCTTCGTCGCTCATCCCTTTGGCAGGATCTTCCCATGCGCCCCGGCGGTATCCATTCATAACCTCGGAAGCGTCCCAACGGTTTTTGTTGCGGTCCGCGTTGTAGTGGTCGGCGATGAAGAAAATGCTGCCGCCGCCCTCCACATACTGCTTCATAGCGGCCTGCTCGCTTTGTTTATACGGAATGTTCGCCTCTCCGATCACGAACACGTCGTAGCTTTGCAGATCGGTCAGCGTGATCGGCGTCGTTTTGCGAAGTTCTTTTACATAAAAGCCGTTATTCGCCAAAGCATTGGCAAAGTCCGAAAACCCGCCGTCGATCACCCAATCCGCTGCCCCTGCCGTCTGTGCGTGCGTGTTGTCAAACAGCACCTTCTTGCCGGCATTCCCATTCACAACCTTAGCTTCGATGAAAGGTGCGGGATCGGTCGGACCCTCGGCTAACGCCTGCTGCAAACCGCTCGTAGCCGCAAATTGCAGCGGCAAGGCCAACGATAGCGCCAGCGCCGACTTTACCCATTTCGCTTTCCACCCTGCCATCTTACTCATTATATTCCTCCTCTAGACAAGTGAAGTATGGTCTACCGCCCCCATTCTAACATGTCCCCATCCGGAGCGGTGATATTTTTTTGTAAATGCGGCGAGATTTGTGCAAGCTTCCAAATATCGTTGGAAAAATAAACCTTTGTAAAACGAAACATACGACCGTCAACGTTGTATAAATTGGCATACCGGCAAGTAAAGGAGCTGCCTTTCCAATGAAAAAAATGATTATCGGCATATGTATAGGAGTTTCGCTATCATTTTCCACACTTGTTTTCGCTTCGCCAAACACGCTGGAAGTTCTCTCGTTCCCGGTAAAATACGTAATCGACGGGGCCGAATTGCCGCTGGGCGAAGAATACGTCTCCCTGTACTATCAGGGACATATTTACGCGCCGGTTCGCTTCATAGCCGACAGCCTGGCCGCCAAAATCGAATACCGCTCGGACACGAACACGCTGACCTTCGATACCCCTCCTGTCAGGGGAATCGGCGCCCCCCACGTTAATCCGGACCAGGCGAAACTCACAGCTTATGAGAAACACCATTTGAAGCATGTAGAGGACGACTACACCGTGCGGCTGCTAACCGATGACGAAAAAACGCAAATCCCCGAAGAAGCAAAGAACAAAGCCCCCGTGTACTACTTCCTGAAAGGACAAAACGAAGCCGGCGAAACAGTAACCGTCTGCGTCTGGAGCATGAACCGAGCGGTGAGCTTCCTGTACCACCACCCGGAAGATGAGCGGGAAAAGACCGAGTAAGCCCCGGCGGGCACCTACACAAACGCTTTCACGCTGGAACCCCTCGTCTTTAGAACAAAATCCGGCTTAAACGGGGGCCAATTCTACTCCTTTGCCGGACCGAGACGGTGCAACTGGTTGCGAAGTAGGTTGCCGACCCACAAAGCCTGCAAAAGTGCAGGCTTTTTCGATGGAAACGGCCCGTTTGGAGCAAAAACCTGCGATAGTGCAGGAATTTTTGCCTCTGATCGCTCAGAAGCCCGAATTTAGCGAAAAAAACTGCACATTTGCAGGAATTGTTCGAGGCAAGCGCAGTAAGGTGCAAAAAGATGTACTTTTGCAGGTTTTCTTCGCTAGCAAGCTTTTCGGTAGTATCCTTCGCAGCGCTCGATGGCCGCTAGAGAGCATCGCTCATCGTTGGGAGCAAGAGCGATGCTGATACCGCTGCGGACCCCGTCTGCCGAACGACTCACTGCTCGAACCTCAGTAGCACAATTTTTGCGCCTACCCAATCGTTTTCGCACTGCCCCCTCGTCTTAAGAACAAAATCCGCTCAAACGGGGTCTGACTTGTAAATTTTTCCTTTCTTTAGCCACAGTTGTCGGATGGGGTTTGTTACTCGCAGGGCGATTCTACTCTTTTACCGGACCGAAATGGTGCAGCCGGTTGCGGAGTTTGAACCGCAACAGCACAATTTTTGCGCCTACCCAATCGTTTTCGCACTGCCCCCTCGTCTTAAGAATAAAATCGACTCAAACGGAGGCTGACTAGTAAACTTTTCCTTTCTTTAGCCACAGTTGTTGGATGAGGTTTGTTACTCGCAGGACGATTCAACTCTTTTGTCGGACTGAGACGGTGCAGCCGTCTGCGATGCGGATTGCCGACCCACAAAGCCTGCAAAAGTGCAGGCTTTTTCGATGGAAACGGCCCGTTTGGAGCAAAAACCTGCGATAGTGCAGGAATTTTTGCCTCTGATCGCTCAGAAGCCCGAATTTAGCGAAAAAAACTGCACATTTGCAGGAATTGTTCGAGGCAAGCGCAGTAAGGTGCAAAAAGATGTACTTTTGCAGGTTTTCTCCGCTGGTGAGCTTTTTGGCAGAATCCCTCGCAGCGTTCGATGGCCACTTGGGAGCATCGCTCATCGGTGGGGGCACGAGCGGTGCTTATACCGCTGCGGAGCTGTCTGCCGAACGGTGCTCTGCTCGAAGCGCCTTTGGGCGCGGTGGGGGCGAGCACGGTAGGGCGCACGGTGGCGGCGAGGCCGGCGGGCGGCAAGCGCGGGCGCGGCGGCGGAACGCGTTCGCCCACGCCCGCGCCGCGAGCGCTCGAAAAATAACCGGCCCCCCGGAAGTATCCGGGGGGCCGGTTATTTAAAGCCGCGCTAGGCCTTCAGCCTGTACCACAGGCTGGAGTAATCCTCATGCGGCGCCGGGATCGGCAGGCCGATTTGCATCAGCCGGTCTCCGCCGAACCGGCCTTCCATGCCTTCCACCGCGTAATCGGCCTGCGGGTCCAGCCCTTTCAGGACGAGGCGGCGCAGCGGCGCATTCGGCTCCGCCAGCACCTGAAAGCGGAACACCAGCGCCTCCTTCCGGTCGGCGGAAACGAACATCCAGGCCGTTACGTTGCCCTGGAACGGGCTTTGCAGACGGTACATGTCGCCCGTCTGCACGAGAGCGCGGATGTCCTTGTACATGGCGACCTGCTCCTTGACGGTCCGCTTCTCCTCCGCGGACATCTGCGTCAAGTCCAGCTCGTAGCCGAAGTTGCCGGACATCGCCACATGCCCGCGGGTCGCGAGCGGCGTCACGCGCCCGACCTGATGGTTCGGCACGGCGGACACGTGCGCGCCCATGGAGCTGACCGGATACACGATGCTCGTGCCGTATTGGATTTTCAGCCGCTCCATCGCGTCGGTGTCGTCGCTGGTCCACGTCTGCGGCATGTAATACAGCATGCCGGGATCGAAGCGGCCGCCGCCGCCGGAGCAGCTTTCGAACAAAATATGAGGGAACGCCGAAATCAGCCGTTCCATCACCTCGTACAAACCGAGCATATAGCGGTGCGCGGTTTCCGTCTGGCGTTCCGCCGGGCTTGCAGCGGAGCCGATCTCGGTCATGTTGCGGTTCATGTCCCATTTGACATACGCAACCGGCACGGAAGCAAAGATCGCGCCAAGCGACTCCACGATGTAGTCCCTGACATCAGCCCGCGAATAATCGAGAATCAGCTGGCTTCTCGCTTCCGTGCGCCTGCGCCCCGGCGCATGCAGGCACCAGTCCGGATGGCTGCGGTACAGCTCGCTGTCAGGCGAAACCATCTCCGGCTCGACCCAAAGGCCGAACTGCAGCCCGAGCTTGTTCACCCGCTGCGCCAAATCCTCCAGCCCGCCGGGCAGCTTGTTCTTATCGACGATCCAATCGCCCAACGAGTTCGTATCGTCGTCCCTTTTGCCGAACCAACCGTCGTCGAGCACGAACAATTCGATGCCGAGCTCGGCTGCGGCCGCGGCAATCTGTTCGATTTTGTCCGCGTTAAAGTTAAAATACGTCGCTTCCCAGTTGTTGACGAGAATCGGCCGAACCTTATCGCGGTGAACTCCCCGTGACAATCGCGTGCGGTAGAGGCGGTGATACGTCCTGGACATGCCCCCCAGCCCTTCCGCGGAATACACCATGACCGCTTCCGGGGTCTGGAAGCTCGCGCCCGGTTCAAGCAGCCAACCGAAATCGAACGGATTGATGCCGATGGAAACCCGCGTCGTATGGAACTGATCGACTTCCGCTTCCGCCATAAAGTTGCCGCTGTATACGAGACTAAACCCGTATACATCCCCATGATCCTCGTCCGCATGCGGCCGCAGCAGCGCCATGAACGGATTGTGCTGATGGCTGCTCGAGCCTCTGCGGCTTTCGATCCGCGTGGCGCCGGGCGCGAGCGGCCGCCTTTGCACATGGCGCTCGCGCACCCATGCGCCGGATAAATACAGCGCCTCGTAATCGGCGTCGTGAAAATCCACGCTGGCGCTGAGCGCGCGCCACAGCCGAACAGGAGCGTTTCCGTTGTTCACGAAACGCACCGAACGGGCGATGGCCGCGAAATCCGCGAACACGGTATACGCCACGTATACCGTGATGTTCGCATAAGCGTCCACCAGTTCCAGCTCCAGCGTCTGCGCTTCGCCGCCGGACTCCGCATACACGGCTGGAAGTCCCTCCAACGCGGGCTTCCCGTCAAAAATCTTGTGCCCCCGGTACGTCAGCTCCGTAATCCGGGTGCCGTCTTCCAGCTGCACCTGGTACGCCGGTTCGCGAAAATCGCTCGTGCCGTACTGCGGATACTCCTGCGGCAGCGTGTCCAGCGAAATGCGCCTGTCCTCCGCAACCGGATTCGGGCAAAACGAAGAACGCTCCGTGAACGTCAGGATGCGCGACAAGTTGCCGTCGTGCCGCAGCCTTTTGCCCCAGTAGGCATGAGCCGGGTACCCTTGCACCAGTTGAATGATGTAGCTCATATCCTTGGACTGCAAATGAAACAAGCTTTCTGCTTCGTTATAAAAAATGGCCATGATGGTCTTCCTCTCAACTTGGTTATTTCACTGCGCCCCGCAGCACGCCGCTGATGACCCAGCGCTGGGCGAACAAGTAAATCAGGACAAGCGGCAGCAGCGCCATCAAATACGACGCAAAAGCGTAATTGTAGTTAACTCCGAATTTCGACTGGAACACGTATTGCGCCAGCGGCAGCGTAGCCATCGTCGGCTTGCTCAAAATAATGAGCGGCAGCAAAAAGTCGTTCCAAGCCCAGATGCAAGTCAGAATGCCGACGGTCGCGTTAATGGGCGAAAGCAGCGGGAAAATAATTTTCCAGAACGTGCCCCATACCGTCGCGCCATCCATCGTAGCCGCCTCTTCCAGCTCCGCGGGAATGCTTTTCAAATAGCCGACGTAGACGAACATATTAAAAGCTATGCCGTAAACGACGTAAAGTATGATCAGACCTGCGTGATTGTTCATCCCCAGCTTTGCGGTTTCTTTGACAATCGGCAGCATAATGATCGGAAAAGGAACGAACAAGGCGCTCACAAAGTAATAGTACAAGCCTTTGAAAAACTTTTTGTCCATATTTCTCGCCACCGCGTAAGCGACCATGGAATTCGTCAGCAGCGTGAATACGACTGCGCATGCTGTCACGACCAGGCTGTTTTGAAAAGCGTGGAAAAAATTCGTCATGCGGATCGCTTCCGAGAAGTTGCTCCAGTGCCATTCGGACGGCCAGGCCAGCACGGACGCAGCGATTTGCTGCGGGCTTTTCACGGCGATCATCACGGCCATATAAAGCGGAAACAGCACGATAAGCGAACCCGCGGCAATGAAGAGAGTCGTGATCCAGTTCGTACGCTCGAATTTCATTACAAGCTCGTCTCCCTTCGCTGCAAAAATTTAAGCTGCATTACGGATACAAACACAATAATGATGAAATAAATGACGGAGTTGGCGGATTGATAAGCGAAAGAGCCTCCCTGGAACCCGTCCGTAAAAATCAGGTAAGAGATGGACATCGTCGCTTTAGCCGGTCCTCCTCCGGTAAGCGCGACAATCTGGTCGAATGCCATGAGAAAATTTTTCATCGCCAGCACCATGTTGATCGTGAAAAACGGCGCAATCATCGGGAAGGTGATGTGCCAGAATTCTTTCCATTTGCCCGCGCCGTCCAGGCTTGAAGCCTCGTACAAATCGGCGGGTATCGTCTGCAGGCCGGACAAATATAAAATGATGTTAAAGGCTGTCGCTTGCCAGACGGTCACGATGACGACTCCAAGCCAGGCCCATTCTCTTCTGCCCAAAATATTAAAGGCCAAACTGTCCATATGAAGATTCGCGAACAAATCGGGCAGCAGGTGGGAGAACAAATAGTTGAAAATAAATCCGACAATCAGCATGCTGAGAATGTTCGGGAGAAAATAAATGGCACGGAACGTATTTTTCAGCTTGATTCTCGAATTAAGGCCTATCGCGACAAGCAAACTGACGATATTGACGACAATCGTGGTGAGCACGGCGAATTTAATCGTAAACCAGTACGCCTGGTACACATTTTTGTCCTGAAACACATTCAAGTAGTTTTTTAACCCTACAAAATGATACGTTTTGGCTAATCCGTTCCAGTTGGTAAAGCTGTAGAAAATGCCCATAATAACCGGAAACGTATGAAACGCAAAAAACAGAATCACGGCAGGAATAACCATCATGTAAAACGCGCTCATGTTCTTACGCATCTCGGAACTCCTTTACGAAATGAGGGAATGAAACGTTCGAAAGCGATCCGCCTTCTGTTTCATCCCCGCATGTTCGGTCATTTTAAATTATCTGGCCTGCGCCTTGTTCCACTCGTCGTCCATCGATTTCAGCAGAGCGCCTGAATCTTTTTTGGATACGAACTCCTGAAGAAGCTGGTCGAGCTTCATGCTGCTCGGCACGTAGTGGTCCGGGAAGTCCGCGACAAGACCTTTATCGAACACGGTTTTCAGATCCGCGACCGAAGCGTCGTCCTGGGAAATTCCTTTGATCGCCGAGAACGTATTCACGCCTTTCACATACACTTTCGCATTGTCCGCATCAAGCAGGAAGTCGATGAATTTCTTCGCTTCCGCGGCATGCTTGGTCGTAGCGGACATCGTCAACAGCTGGTCGACGCCGGATACGAGTTTGTTTTTGGCCGGGTCGTTCGTAACCGGGTAAGGGAATACGCCGACCTCGATATTCGGGTTCGCTTTTTTGATCTCGGCGATCGCCCAGACGCCCTGCGCGTACATGAACGACTGTCCGCCCGCAAAAGCTACGTTGCCGTCATTATAGCCTACGCCGAACGTATCCTTTTGTCCGAACGAGACAAACTGCAAATACTTGTCCGCCGCTTCTTTATATCCGGCAGCGAAAGTAGCCTGATTGTCTTTGCGCTTTTTGAAAAATTGGTCCTCCTGCGTGCTCGCGCCAAAAGCGTTGAAAGCCGGAAGCGTCGTCCACGCATCCTTGAACGTGAAGTAGAACGGCAGCTTGCCCATGTCCTGAATTTTTTTGTTCAGCGCCACAAATTCGTCCCAGGTCGTCGGAACCGACAAATTGTTGTCTTTAAACAATTTTTTGTTGTAAATGATGCCGTTAGCGTTAACGCCGTAAGGGATCGCATACGTTTTATCCGTTCCCGCGATATCGCTGAGCATCTTCACGTAAGCCGGCTGGATGTTAGCCAGCTCCGGCGCGTTCGTGAAATCGGCCAGAACGCCGGATTGCGCGAGAGTGGCGTATACGTTGTCGCCGCCGTTGGCGATAACGTCGGGCACTTCGCCTGCCGCGACCTTCGTTTTGAGCACCGTCGAAGCGTCCGGCGGGTTGTCCTGGACGACATGAATGCCCGGATTTTGCTCTTCGAACTTCTTGATCAGCGCGTCGAACGTGTCGCGCGCTTCCGGTTTATATTGCAGAAACTGCAGCTCTACCTTCGCCGTTTTCGTTGAAGCGTTTTCATTAGTGGCAGTGCCGTTCGACGCGCCGCTGCCATTGCCGCAACCGCTGATCAGAGATACGGCAGCGACGGAAGTTATAAGTACGGATAGCATTTTTTTCATCTGTCAAATCCTCCAGGTATCAAGTTTCCTAGTTTGTCGATTTCGTTTGAAACTCTTCTCTTTTTGTTTTACAATTACTTGCATAGTTGTTTTTTTCTTCGACCCATAGCCGCCTTGCGGCTTGGGTTCTTTTTTTTGGTGTTCCCTTGCCCGGTTGCTCCCTCGACTTACCATTCCCGAACGCTCATCAATGAATGCGCCATCACCTCCCCCAATTGATCTCCGCCGGCTTGGAGCCTGTCCGAAGGTGTTGCTATTGTGCGGACAAACTCCTAGCCCCCGCAGCTTTCGCGCACGACAAGCCCTGTGCCGATCACAACGTGCATAGGCACTTCCCTTCCCTCAAGCCGTTCAAGAAGCAGTTGTACGGCAGTTTTGCCTATTTGTTCCGGATACACCTTGACGGTAGTAAGCGGCGGATTTACGTACGCGGATACTTCGATATCGTCAAAACCGACAATCGCCATCTCCCCGGGCACTTTCACTCCGTGCTCGTGCAGCGCTCTCAGCGCGCCGATCGCCATCGGATCGTTGGCAATAAAGCAGGCTGTCGGACGATCCGGCTGCCGCAAAATGTGCTGCATCGCTTCATATCCGGATGCCGTCGACCAGTCGCCGATCTGCACGAACTCGGGCCTGAACAGCTGTTTCACTTCCATGATCCGTTCAAAATGATGTCTCCTGGCATCGGCAACGGGGCTGCCTTTTTTATTCGGAGCCAGCTTATACAAATATTCGTGCCCGCCGATAAAGCCGATGGATGTGTGGCCCAGTTGAAAAAAGTGATCCAGGACGTTTTCCACGGCTTGCTGAAAATCAAGCTTGACCGAATCGTACTTGCGAATGTCGAGCGAATGATTTACTAAAATAATTTCCTTCCTATTACTAAAAATCCGCTCGATATCCTCCACGTCAACGGATCCGACAATGATCAACCCGTCCAGATCCTGCAAAGCGAGATGATCCGCATTATTGCCCCGGATCACTTTGCCGATCGCGACGCCAAGCTCCTCGCAACGCTTTTCGATGCCGCGGCGGACGGAGGAAAAGTACGGATCTTCCTTCTCTTCGTCCGGCGATATCCAGAGAAGAAGGCCGATTTCCTTGCTCGCCAAATCGTTTTCTTTTTTCAGCCGTTTTACGCGCGACGGCTTATAGTGGATATCCTCCGCGATTTGAAAAATCCGCTCCCGCGTCTCTTCGCTGACCGATAAAGAAGGATCGTTGTTCAGAACGCGGGAAACGGTTGCCGACGATACTTTGGCACGCTCGGCAATATCCCTTATTGTAGCCATCTCATCACAACCTAGTTTTAGTTAATATTTTTACTTAAATTTAGTATAACAGAGCAGTACCCATTTTACAAATAAAAAACGATCCTCCCCGCTGCCGCATCCGGGTCGAATCGCTATCACTGCCTTTTTATGAAACGGAAATTTGTTTCTCCACGCGAATGTCCGCCGCCGAACGGTTCATTTCGTCGATGCGCACGTACTTGTAATTCCGGGCCCACAGCTCTTCCAGCACCTTCTGCAAAGCTTGCAGCATATAGGCCGGCGCATCGGAATTAGCCCCGAAAGTCTCGCCGCAGTCGTGAAGCAGAACGACCGAACCGTCTGTGCTCATTCCGTACGCGTGCCGAAGCGATCATGCATTAGCATATGTAACCGACCGGCTCTCGTGTGTCGGCACGTAATGGTGCCGCGTTTCCAAAATTGCATTCAGCGTGTGAAACGCGCCATGCTTCGAATGGGAAGACTTCACCTTCTTCTTTAAGGAAGCAAGCAGCGCCCTGTTGTCAATTACTTGCAGCAGTTGTCTTTTCAAATCCGCCGCATTTTTAGCTTCGAGCGCTGCGCCAAGGCCGACAAGATAGGCCGCATTGTCCTGCTCCTGCCCGGGAATCGGTTTGTACAGCATCATCGGCAGCTCAAGCGCCAACGCCTCCGATACCGTCAGGCCTCCCGGCTTCGTAACGATCAGATCGGATAAAGCCATAAGCTCGTGCACGTGATCCACAAAACCTGTGATCAGCACCCGATGGCGGGTTTTGTGACCCCCGAGCTCGGCTTCAAGCAGCTGTTTCAGCTTTTCATTGCGCCCGCATACGAAAATAAATTGAACCGTGGAAACGAGGTCTTCCGATTGCAGCACCGACAAAAATTGCTTGCCGATCAAACCGTGCCCTCCGCCCATCACCAGCACCGTAGGCAGTTCGCGGTCCAACCCGTGCTGATCCCTCAGCGAGGTCCGGTCGTACTGCTGCATAAAAGGCAGCCGGATCGGAATTCCCGTCACAATAATTCGCTGCTCCGGTATCCGGTAGCGCAGAAGCGCCTGCTTCACATGCCCGGCGCCTACCAGATAGCGGTCCGTACAAGGGTGAATCCAGTAGCTGTGCGCCGTATAATCCGTGATGACCGTAACCGTAGGAACCTCCGTCAGTCCGTTCGCTTTCAAATAAGACATCGCCGCGGCAGCGCCGGGAAACGTGCTGACCACCTCCGTCGGCCTGACTTCGCGAAGAAGCTCCAGCATGCGGTCGGTGCTGAACGATTTCATCCGTTTGAACATGTTGGAAAACGTATTGTCATCTCTCGTTTTGCGGTACAGATAGCCATACAGCGAAGGAAGGCTTTTCACCCATTGCATGTAGCAGTACTTCCCGACCGAATGCAAATAAGGATGCGTCCATTCCAGAAAATCCACCACTTCCACTTCTACGTCAGGGCGGTAATGACGAACCGCCTCTACAATCGCCTGAGCCGCTTTATTGTGTCCGTCACCCAGGGCGCCGGTAAGAATCAAAATTTTCTCTCTCTGCGTTTTCATCGTTTCCTAGGACCCCCTTCAAATGCTTTTGCAGTACCCGCGGTACCCACAGAATGTATGGTTCTTGCAGCCGCTGCCAGCTTCTCTGTTCCCATTGTGCCCATTAATCCCGCCGTTTCTACAGGAAAAGCAGGAGATTTGCCGGCAAAAAATTTGCCGAGCCAACCTTTGCACCAACGATTCACCACATAAATGACACCTTCCGCAACCAAAACGGCGCCAACGATATCCAGCAAAACATGCTGCTTCACAAATTGGGTCGAAATGATGATTACAACAGAAATCACCGTGACAATAAACTTGTAAAACTTCGGAATCACCGCCGAACCGACAAACGCTTTCATCATCAGATAAGCCGTAAGCACATGCGTGCTGGGAAAACAATTCAGCGGTTCATCCGTGCTGTAAACAAAGCCCACCAACCTGTCCAGAAAGCCATCCCCCGTCAGCGCCGGGCGCGGCACATAAGTCTGATACACGGCATACACGCCGTAGCAAATCAACAAACCAAGCAAAAACTTCACCAACGTTTGGAAATAAAGCTCCTTATGCTTGACAGCAAGGTAAACAAACGTGACAAAAAGGAACGCGTACCAGCTTAAATAAGGCACAATAAATATTTTGAGAAAAGGGATCTGATGGTCCATGTCGGTAACCAGACTGTGCGCCGGTCCGCCGGCATGATTCAGATAAACATATATCATTCCCACCAAAGGAATGGAAAGCAGCCAGCTTAATGTTCGCAAATACAATCCCAACGATTCCTTCACCAGCATCCCCTCCTCGAAAACAACTCATTGCACCCGGCGCCCGGATGCGTTTCCCGTTGTTATTTGTTTTCATCATAAAGGAGAATCACGATCGCCAAAACGCACTTTGGTTGTGTATTGTCTTAGACAAAGGTCCGAAGGAATCCCCGACCTAAGACCAGCTTTATGGAAAAAATGGGCAAAATCAGCGGGACAGCCCTGCTTTCATTTTACAGTTTCATATATGATAATACAATTTTTAACAGGCATTTTAATTGGTAAAAATCCGGCTCTGCAAAATAAATATCCACAAAACTGATAGCTGTGGACAAGAGAAGTTGTGGATATGTGCATAGGATTATCCGAACTTATACACAAGAGGCTTTTGGGATATGTTGATAATGTGTATAAATTGTGAATAAGTCATTTTAGGGGATAGAATTGCGGGAAGCTTTTTCGGCGAGTTGCGGGTGGAACATTTTCCAATATCGTACCGTCTAACCGTATTGAGGTGAAGCGCTATGAAAAAAACGCAAATTTTGTGGGGAATCATGCTAATTCCATTGTTGGCCGGATGTTCAGTCATCGTAATCAAGGAAAATCAAGCATTGGAAAACCGCCGGGAACCTGCTGCGTCCATCGAAAGCGGAACGGTTAACGGACCAAAATTAGAGAAAGGCGTTCCGGAAATGAAAACAATGAAGCCCCAGCCCGTATCCGGACTTTTTAAAACTTCGCTGGAATTGAAACAAGAGAACGGGAAAATAAAACTGGACTTTTCTTTGCAGAACGTTTCAGGGAAAGACCTGCAAATTTCATACGGTTCGGGACAAAAGTATGATATTTGGGTCTATAACGAACAAAATGAAGAAGTTTACAAATGGTCGATCAATAAAGCATTTACCCAAGCTTTGATCGTGAGGGGTTTCAAGGATGCGGAGAAGCTCACGTTTAACGAGGAATGGAATCTGAATGACAAGCAAAATCATCCGGTTCCGCCCGGCAAATATACAATCGCCGTCAAAGTGATGATCGGATTAGACTCCGTGTCAATCAGCGATGACGATCTGACGGATAAAATAACAGTCGAATTATAGAACGCCGCGGCGCGTACAGCTCCCAGCGCGCGGTGTTGCGCCGCATGACGACGGTCGATCAAGCCGGGAAAAGGGAACGGGAAGAGGCGCGGCGGGAAAACGTTCGGGAAGGCGCGTTGATGCACGTCATGGGGCATGGAGCAAGTTCAAACACGCCGAGGAACAGGGAGCGCGATCAAGAACACCAAGGAGCAGGAAGCCGCTTGGGCTTTCCTGCTCCTGGTGTATTATGCGGTTGCATTGCGCCAGCCGCCTGAGGCGGTAATGTCTTCCGCGTCCGCAGCCGCGTAAGCTTCGCATACGAACCCCGGCACCTCGGTGCCGTCGAGCAGCTCCACCCGGCCGATGCCCAGCGGTGCCGGGATCGAAGCGACAAAAGCGCCGAACGCCTCAAGCGGCATCGCCCACAGCTCCAGCCGGATGGACGCCCCGCCCTCCGGCCGCTTAATGAGACCGGGCTTGGCCGGAACCGTCGGCAGCTTCACCAGTTGATACTTCGCCGCGGTCAGCGCCTCGTTGAGAAATGTCGCGCTGCAGCTCAGCATCTGCCGCTCCAACGGATAGCCGCGCATGTGCAGGCCGCAGACTGCAACGCGGACCGCCGCTTCCGCCGCAGGCGCAGATTCCGGCGTCGCAGCCGGCTGCGCGCCAAACCATTCCGCCGCGCCGCCGAGTAGCCCTTCGTTCTCCGCGAGGGCGAACAAACTGATGCCGAACGGCGTCCGCTCCGCCGCTTCCCCCGCAGGGAGCGCAACCGCGCACAAATCGAGCAGATTGCAATGATTCGTGTAGCGCCCCATATCCCTGTTCGTCCCGACCGGGTCCTGGCGCACCTGCTCGCGGGTCCACGTCCCGCCGCAGGTCGGCATGACCAGCACCGCGTCCTGCAGCAGCTTCCTCGCTTCCAGCTTGAACCGCTGGAGCCGGTGCAGCGCTTTGAACACGGAGGCCGCGTCGTACTCCGCGGCGGCTCCCGAGCGCAGGATGCGCTCCGTCACCGGGAAGGCCGTGCCCGGGTTGGCCTCGATGAAGCTGCCCAAGGCAGCCCATCGCTCGGCCACCCAGGGGCCTTCGTAGAGGATCGCCGCCGCCTGCGTGAACAGCTCTGCATCCACATACTCGATGTGGATGTCCAGCCCTTCCAGCCGCCGGACCGCCGCGTCCCAGGCGCTGCCGTACTCGCCCGCGTACGGCCCGTAGAACGCGAGCGGCCCCGCCGGCAGGCACACCTTGGCAGGCCGGCGGGCCACAGGCTGCGGCAGACTGCGCGACCACGGGTCCGCGTCGTGGGCGCCCCGCGCCGCAGCATCCACAGCCAGCGCATCCGCGAGGCTGCGGCCGAACACCGTGACGCAGTCGAGACTCGCGCACGCCGGCACTACGCCTTTGGTCGGCCACGCGCCAAGACTTGGCTTGTAGCCGACCAGGCCGTTCAAAGCCGCGGGCACACGGCCCGAGCCCGCGGTGTCGGTACCGAGGGCAAACGCCGCTTGCCCGCGCGCCACGGATACGGCGGAACCGGCGCTGGAGCCGCCGCTGATCCATTCGGGGCGAAGCGCGTTGTGCGTTTCGCCGTAAGGGCTGCGCGTGCCGACCAGGCCTGTGGCGAACTGGTCGAGATTTGTTTTGCCGACGGGGATCGCCCCGGCGGCGATGAGCCGTTCCACCACGGCGGCGTGTTCTTCCGGCGTGTAGGCGTACTCCGCGCAGCCCGCCGTCGTCGGCACTCCGGCCAGGTCGATGTTGTCCTTGATCGCGAAGGGGATGCCCCAGAGCGGCGCATCCGCCGGATCGAGGAATGCCAACCGGTCCAGGTACGGCCGGACCCGCTCCATCGACGGCGGAGTGATCCATATATTCATATCGGCGTCTTCATCGGCGCGCCGGATTATTTCCCCGACGACTTCCGCAGGAGTAACCGTCCCGCTTTCATACATGCTCCGCAGCGCCGAAATGCTCAACTCGCGCGGAAGTTCAACCTTTTTCATAAGCGTGGCACCTCTTCCTTATTATTGGGCAATGCCGACAAGCAGCTGTCCGGCGTGAACCTGATCTCCCGGATTCACAAAAACCGTCGATACGCAACCGTCGCAAGGGGCGTGCTGCGGGAACTCCATTTTCATGCTTTCCAAAATGGCCAGCTTGTCGCCTTTCTTCACCCGCTCGCCCGGGGCGACGAGCACTTTCCAGACGCTTCCGGGCATAATGCCGCGCACGCCGACCGTTCCTTCGGGAAGCTCGTCTTCCGCGGGCGGTTTTGCCGTCTCCTGCTCCGCGACGTACTCGGCCAGCCCTTGAGCTTTCCAGTTTTCGCGCTCGGCCTGGAAGGAAGCCTGCTGCCGCCGGCGGAACGCCCCGGCACTCTCTTCAATCGAGCCAAGGAACTGCAGGTACTCGCCGAGATCGAATGTCGTCTCCGTAATGTCCGCTTCATACCGGCCGCGCAAAAAATCTTCCCGCAGCCGCAGCAGCTCATCCGCCTCCACGGGATAAAATTGAATCTGATCGAAAAAGCGCAGCAGCCAAGGCTTGCCGGGCTTGAAACTCGCCGTCGGCCGCAGCCTGTTCCACATTTGAATCGTGCGGCCGACGAATTGGTAGCCCCCCGGCCCTTCCATCCCGTAGACGCACATGTATGCGCCTCCGATGCCGACGGCATTTTCCGGCGTCCATGTGCGCGCGGGATTGTATTTCGTCGTTACGAGCCGGTGGCGCGGGTCGGTCGGTGTCGCCACCGGCGCCCCCAGATACACGTCGCCCAGACCGAGAACGAGATAGTTGGCGCTGTACACGATCTCGCGTACGTCTTCAATGCTGTCCAGGCCGTTGATGCGGCGGATAAATTCCAGATTGCTCGGACACCACGGTGCGTCAGGCCGCACGCCCTGCTGATAGCGCTGAATCGCGAGCTGCGTCGCGGGATCGTCCCACGATAGCGGCAAGCGCACGATCCGGGAAGGAACCCGGAACGATTCCAGCGGGGGAAGCCCGGCGTCGATCTCCACGATCCGCCGGCAAGCCTCTTTGACCGTCATTTGCGACGGATCGATATGAACCTGCAGCGAACGGATGCCCGGCGTTAAATCCAAGACGGGAATCGCATCGCTATCGGCAATGGCTTGCATAAGCGCCTGCACTTGAAAACGCAGCAGCAAATCCAGTTCCATTGCGCCGTATTCGACGAGCAGGTTTTGATCGCCGCAGCAGCGGATCGTCAGCGGGAACCTGCGGCCTGCCGCAAGCTCCACGAGCTTCGGGTACTCCGCGGTCAGCGCTTCATCTGCCAGCGGCAGCGCATCGCTTCCATAACGCGGGGCCTGCCCGCTGCCGACGGCTTGCAGCTGCTCTTCCTGCCGCTGCCGCAGCGCTTCCGCCTGCTCCAGCGTCAGCAGGCGGAAGCGCACGCTGTCGCCCGGGTGCAACTGGCCGATTTTCCATAGTTCCGCCGTCGCCGTCGTCACCGGACATACGAATCCGCCCAGACTCGGACCGTCCGGCCCGAGCAGGATCGGCATGTCGCCCGTCAGGTCAAGCGTGCCGATCGCATAGGCGTTATCGTGAATGTTGGACGGATGCANGAATCCGCCCAGACTCGGACCGTCCGGCCCGAGCAGGATCGGCATGTCGCCCGTCAGGTCAAGCGTGCCGATCGCATAGGCGTTATCGTGAATGTTGGACGGATGCAGCCCCGCTTCCCCGCCATCCTCCCGCGTCCAGAGCGGAGCAGGGCCGATCAATCGGACACCCGTTCTCGAACTGTTAAAATGCACTTCATAGCTAATTTCGGTCAGCTGCCGCAAATACTCGGGCTTAAGAAACTCTCCGGTGCAGTGCGGGCCCGGAATGACGCCGATCGTCCATTCCCGTGTCATGGCAGGGCGATAGACAAAATCAGGCTGAGTGACGGCGGCTGTATCGCTAGCTGTATCACCGTCCGCTCCCTTTCCGCTTTTGCTTACCCCGAGCACGTCACCGGGACGCAGGGCGCGGCCGCCGTGACCGCCGAAGCCCCCCAGCGTAAATGTGGCGGAGCTGCCGAGAATGTGCGGCATATCGAACCCACCTGCGACGAGCAGGTAAGTCCGCATCCCTTCCTTGGCCTCGCCAAAGCTCAGCACCTGCCCCCTGCCAGCAAAAACAGGACGATACATCGGAACCGCGGCCCCGTCAAGCTCGGCCTGCATGTCGGCCCCGGTGAGGCAGAACCGCATATCGCCGCGGAATTTGTAGGCGCCGCCGCGCAGCGTCAGTTCCACGCCGGGCGCGTCGTCCCCGTTGCCGAGCAGCCTGTTGCCGATGCGGAAGGACAGCGGGTCCATCGGTCCGCAGGGCGGCACGCCCACGTCCCAATGGCGGATGCGTCCCGGGTAGTCCTGCACCGTAGATTGAATGCCGCCGTCCAGCACTTCAAGGGCATGCTCCGACGGCTCAAAACCGTTCAGCAGCCGGGTATGCACATGGCCCTCCGCAACTTCCCGCTCCTGCAGCAGCGCTTGCAAATACTGCAGGTTCGTCGTGATGCCGTACATCCGCGTCTCTTCCAGCGCGCGGATCAGCTTGCGGATCGCATCAGCGCGGTCGGCGCCGCGGACGATAATTTTCGCCAGCATCGGGTCGTACAGCGTCGTCACGGTAATGCCGTCCCGCACCCAGGTCTCATTCCGCGCGCTGTCCGACATAACCGCCCGGTCCAACTGCCCCGCGCTCGGACGGAACTGCTGCAGGCAGTCCTCGGCATATATCCGGGCCTGTATACTGTGGCCGACCGGCTCCCGCAGCAGCGACTGCAAATCCTGCAGCCCGCCCTCCGCTTCGCGGACCATCCACTCGACCAGGTCGATCCCGAGCACTTCTTCCGTGACGCCGTGCTCCACCTGAAGCCTGGTATTAACTTCCAGGAAATAAAATTCGCACGTTTCGGGATCGTACAAAAACTCCACAGTGCCCGCGCTGCGATAGCCGACTTCCGCAGCCAGCCGCCGTGCGGCGGCGAACATCGCTTCGCGCACTTCCCCGGACAGGTTCGGCGCCGGGCTTTCTTCGATCACCTTCTGGTTGCGGCGTTGAATCGAGCAATCCCGCTCGCCAAGGGCGACAACTTCGCCGAAGCCGTTGCCGAATATTTGCACCTCGACATGCCGCGCTCTGGCGATGTATTTCTCCAGGAACATGCCGCCGTTCCGGAAATTCGTCTCGGCAAGATGACGCACGCCGTCATAAGCGGCGCGGAGCTCCGCCTCGTCGGCGCAGACGCGCATTCCGATCCCGCCGCCGCCGGCGGTGCTTTTCAAAATAACCGGGTAGCCGATTCGCCCGGCCTCCCGCAGCGCTTCTTCGAGCCCGGTGATGAGCGGCGTTCCCGGCAGCATCGGAACCCCCGCCCGTTCGGCGATCTCCCTGGCGGAATGCTTGAGGCCGAACATTTCCATCTGTTCCGGCGTCGGACCGATGAACACGATGCCCCGCTCGCGGCATGCACGTGCGAAATCCGCGTTTTCGCTGAGGAAGCCGTAACCGGGATGTATCGCCTGAGCGCCTGTTTCCAGCGCCGTTCTGAGAATGAGCTCGGCGTTCAAGTAGCTTTCTTTGGCCGGACCTTCGCCGATCAGCACCGCTTCGTCCGCATGATCGACGTGAAGGCTGTCCTGGTCGGCGCTCGTATATACGGCAACCGAAGCAATGCCCAGCCTGCGCAAAGTGCGTTCAATCCGCACTGCAATGGCTCCCCTGTTGGCGATCAGCACTTTGTCGAACATATGCGTCATCCCTCCCATATGAGCAGCCGGATCGGCGTCGGGTTGTAGGCGTTGCAAGGATTGTTGAGCTGCGGGCAGTTGCTGATGAGCACCGTCGTGCGTCCGTGCGATTGCATCTCCACATAAGCGCCGGGCGACGATACGCCGTCGTCGAACTTCAACCCGCCGTCCGGCGTTACCGGAACGTTCATGAAAAAGTTTACATTCGGAGCCAAGTCCCGCTTCGTATAAGCACCTTCCCGCTTCCCAAGCTGCAGCATGAACGTGTCCCGGCAGTTGTGCATCGATAGTTTGTCGTGGGAATACCGCACGGTATTGCTTTGAGCGGAGCAGGAACCGCCCACCGTATCATGGCGTCCGCACGTATCGGCGACAATCGTCACCAGTTTTTTGCCGGACTCGGCCCGAAGCACCGAACCTGCGGTCAAATACATGTTGCCTTGATCGGCGATGGTCGCCACTGCACTATAATGATCTTCCGGATGATCAGCGTCATAAAACAGCGTATCCGCCGCCTGATTGCCTTCCAGATCGACGATGCGCAGCACTTGTCCCGGCTCGAGATCATGCATCCATCCGTCTCCGGCCAACACCACCGCGTCATATATGGCATCTTCGGCCTTGCGGGGACTTTCCACTCGATTAAAAACCGTCATTGGGACTCCTCCTCGAAAATAATGTTCATTAAAAACCGGATAACTCGTGGTATTCCCAAGTATTTTCAAAAGCCCGGCGATTTTCCGGCCGGTAATTCACACAGTAATCCTGCACATCCACGGGCTCTGCGGCCTGAACTTCAAACTTTACGGGAACCGACGGATACGAGGTTCGCGGATCAAGCGGGTTCGGCGTATTGGACAGCACAAGCAAAATGTCCATTTCCGTACGCAGTGTCACAGTCGCACCCGCCTGGCAATGATTCTCGCTGAAATGCAGCACGCCCAAATCATCGCAGTATACTTTCGAGAACAAATTGACGACAGGCATCATGTCGCGCATGCCGAGACCATTGCGCACCAGTTCCACGGCGAAATTTTCCTGGCCGCTGCGAAGCCAACCGTTCCGCAGATCCTGGTAGTTCGTCGCCCCGTATTTGACATCGGTCGCCGCCCGACTTGTGTATCCGCACAGCGGATCGTGCCAACCGAGGCTGTCCTCGACAAAGCTGGCCAGCGCCCGCCCGTTATCGCTCATCAGCACGTTCCCTTTCGTCAAATGCGCCGTATGCTGCGCTTTCAGCGTATCCGGCATATTGTAGCGCTCCGTCAGCTCCCTGGCGTTAAACATCATCATCGAAACGTTCGCGCCCGATTCGAGCGCCGTAAAGCGCAGCAGCTTCCTTTTACCGATGACGCCCGACCATTTCCCTCCGGCATTAAGGGTCGTATTCCAAATGCTCCTCATCCTGACCAGCTCCTTTTCGCTTATGCGTGTAAACAAAAAGGAGACATCACGAGACTTTGTCGTCTCCATGATATCTCCCAGGTTTTTATCCTTCCGTGGCACTCTTCCTACAAAGAGCGGTTTACTCTCGGACCAGCCTGACATCCTATCTTTGGCAGCCAGCGGAACCCTAGTAAACAAAGCTATGCGGTTGTGTTAATTAAAGTAACACCATATCAAGCGATTGTCAATGAGGCTGGCGAAAAATGAGTAAATTTTGTCCGAACGCTTCTCAAACCGTTTTATTTGTGTTATATTAACTAACATAATTTTCTGATGTCTCATAATTCTTATGAAATAACAGTCAGTTCGAATTTTAAAGTCATGTATTGTGACATATATTTTGTTTTCTAGGGTTCCGCGGAAAAGCATCTCCGGCCAGGTCCGAGAGAAAACGCACAGCGCCGCTGTGTTCACGGAGGGACAAAAGCCCGGGAGGATATTCTTTTATGGATATCGCCCGGGCTTTTTCTTATGAGACTAACAACAAGGGAGAGTGCTGCTATCATGAAGTCCGAAGTCAAGCTTCGCCAAACTTTGAATCTGCGCCAAGTCGTCTATATGGGTTTGGCCTGGATGACGCCGATGATTTATTTCTCGATCTACGGGATCGCTTACGAAAATTCGCAGGGCATGCTGACCCAGGCGTATTCGCTTGCTTTTATCGCCATCTTTTTCACGGCGCACAGCTATGGCATTATGTCCAAAACGTACCCGACCTCCGGTTCCGCCTATACGTATACCGGCAAAAGCATCCATCCTTACCTCGGATTTCTGGTAGGCTGGGCGCTGCTTCTGGATTATTTGTTCTCGCCGATCATCGCCTGCCTGACGTTCGGCATTTATCTTCATGCGCAATTCCCTTCCGTGCCCGCTTATGTATGGATCGTCTCGCTAAATATCGTTTTGGCGGCCGTTGCGATAATCGGCATCCGCTTTTCGGCCAATCTCAGCAAAATTTTCGTATGGCTGCAAATCGTCTTCATCGCCGTGTTCTGTTTGTTCCTCTTTAAAAATCTTACCGGTTTTGCCGGCATTCATCCGCTGCAGCCCTTCGTTCAAACGGAGATCCCGTTTTCGGCTATTTTGGCGGGCGCAGCGCTGATTTGCTTCTCTTTTCTCGGTTTTGACACCGTCACTACGATGTCCGAAGAAACGATTGATTCACAAAAAACGATTCCAAGAGCCATTATGATCATCATTATTGCGGCCAGCATTCTTTATCTGGCGCCGTCTTATTTGACCCAGCTCGCCTATCCGAATCTGACTTTTCAAAATACGGACTCGGCCGGCTTTGAAATCGTCAAGCTCGTCGGCGGCGCGGCGCTTAGCTCCATTTTCATCACGGTACTTGTACTCGCCATCTTTACCCAGGGATTATCATCCGTGACCAGCGTCTCGCGCCTTCTGTATGCGATGGGGCGGGACTCCATACTGCCCAAACGGGTATTCGGCTCGTTGCACCCGAAGTTCAAAACCCCCGTCGTCAACGTCCTCATCGTTAGCGCCATTTCCCTGCTTGCCTTGGTCATCAGCCTCGATACGGCGGTGAAATTCGTTAATTTCGGCGCGCTGACCGCCTTCTTTTTTGTCAACATATCCGTCATCGTCAAGCGTTATGTCAAAGACCGGCAGCGTTCGTTCAAACAAACGGTCCTTTACCTTGCGCTGCCTTTGGCCGGAGCCGGATTTATCGGTTATTTGCTCTCGCTCCTCGACAAAAACGCCCTGTGGATGGGGCTCGCCTGGGTCGCTTTCGGCATCGTCTACCGACTGTTGACCGTCAAGCTTCCCGGGCATTCCCCAACGGGCGGAAAAATTAGAGCGGACATCCCGGCCGGACCTAGTTGGGGCCGAAGATGAAAGGCGGATCGACCTGCCGGGCCGCTAAATCGGCGGACGGGCAGTCCGTCGTTCAGCTTTTGGCGTACTGCTTGCCGCTGTAATCGCCTGGCTTGTTCCAGGAGGACGGAGTCCGGTTTTTCAAGGAAAACACGGCGCGAATGACAAAATAGGACAGAAGCACTCCGGCGGAATCGATCATCATATCATACAATCTGCCGTCCCGATTGAAGAAAAGCTGGAGAATTTCGGTAAGAACGGCGAACAGGATCGCAACCAGCATTGCCGGTTTTTGCTTCCGTATTAAGTAAAAGGCCAAAACGTCAATCATGCCGAAGCCGAGAAAATGGCCTGTCTTCACGATAATCCAAGCGGGATGAACTTCGGTCAAATCGAACAGAAACAGCTGCGAAAAATCCGGATGCGGATCGAAAGCAAACCGGACCGTATGGTTGTAGAACAAAGATTCGAGATTACTGGTGCATGTTAAAACGACAAGAATGACGGACCACAAACAAACCAAAAAAAGCCGGTATCGAACCTTCATTCCGTTCACCTTCCTCATCATTTTTTTATCCGTGGGATTAATAAAATGATAAGATCGTGAACTGAAGCCAGGCTGATAACCAGCTGAATAACACGTTAATATTCGCTTAAATATTTCTGAAAGTTCCAATATATGCCATAATCGGTGTGCAATAGAATAGGCTTGCAAGGGCGGTCGGCTAATCCTCTGTGAAAGGAGGATGATGCCTGTGACAGTATACGAGGCACTTATGATCATGCTTACGTTCGGACTACTTATCGTAGCTCTGCTGTCTTTCAGAAATAAGAAATAGACCGCCCTACCCAAGGTAACGGTCTATTTCTGATCGTGTTAACCTATCTAAAGCCTACCGCCCTTAAAAGCGGCTATTGCGCGGAGAGTCGTGTTACCAGCACGGCTCTCTTAGCATTGTACGCATGTCTTGAATCCAGTATACCACAAGGACAACGAAAATATAACCCACTATCCAATGACTTCTTACACTTCCGCCGCTGTCCTGACCCACATTTCTCCCAGCCAGGTATCGATCAAATACCACTCGTTCCATTGCTCGCGGGCGTTTACCTTTTGCGAGGATAGCCGGCCCGCAGGCTCCACATCAAGCGGGCTCCGGTAGATTGCCGTATTTTCCCGCAGTTCAATTTGCTTGTTCACCGGCTGGATCGGGGTTAAAGCGTGCCCAAGGAACACCCACCGCTCTCCAAGCCAGGTGTTCACTTTTCCCCAGCCACCCCTGACGGCGGCAACTTGCAAAGGCTGAGGCGACAAAGCAGACCGGGTACGGGTCATTTTGCCCTTGGAAAATTCATACAGCCAGGTTTGGATCGGCATGTAGATCCGGGATTGCCCCTCAACCTCCGGCTCTTCCACCCGGGCGGCCAAAGCCGAATTAATGCCCGCCGCGATCCCTCCGGTCAGTTTATTTAAATAACCGGGATCCGACAGCTTCCTGTCTTCCTGCGGATTTGTCATAAATCCCATCTCGACCAAAACCGTCGGCACCTTGGACCAATTGAATCCGGTCAAATCGGAGCGCGGCACGGCGCCCCTGGATACGGCTCCCGAAGCTGCTGCCGCTTCCCTTAAAATGATCTCCGCCGCTTCCTTGCTTGGAGCGTAAATCGCTTGAGTCCCCTCGCTCCATGCCGGATACAACACAGAGATGCCCTGCGTCGCTGGAGAGCTGTCGCCATCGGCGTGAATCCGCACGGCCAAATCTGCGTGAGCTTCGTTGCACATTTGTGCTCTTTCCGCATTCGAAATGTCGACGTTGTGGGACTCCCTGGTCATGACCACCTTGTAGCCCAGCAGTTCCAGCTCTTTTTTGAGCAGCAGCGAAGCTTCTAAGGTCAGCACATACTCCGGCTTTTTCGTGGCTACTCCCGTTGTCCCGGAAGACACTTTCGCTTTCATTTCCTTTGAATTCGGAGCGACGGGCTCCGGATCATTGTTTCCGTGCAGTTGATGCCCGGGATCCAGGCAAATAAGCTGCTCGCCCTGAGCTTTGGCGCTGACCGGCGCCGGCACCAGCGCCCCGAACAACAGGACGAGTGACAAACAAATAAAACCAAGACTGCTGCTGCAGCGTAAAAGGCGACTCCCCGATCTGTTCCGCATGTAAGTTTACTCCTGCCTTCAGCCTCCGCTTTACCCGTTTTCCGGTTCAGGAGGGGCTCCGATGATTGATTTTTGCCCGAATTGAGCTTTAAGCACTTTACACATGCAAATTATAAAATTTTTCTCGTAAAATGTCACTGCTGCTATGACCGCGGCTGCCCGGTGGAGTAAGGACGCCTCCCATTAACAGCTGTCCGGCCGAAGAAAGCGCTGCAGCAAAATGGCGCGCGAGGGGCTGTTCGGCGATACGGATGCGGATGCGGCATTTCCGGGCATCTGCTGCGGATCAAGCGGGCAAATCGCTTGCTGCTCAGCTCGCGAAGCGGCCGATTCCTGAATTTATTGCGCGTTATACGCATAAACTGTCCAAAACGGCTGGTTCGACCGACGGCGTTTACGGACGCCGAACTGTCGGCTCAGGCCAAAACGGAGCTGCCCGGACGGCTGGACGGCGAGTCCTGCGATTGTCTCGTACCGGCCGGCGTGTCCCCGCCCCAAACGTCCATGTCCGTTCAAGCCGCGGCTATCCAGCTGTCCTTTGCGGATTGTATATCCTTGTCTCGGAGACGATGGCTCATGCGATTTAAAGACGTTTTTTCCATTATCGGTCCTGCTATGGTCGGACCGTCAAGCTCCCACACGGCAGGAGCCGCCCGGATTGGCCGGGCGGCTCGCCAGCTTTTCGGCGGACAGCCTGCCGATGCGCACATTATTTTTTTCGGCTCGTTCGCCGCCACCTATGCGGGCCATGGCACCGACCGGGCGATTGTCGGAGGGCTGCTCGATTTCCGGCCTGATGATACCCGCATTTCGAATGCGCTTGAAATCGCCGGACAGAGCGGGCTGCACATTGCCTTTGAAATCGGCAAGGGCTTATATCCGCACCCGAACACAGCCAAGCTGATTCTTTCCGACCCAACGAAACAGAAGCAGCTCACTGTAGTCGGCACGTCCATCGGGGGAGGCAACATTGAGATCGTCGAAGTGAACGGATTCAGCGTCAAAATGACCGGCATTTACCCGACTCTGGTTTTGCAGCACCGCGATTGGACCGGTGTCATTGCCGATATCACCCAGCTGCTGCGCCAGCATGAAACGAATATCGGCTACATGTCCGTCGACCGCAAAAGCCGCAGCGGAGATGCCCTCACCGTGCTGGAACTGGACGGTCCGGTGACCACTGAGCTTATGGAGGAACTGCACCGTATACCGGCGTTGCAGTCGATACAAATCGTAGATTTGCAATAGGAGGTTGGACGTAATGAATTTTCGCACATTAGACGAGCTAGCCGCGTTAAGCCAGTCCAAGGCAACCGGCATTGGCAGGCTCATGCTGGAGGAGCAGTCCGCCGAGTCGGGACGGGATTCCCGGCTGGAATTCGCCAAGATGGCGGACTATTACGCCGTTATGAAAGACGCGGTGCAGCGCGGGCTGCGGGAAGATACGACATCGCGCAGCGGCTTGACCGGGCTGGACGCCCAGCGCGTCATGGCTTATCGGAGCCAAACCGAGCCCAATCTTGGCGGAGATGCGAGCCTGGCCATGGCCTACGCTCTGGCCGTCTCGGAAGTGAACGCGTCCATGGGGAGAATCATCGCAACGCCGACGGCCGGCTCGTGCGGCATTATTCCCGGCGTGTTCGTCAGCTGTCAGCAAAGGTTCGGCTGGAGCGACGAACATATGGTGTACGGCTTATTCGCCGCAGGCGCTATCGGCTACGTGATCGCCAACAACTCTTTCGTCTCCGGCGCCGAAGGCGGCTGCCAGGCTGAGGTCGGCTCCGCCATCGGCATGGCGGCCGGCGCGCTGACCGAACTGCGCGGCGGCACGCCCGCACAAGCGGTTCACGCCGTCGGCCTCGCGCTGAAAAACTCGCTCGGGCTCATCTGCGATCCCGTAGGCGGGCTCGTCGAAATCCCCTGCATCGTCCGCAACGGCTTCGGCGCCGTCACCGCCCTCGCGGCAGCGGATATGGCGCTCGCCGGTGTGCGGAGCGTCATCCCGTCTGACGAGGTCATCCAGGTGATGCTCGAGGTAGGATCGGCGATGCCGGAGCAGCACCGCGAAACGGCCGGCGGCGGCCTGGCCCAGACGCCGACAGGCCGCCGCATCATGAACGACTTGAAAAAACGCTGATCATGAGCAGCGATGGAGAACCTTGAGAAAGCGCGAGAGTGTTGAAACTCGCCCGCTAGAACCAGCACGGACAACGCGGGGAAAGCCTGCGAAAGTGCAGGTTTTGCCCGTGGATACGCTTGAAGTGAGAGGGCACAAGGTGGTTGGCAGGGAGAACCCTGCGAAAGTGTAGGTTTCTCCCGTGGATACGCTTGAAGTGGAGGGCACAAGACGGTTGGCAGGGAGAATCCTGCGGAAGTGTAGGTTTCTCCCGTGGATGTACTGAAGTGGAGGGAACAAGGTGGTTGGCAAGGGAAAGCCTGCGAAAGCGCAGGTTTTTTTCATAAAAGTGGTTCATTTTGGCGAAAAGCCTGCAATTGTGCAGGAATTTTCGATGAAAATGAACCTGAGCCCATGTTCGCGGCGAAAAGCCTGCACATTTGCAGGAATTTGTCGTAGCCAGCGCATCAACCGAGCAAAAACTGCACTTTTGCAGGTTTTCTTCACGCAACCGGGCGGATTGGGCGACCTCCCTTAGCATGGGTTACTGGGCAGCCTGACAGGCGCAGGTTTTGCGTGCTCGGTGTTGCGCTGGGAGGTACGGGGAGATGTTGCGCCGAGGGCTGTTGCGCCAGGAGCTGTTGCACCGGGGAGATGTTGCGCCGAGGGCTGTTGCGCCAGGAGCTGTTCCACTGGGGAGGTGTCGCGCCGAGAGCTGTTGTGCCGTGGGCGCGCGGTGCGGCACTTTTCGCAGAAGAAGCCTGCATTGTTTCAGCTTTTTCAGGTGCCAGCCGGGTCCCGCCCTCCTTCGGCGATGAGATAAACCTCTATCGAGGTCTTTCGAAGATGTGGGGCTGCACTCAGAGGCAGATTTATTCGCCAATCAGAACGATTGTCCTACTATCCCACGCGCTTAGCGCTGCATATGGCAACAAAAAAACGCCCCCACACCTAAAAGGTTTGGGAGGCGTCTTTTTTTATCGGCTCATTGGCTGCTGTCGCTAGTGAGACAACGATCGAGCAGCGTCGCTACTTCAGCGCGGGTAATGGTATGCGTAGGTGCGAAGTTTCCTTGTTCGTCCCCTTGAATTAAGTTATGTTGAACCGCAGTTGCGATATATGGACGGAGAGCGGCAGGAATGCTGTCGGCATCTTTGAATTTCTCTTTAAGCAGTTTGTCGGCGGAAGCCGTGTCCATCAAAGTAGTCGAAGGCTTGTTCTTCAAAAGTATTTTTACGAGACTGACCGCTACATCTTGCCGCTTCGCTCCGTCGGTCGGATTGAAGGCCGAATTGCCGTTAGCGTCGGTTTGCGGATCGAGGTAATCTTTTACCGCGGCAATGTTGTTGTAGGACCATCTGTTTTTCTGCACATCCGAGTAATTAGGAGTTTTCGAAGTGTCCGCAGTTAAATTAAAGCCTCTGGACAGCATCGCAGCCAACTCTTCGCGTGTGACGGTCGAGTCCGGGTTAAAACGCTTGTTCTGGTCCCCCTGAAGAACGCCTCTGCCTACCAGATCATTGATGGACTTGTTAGCCCAATGATTTTTAATATCGATCAAACCTTTATCGTCGTTGGATTGGGAGCCCGCTGCTGTTGTCGCTGTATTATTGTAGACAGGGTCGGTCTTTTGCGTTTGCCAATTCCAATTCGCCAATGTGTTTGCGAGGTTTGCATTATCGATTTGCTGGTTCAAACGGTCGGGAAAAGCGGCTTTTTGCTTGTCGGCCTGATCCTTGGTAAGCGTGCCGGCATTAACGTCGGAGTCGATGGAAGTGTTAACGGCATCCTTCAGCTTTTGTAGAAAAGCGTCTTTGCCGAATCCTTTATCAGAAGCTATTTGTGATAGCGTTCTGCCTTTTTTCAATTCCGTAGTCATTGCCGCCTCGTCGACCCCGAGCAGCTTGGCGCCTTCTTTGACCATTCTGCTGTCCTGATTTGCGGATGTGTCGGTTGCTGCGCTGTACTTCGAAGTCGGCGTTGCCGCGTAGGCTTGACTATTGAGAAGGACGCTGCCTGAGCTGAACAGGCAAGTAGTAAGAAGAGTGCCGGCGATGATTTTTTTGCTTAGTGCTTTCATGATGTAGTTCCACCTCTCGGATAAGTTATTGTTTCTTACAAGGACAAGTATAGACCCCTAACCTGAATATCCCCTGAGCCTGCCCTGAAGAGACAATGAGAACTGCCTGAGAATCCCCTGAATCCGGCAAAAGCGCCAAACTGCGCTGAAGAGGGCCAAATGACGGTAAAAAAAGAAAAAGCATCATCGGCGGCAGGTTTACGGGAAACCGCTGCGATCATGCTTTTTCAATCCATACGTATCGCTCTTGTACTGGGCAAAGCTTCATACGCTCTTCTTCATATTCTCTTTACCGCGTTCCTTCAATATAAGCATCTCCAGATAATCGAGCAGGCGCGTACGGAGGCTTTTTCTTTGCAGGCCCATTTCTACGAATGCCTTCATATATCCGAATTTGTCTCCGATATCATATCTTTCTCCGTTCAGTTGGAGCGCGAGCAGCCCCTCGGTACGGCATACTTCGCGCAGCGCGTCGGTAAGCTGGTATTCGTTGCCGGCCCCTCTCTCGATCCTTCGCAGCGCGTCAAACACCGCTGGCTTCAAAATATATCTGCCCATCACCGCCATATTGGACGGCGCTTGATGCGGAGCCGGCTTTTCGATCATGTCGCGCACGGAATACGTTCGGTTGAGGTTTCTGACCGGATCGATGATGCCGTATTTGCTCACCTCGTCCGGCGGGACGGGCTGTACGCCTACAATATTCATATCCGCGGTTTCGAACAGCCGGATCATCTCCTGCAGCACCGGGGTATCGCTGACCATGATGTCGTCGCCGAGCAAAACGGCAAACGGTTCATTGCCGACAAACGGCTGCGCGCAAAGGATGGCATGGCCCAATCCGAGCGGTTCCTGCTGTCGGATATAATGAATATTCGCCATCTGATTGATGTTCTGTATTTCTGCGAGCAGCTCGCTTTTGCCTTTTTCGCGAAGAATTTGTTCCAGTTCAACGGATTTATCAAAATGATCCTCGATCGACTTCTTATTACGCCCCGTCACAATCAAAATACTTTCAATTCCCGATTGAACGGCCTCTTCCACAATATATTGAATGGCCGGCTTGTCGACGATCGGCAGCATTTCCTTAGGTTGAGCTTTGGTAGCGGGCAATATGCGCGTTCCCAAGCCTGCGGCAGGAATAATAGCTTTCTTGATTTTCATTTTGATACACTCCTTGTCTCGGATTAGGATTGAATTTCGTATAACGTCATCGAACTGCCCATGCGCATTGGCGCACCCTGGCCCTGCGTCGTGTCTTGAGTTGTGCTCGAAGTTGAGTTCGAAGCTGCCGCAGCCGAGGTCTGCCACTCATCGGTCGAAACCACGGTGCCGTTTTCTTGAATCCAGTTCGTCAGCTCGGAGCTGTCGCCGCCCGGGGAACCCGATCCCTCGAGCAGGAAGTATTTGACTTCTTTGTTTTTCACTAAAGTTTTAAGTTGATCCAGCGTCAAAATCGGGTCGGACCCCGAAAAGCCGCCCATCGCCATAACCGGCTTGCCGGATTCGATAATATAAGGCGCTGCCGACGTGGCGCGCATTGTGGCGAATAAATATTTTTCGCCGGTGTTGTGCTCGATCAAATATTGCAGCAGCTTGGCGTTCACTTCTTCTTGCCCCATGCCTGCGCCCTGTGACGAGGATTTCAACTGAGGCCCCGCTTCAGGCAGCATGCTGTTGCCGCCGTACATAAGCGGCGTAGCGGACCAATACAGCGGAACGACCAGCAGGACGAGCAGTCCGGCAGCGGCGGCGATCCGGTTCCATTTCGCTTTTTGCGTGCGCAGACCGAGATATGCGGATACCAGGACGCCCGCTGCGCCGATCCCTATGGACCAGCCGATACCGATTTGACTCGTATAATCGGACATGATGTATAGCTGAAGCGCTGTCGTAGCGAGAACGCCCGACGGCAGCAGCCACATCCGCCAGCCGGCCTTATCGCAGTAAAGCCTCCACATTTCGACCCATCCTGCTCCGACAAGCGCTGCGATCGAAGGAGCGAGCATGATCAGGTAGTATTGATGGAAAAAGCCTGCGACGCTGAAGAATGCCATGGCGGGAAGCAACCATGCGAGCCAGAACAGCGTTTCTTTCTGTTTGTCCGTCAGCGGCTTTCTGCGGTGGATGCCTGCAAGCAGCCCGGCGGAGCCAAAGGCTGCAAAAGGGATCAGCCAGCTGATCTGCCCGGACAGGCCGGATTGGAACAGCCGCAGCGGTCCGACGCTACCCGTGCCGAATGCGCCGCCGCTGCCGCTGCCGCCGCCCATCGGTCCGCCGCCACCATCGCCGGCTCCGGGCCCTTGCCCGCCGCCGAACCCGCCCGGCGGCATATTGCCGCTGCCGGCTGCATCGCCGGCCTGCGGTCCGACCGCGCTTCCGTCGGCTGAAGCGCCGGTGCTTGCAGCGGAGGCTGTGCCGTCGCTGCCGCTTTGCCCCTGCTCGGTGGCTGTGCCGTCCGCCGCCGGAGCTTCTTTCGGCGCGCCCCCGCTGCCGCCGCCACCGACTATCCCGGAGCCCGTTAAACGGGATACGCCGTTATACCCGAAGGCCAGCTCCAGGACGGAGTTGGTCTGGCTGCTGCCGATATACGGCCGGCTGTCTTTGGCAATCGAGTCTACCGTCACCGCCCACGAGACGGATATCGCGACAAGCAGGACGGTTGAGGCGGCAAGTACGGCCAGTTTCTTTTTCCAGTTGGCGCGAAAAGCGATCAAGTACAGCAAGTAAAAAGCAGGTACAACCATATACGCTTGAAGCATTTTTATGTTGAAAGCGAGGCCGACCGTGCCGAAGGCGGCTGCGACCCATCCCCACTTGTGATTGCGGATGCCGCGCAGCAGCATCCAGACGGCGAGCAGCAAAGTGAATACGAGCAAGCTGTCCACGTTGTTCGTTCGGGCAACCGCTACCGCAATCGGCGTACAGGCAAAAACGAACGCGGCCATGCGGGCGGCAATCTTGCCGTAAGTCGGCTTCACTGTAAAATAGATCAGCAATACGGAACCGACACCGGCCAAAGCCTGCGGAAGGATGACGCTCCAGCCGCTAAGCCCGAACAAGTAAGCGCTGGCGGTCTGCAGCCAAAATGTAACAGGCGGTTTATCGACTGTAACGAAGCCTCCCGGGTCAAACGATGCGTAGAAAAAATTATGAAAGCTTTGAAGCATGCTGGTAACCGCCGACGTGTAATAAGCGTTGACATAGGTCTGGTTCCAAATGTTCCAGACGTTTAAAAAAGCCGATAACAAAACCGCTGCAACCAAAAAATAGTCCAATTTCCGCAATGATTTTGCGTGCATATTGCCCACCCCTTTGTGCCAAATCGTTGTCTCTTTCGTTATGTATACTGTAACGAACGAAACTGAATCGGCCCTGAGGGCGGCCTGAGCATTTCTTGATAGCCTGCTTAACATTTACTGAAAAGAAATCCCGGGCTCAGGAAGACAAAAACCCATTGACGCATAAGTCAACGGGTTTGCATTTGTCCTGGTTTCCTGCACAATCCGGCAATCCGGCTTATTTCCGGGTGGAAGCAGTGCCTGCGTTATTTTTATCCCCGACGGTAACCGTCAGATCTTGAGTCTGGCCATTGCGGGAAATCGTCACTTTCAGCTTATCCCCGACTTTGGCCGCCTGAACCTGTTTGGTCAGCTGCTCTGCGCTCGAAATACTCGTTCCGTTGATGGCCGTAATGACATCATACTGGCGGATGCCGGCTTCGAAGGCGGGCGATTTTTGCTGTACGGCAGCCACAAAGGCGCCATCGGTATTTTTCAATTTAAAATCGGACAGCATATCTTGCGTAACATCCTGAACGCTGACGCCCATGTAAGGAGAAGCTTCTTTCGGAATCGCTTCGTTGTTTTTCAATTTATCCAGAACGGAATTGATTGTGCTTGTCGGAATGGCAAAGCCGATGCCTTGAGCTTCCGAGCTGACAGCCGTGTTGATGCCGATCACTTCGCCGTTCATATTGAGCAGCGGACCGCCGGAGTTGCCGGGGTTAATCGCCGCATCCGTCTGAATCAGATGCTTGTAGTTTCTTGTGCCCTGCTGGTCGTCGATGCTGATCGAGCGTTCTTTGGCACTAAGCACGCCGGATGTAACTGTATAGTCGAAATCGTACGGATTGCCGATAGCGACAACCCCGTCTCCCGGTTGAGCATTATCCGAATTGCCGATCGGCAAGGAGGCGAACTCTTTGTTTCCGGAAAGTTTGAGCACGGCCAGATCCAGATCGTAGCTGTTGCCCAGCAAAGTCGCTTTGAACGGCGTATCGTAGCCTTGTACGTACACGTCGATCTCATCGGCGCCGTCAATTACGTGCTCATTGGTTAAAATATAACCGGAGGACTCGAAAATAAATCCGGAGCCGAGCCCGCTTTCCTGCAAGCTGCCGCTGTTGTCGCCCTGGGACTGGCTGCCGCCACCGCTGCCGTTGCCACTGCCGTCACCAAGAAATTGCCGGAAGAACGGGCTGTCGTATAGCGGGTTGCTGCTTTTCGTCTTGGTCGCTTTCGTTTTCGTCTCGATTTTGACTACGGCAGGACTGGCTTGTTTGGCAATAGCGGCTATGCTGTTCGTTCCGGTGGAAGCGCCCAGCGATGCGGTCTGTACGCCGCGGCCGGTCGTAGTTCCCGCTGCCGCGGCGACCGTTCCGCTTGCAAGCGGCTGAACACCGCCGGTAAACAAATTCAGCTTATCGGAAGCGAACATAAGACTGCCGACTACGACCGCTCCGGCCATAAAAGCCGCGAAGACGCTTTTCATGGAAGTTTTGCGACGTTCCTCAGGTGTGTGATTGGTTGGAATTAATTCGTTCATTGATATACCACCTTTCTTTTATTTGCAATCTATAAAATGTTTAAGCTATAACGGACCAATTGGAGAGCGCGGATACGATTTTCCGAATGCGTTCATCCAGCTTGATCTGGCCGACAGACCGGGAAACGGTATTGTCTGAAGCTGCGGCGTAAATTTTGTTGTATACGATAGCTTCGGCCGAACTATGGCTTGGTTTAGCGCTCATGTTCATTCCACCTAACTGTGTTGGATTAACTTTATGTTTTGAGTATAGATGCCTAACCTGAAACGCTCCTGAAGCTATGCTGATAAGAACATAAAAACTATCTGAAAATACGCTGAATTTGCGGGCGGCAAAAAACCTCTCTCACAGCAGCAAACCGCTGCAAAAGAGGCTTTTATAAGGAAATTCAAAAAAATGTTCCTTGCTGGTATAAAAAAGATACTATACTACAAATAAGTTGGTACTTGCTTTAATTTGCATAATATCTAATAATGAGAGCATGGTTATTATCGTTGGATTTTACTTATCGAGGAGGTTGACGACTTTATGTTCGAAGATAGTAGTACTACCAAACAAAACAAGCGATTTGATGAGGTGCCTGTTTCCGTTCTGGACCTGGCCCCTGTCGTTGAAGGCAGCAACCCGGCCGAATCTTTTCGTCGGACGCTTGATCTTGCGCAGCATGCCGAAAAGTGGGGCTATCACCGGTATTGGCTGGCTGAGCACCATAACATGGCCGGCGTTGCCAGTTCGGCCACTTCGCTTATTATCAGCCATGTCGCGGCAGGCACTTCGAGAATCCGCGTAGGCTCAGGCGGCATCATGCTGCCCAACCACGCCCCTCTGGTCATTGCCGAGCAATTCGGCACGCTGGAATCTTTGTATCCGGGGCGCATCGATTTGGGGCTGGGAAGAGCCCCCGGATCGGACCAGCTTGCTTCCCGCGCTCTGCGCCGCGGTCTGGGCAGCGACGGGCATGATTTCCCCGAACTGCTCAGCGAGCTGCGCGGTTACCTGGACCCGTCCTTGGGAACCAGCATGCCCGGCGTGCGGGCCGTTCCCGGCGAAGGGCTGAACATCCCGATCTGGCTGCTCGGCTCAAGCGGATTTAGCGCCCAGCTCGCAGGCCAATTGGGCTTGCCGTTCGCTTTTGCCAGCCATTTTGCCCCGGACTATTTGATGCCGGCCCTGGAACTGTACCGCAGCAGCTTCCGTCCGTCTAAAGTGCTGGACAAACCTCATGCCATGGTAGGCATCAGCGTCGTTGCCGCCGATACCGACGAAGAAGCGCAAAAATTGTCCACGTCGCAGCAGCAGCTGTTTCTCAATCTGATCCGCGGCCGGCCCGGCTTGTTGAAGCCTCCTGTGGACAGCATGGAGCCGCTCTGGCTGCCGCAGGAAAAAGCCCACGTCCTGAAGCAATTGAGCTTCACGGTTGCCGGAAGCAAAGAAACGGTACGTGAGCGGCTGCAGCAGATCTTGAATAAAACGGAAGCCGACGAAATCATTGTGGCCGGGCAAATTTTTGATCACAGCGCCCGTCTGCGCTCCTACGAAATACTTGCCGAAATCGTGCAAGGAAAGTAAAAATCAACAATGAAACCTCCGACTCCACTTGATTGCCGTGGTTTCGGAGGTTTTTTTGCTGCGCCTCGCTTCTATATAAAATGCACACCTCAAAGATTTACTTCTTCTCTGTGGCGAAATAAAGCAGAGCAATGACCGGAAAGATTATTCCTACCCATAATGCTGCACTCCATCCTCCTAATGCGTATACCCATCCGCCGATAGCGGATCCAACGGCACCTCCCAAAAAGAAAATAGCCATGAATAGCCCATTTAATCGGCTGCGGATTTCTGGCCCTAACGAGAAGATTGACCGTTGTCCAAGCACAAGATTTGCGGATACTCCAGCGTCCAATAGAATGGCTGATACGACTAAAACAGCTATTCCGACAGGCGAACTTGTCTGGATGATGAGTGGCAGTAAAACAGAAACGACGACAATCGTGAGAGCTATCCCTGTAGACGATCTGGTCAAGCCGCGATCAGCCAGTCGGCCGGCTATAGGTGCCGCTATAGAACCCGCGACTCCGACAAGGGCGAACAACGCAATGGCTTTTTGAGAAAAATGAAAAGCAGGACTGGTCAACAATAACGGAACTGTTGTCCAGAACAAGCTGAAAGTCCCAAACAAACACGCATGATAAACGGCTCGACGACGTAAGATCGGGGTAGTCCGAAGCAGATGCCACATTGAACCAAGGAGGACTACATAGTGCGTGTTTGCCGTGGGCTTCCTTGCAGGAAGGACCTTAGCCAGCACGACCGCCAGGAGAACAATAGCTGCGGCTGACAGGGCGAATATCGCATGCCAGCCTAAGAAGTCAGCCACCAGGCTCGATAACGGACGTGAGAGCATGATACCAAGTAACAGACCGCTCATGACATTGCCTACAACGCGGCCGCGTGTCGCTTCCGTTGCAAGGTATGATGCAAATGGCACGAGTACTTGTGCTGCTACCGACCCCAACCCGATGAAAAGTGAAGCCGCTAAGAAAAGCATAGCGTGTTTCACGACTGCAGCGGCAATCAGGGCGACTGCGCTGAGCAGTAAAGTGACGACTACCAGCCTTCGATTTTCAATAATATCCCCCAAAGGTACGACAAACAGCAAGCCGACAACATACCCAATCTGGGTTAACGTTACGATCAAGCCGGCACTTCCGGCAGACATCCCAATTGAAGAGCTGATTAAACCTACCAAGGGCTGTGCGTAGTAAAGATTAGCTACAATGATACCGCATGCGGCCGCCAGAAGTATGGCTAACCATGCTGGGAGATCCTTTTCGATGGCTTGTTTTTTTGAAAAAGTCATAGTTACAACTCCTTATTTGGAAATCATATTGACATATGGATTTTATATAAGCGCTGCGATGATCCCCCCTTTACCGACTAACGCAATTAAATACTGTACTTAAAGTTCACTAATTAATAATTAAATAATATACTGAACGTATAGTTTTGTAAATAGACAATTTAATTTAGTTTATACTTTTCAGTTCGGATACATACGTGCGAAAGTTGGGAGGGTAAAATCATTACGGAGTTATTAGGCGAGGCGCTGCATCTTCAAATGCAAAAAAGCCCGAACAAACATCTTCGGGCAAAAGTTACTCTGCAGCAGATTTATTTATCCGCCGTTTTGCATTTTTGGATTAAAGACTGCAGCTCATTCTGGAGGCCGTCCTCTAAAAAGGCAGACTGAATAATTTCGTTAAAAGTTACCAAGGCTCTTTTAAATTTATTTTCGCCGAGCTCCGTCAAATGGGTGTAGATCCCTCTCCGATCGTCTTCACAAACGTGCCGCTGCAAAGCACCGCAGCTTTTAGCTTCCATTCTGCCTACCAGTCTTGATACGGCGCTTTGACTTAAGCCGACCATTTCCTCCAATTTCTGTAACCTTAATTGTTTATCGCTTGTTTGGGACAGGAAATAAAGAACATAGAATTCTTTTAACGATAAACTATAGTTCTCTTGTAGAGCACTCTCCAATTTATTATTAATGCTCGTTTGTATATTGGTAAAAGACAGCCAGTTATCTAATAGTTCATTGTTGGCGCTAGTATGCATATAAGTCTCACCTGTTCTGTTTCAAATAATATAGTCATTCGGATTATTACAGCCGCCGTTCATTATTTTAAGAATATCATAATGATTATTCCCAAGCTAGACCGCAGCATTCATGTTTATGCTTTTTTGTGCAAATAAAAAAATTGGATTTAGACAGCCTCCCCTCTCGGTAACGGTCTTCATGACTGCCCACATCTTCTTCGCGCGTTCAAAAATTGTGATTCTGACCAGCGTCAAAGGACGTTACTGGAAAACAAAAGCTGCCGTATACTATTCTACGTTTCTCTAACGGGTTAAGGGAAACGCAATTATGAGGAAAGGGGCTTTAAAAATGACTATTCAAAACTTAGTCGTTAACGGCGGTTTTGAAACAGGAACTCTTGTCCCGTGGAGCTCTGCCAATGCTTCGGTTACAAGTACTTTTTCGCATTCGGGTATATTTGCTGCCGATTTGCAAGGCGGTGCAGTTACCTCTTTTATAGCACAATTCGTACCGGCAACTTCAGGAGAATCTTACGAATTCCTTGTTTCGCTTGCCAAGGTCGGGGGACTGCCGGCACCTTCCGTTACGGCCCAGGTGCTTTTTTTTGACAGCCTCTTTAATCTGCTCAGCACCGGACTTTTTATAGACGTTCTACAAGATCGAATTCCTGACGCTACAAACAATACTTGGCTCGAAATCTACCAAACGACGAGCCCTGCTCCCGCCGGCACCACTCAAGCGTTCATACTAATCAACACTATCCCGCTGGCTGGAACAGCGGATATTTTAGTAGACGACGTGGCATTGCTGGCTGCAACCGGAGGCGGAGCCACCGGGCCGACGGGTGCTACGGGAGCTACAGGTGCTACTGGTGCTACGGGGGCTGCAGGAGCCACTGGGGCGACGGGCGCGACAGGGCCATCAGGCGGAGCTACTGGCGCGACAGGTGTGACTGGGGCTACAGGTGCTACCGGGGCCACTGGAGCCACGGGCGCTACCGGTGCCACGGGTGCTGCTGGAGCCACGGGAGCCACAGGTGCTACGGGCGCTACTGGGGCTACCGGAGCCACGGGCGCTACTGGTGCCACTGGTGACACTGGTGCCACTGGTGACACTGGTGCTACGGGCGCTACGGGCGCTACTGGGGCCACGGGCGACACTGGGGCCACTGGCGCTACTGGTGCCACAGGTGCCACGGGGGCTACTGGTGCTACCGGAGCCACGGGCGACACTGGGGCCACTGGCGCTACAGGGGCTACTGGCGCTACTGGTGCCACGGGCGACACTGGCGCAACGGGCGATACAGGAGCTACTGGAGCCACGGGCGACGCAGGGGCTACTGGTGCTACCGGAGCCACGGGTGACACGGGCGCTACTGGTGACACTGGGGCCACGGGCGCTACGGGCGCTACTGGAGCCACGGGCGACGCAGGGGCTACTGGTGCTACCGGAGCCACGGGCGACACTGGTGCCACTGGCGACACGGGGGCCACGGGCGACACGGGGGCCACTGGCGACACGGGGGCTACGGGGGCTACCGGTGCCACGGGTGCGATGGGTGACACCGGAGCCACGGGCGCCACGGGGGCCACGGGCGACACGGGGGCTACGGGGGCTACCGGTGCCACGGGTGCGATGGGTGACACCGGAGCCACGGGCGCCACGGGGGCCACGGGCGACACGGGGGCTACGGGGGCTACCGGTGCCACGGGTGCGATGGGTGACACCGGAGCCACGGGCGCCACGGGGGCCACGGGCGACACGGGGGCTACGGGCGCTACTGGTGCCACAGGGGCCACGGGTGACACGGGTGCCACAGGTGACACGGGCGCTACTGGTGCCACAGGTGCTACGGGTGACACGGGCGCTACTGGTGCCACAGGGGCCACGGGTGACACGGGTGCCACAGGTGACACGGGTGACACGGGGGCTACTGGCGACACAGGTGCCACTGGCGCTACAGGGGCTACGGGCGCTACTGGTGCCACGGGCGACACTGGTGCCACTGGGGCCACTGGGGCTACGGGCGACACAGGTGCCACGGGAGCCACGGGCGCTACTGGTGCCACAGGTGCTACCGGAGCCACGGGTGACACGGGTGACACGGGCGCTACTGGTGCCACAGGTGCTACGGGTGACACGGGCGCTACTGGTGCCACAGGGGCCACGGGTGACACGGGTGCCACAGGTGACACGGGCGCTACTGGTGCCACGGGCGACACTGGGGCCACTGGGGCCACTGGGGCTACTGGCGACACCGGAGCCACGGGAGCCACGGGCGCTACTGGTGCCACAGGTGCCACAGGGGCCACGGGGGCCACTGGTGACACTGGGGCTACTGGCGACACCGGAGCCATGGGAGCCACGGGCGCTACCGGGGCCACCGGCGACACTGGGGCCACGGGCGCTACCGGCGACACTGGTGACACGGGTGCTACCGGCGACACTGGGGCTACAGGGGCCACGGGAGCCACGGGCGCTACTGGTGCCACAGGGGCCACGGGGGCCACTGGTGACACTGGGGCTACTGGCGACACCGGAGCCATGGGAGCCACGGGCGCTACTGGGGCCACAGGGGCCACGGGGGCCACGGGCGACACGGGCGCTACTGGTGCCACAGGGGCCACGGGGGCCACTGGTGACACTGGGGCTACTGGCGACACCGGAGCCACGGGAGCCACGGGCGCTACTGGGGCCACAGGGGCCACGGGGGCCACGGGCGACACGGGCGACACGGGGGCTACTGGCGACACAGGTGCCACTGGTGACACGGGTGCTACTGGTGCCACAGGTGCCACGGGCGCTACCGGCGACACTGGTGACACGGGTGACACGGGGGCTACTGGGGCTACTGGCACTACCGGAGCCACGGGCGACACTGGGGCTACTGGCGCTACCGGAATCACCGGCGACACGGGGGCTACTGGCGCTACTGGCGCTACTGGGGCCACTGGGGCTACAGGCGACATCGGAGCCACCGGCGACACTGGGGCCACGGGCGACACAGGTGCCACTGGAGCCACGGGCGCTACAGGTACCACGGGCGACACAGGTGCCACTGGGGCTACTGGCGACACTGGCGCTACTGGCGCTACTGGCGCTACTGGGGCTACCGGAGTCACGGGTGCCACGGGTGCTACTGGCGACACTGGCGCTACTGGAGCCACGGGCGACACAGGTGCCACTGGGGCTACTGGGGCTACTGGCGACACTGGCGACACTGGCGCTACCGGAGCCACGGGCGATACTGGTGCTACGGGTGCTACCGGGGCCACGGGCGCTACCGGGGCCACAGGGGCGTTCCAACAGTTTCAGGTTTCCGAGAATTCGCCAAATACGACGGGGAGTTCAGCAATAGCGATAAGTGCTGTCGCGACTCCTCTCGGGACGATTACAATAACGGGGGTTCCGGCCGGAAGCCGCGTTTGGTTAACCGGAATTGTTGGATGGCAAGCAGATGCGGCTAATACTGTGCTTCAATTGCAAATTCTTAATGGAGCAACCGTCATCTTTAGCATCAATGATGAAGCGACCTCGACATCCTCATTTTTCGCAACGAGCGTCGACCATGTTGATTCAACGCCTGGAACCGGCGATGTAACGTATACGTTACAGGCGTTAACGCTGAGCGGTACGGCGACTGCAATCGGAGCGATCACTTTCACCGGAATTTTGCTGTAAAAAATAAAGCTTTGAGGCCGACCTTTTACAGGTTGGCCTTTTAACTGCCCTTTTGCCCCCTCTTCATGCCTGAAAAGCGGATATCCTTCCTAACGAATGGCTATATTACTTGTTAAGGAGCGTGAAAATAGTGCCAAAACATGAAAAAGAAACCGAGCCGACGATCGCACCCGGAATGAACACCCATGATCCGCTTGAAGAAAAGGCTGACGGAAAAGAGATCGAGCAAGGCGAATATACGGAGGTCACCCGCCTGTACCTTGATCGCACGCCGGAAGACTAGCCCCCTCCCATCCTCTCCCCCTGCAAAAGCCGGTTATGAAAAAAGCTGATCCCATCATACATATCACCAACGAAAGGTTTCGTGCAGGCGAGGGGGAATTCGGATGAAAAAAGCATTGATTCGGCTTGAAGATATCGGCCCCGGAGACTATTACGAATCTGCGGAAAATCAGGCGAAGCTTATTGCTGTCGCCGATTTTTTGCGTGCGTCTGGCGTTCCGTTTCATGTCGCCGTCATTCCCCGGTTTGTCGACCCGATCCGCCGGATCGACCGCTCCATTGCGGACCGGAGCGATCCGGTATCGGTTCGTTTTGTCCAAACGCTGCACACGTTGTCCGATAAAGGCGCATCCCTCGGCATTCACGGATACACGCATCAATACGGCAAAACGGTAAGCGGCGAAGGCTACGAATTTCATTACGCAGACTGCCGCGCGAACTGCCCGCCGGACGATTCGCCGAAGGCATTGAGTCAGCCTGACCAGCTGCGGCATTCGTACGCATACGGACGATTCGCCAAGGCGCTTGAGCTGTTTCACGCCGCCGGGCTGCGGGCGGATTGGTTCGAGACGCCGCACTATGCGGCATCCCCGGTTCAAAGGGATATTCTTGAAGCTTGCAGCGGCCTCATTTATGAAAATAATCCCGCCTTCCCCGACAGCCGAAAGATCACTTTTCGCAGCTCGGACTCGCCTGTCTCCAGTGGAGCTCTGTACGTTCCGACGCCCCTCTTCTACGTAAGCGGCGAAGCTGTCAAGGAAGACACGGAACGAATCGTCAGCGAGATGCGCAAGTATGGAGCCGATGACTTGGCTTCTTTTTTCTATCATCCGTTTCTTGAATTCCCATATATCCGGCTTCAGCCCGGCGCCCCGCCAATCTATGAGGACAAAACGCCGCTCAAAACGCTGATCCGCTCCTTTCAAGCGGACGGCCGACGGTTCGTCTCCATTTTGGGTTTGCTTTCGTTTGTACCGGATTTCCGGCAAACCGATGTTTGGGAAGGACCCGATTACCGGGTTCTGACTGCAAAAACCGAAAAAGGCGGTAAAGACAGGCTCATGATCCGTCAGCGCTCAAGCGGCAATTGGTATTTTGCTGAGGTGAGTTTGGACAGCAGGTTTAAAATCGGGAACGGGATTCGCACGGTTCGTCCGGTTTTGTCGGGTTGGCCCGCTTGGGGCGGCGGGACGGAGCTGGCCGGCGATTTCAACGGCGACGGCCGAAATGACGCTGCGGTATGGCATCCCGGGCTTTGCGTTTGCGAGGTGGCGCTACATACAGGTACCGGGCTGCAGCCTGACGGGAGATGGCTTGCCGCGGGAGACGCGTTCAGGGGATGGCAAGCTCTTGCGGGGGATTTGAACGGCGACGGGCTGACGGATTTGGTGCTGTGGGACCCGGATTCCGGCCGTCTGGCTGTGGCTCTCAGCCATGGACAAGGGTTTCACGCCCCGCAGCTCCGGCTGCAAGTCCCCGGCTTCGCCAAAGCCCGCTCCCCTTATATCGCGGACGTCAACGGCGACGGGCTGGCCGATCTTGTGCTCTGGGACCGCGCGGCAGGTCAATGGGACGTCTGGCTAAGCGACGGACTGCGTTTACATGCCGCTGGCGCCTGGTTGACCGCGCCCATATCCGGCGAGCGCTATGACGCGCTTCTCGCTGATTTGAACGGCGACGGCCGCAGCGATCTCCTGCTTGTGGATCGGGAGCAGGGACTTTGGACAGCCGCCCTCAGTACAGGAAGCGTCTTCTTACCGCCGGCTTCCCCTTTCGGGCCGTGGGCCGCGGGCGCAAGCATGGAGCCGCTCGCGGGCGACTTTCACGCGACTGGCCGGAACGACCTGCTGGCGCGTTGGCCCGATCGGTTTGGCGGCACGCTATCTGCCGCGGTCAACATTTTGAACAGGCGTTAAAACCGCCGGCTGCAGGCTGCAGGCAGCGTGCATTTTGTCACGCTCAGTTCTTTCCCTCGACGACACATTCCTTGTGTTCGAAGAAAATAAAATGCAGACTGGCGATATGGCAGCTCATCGTTTAATTACTCTTCTATGGGATCGCAGTTGGAATCTTTTAAATCGGGGTTCATTAGAACCCTATTATAATAATCAATTTTATAATCAATAATTTTTTCGGTCTCCTGCAATCGAGAAATTTCGTCTTGGACTCTTGTCTTGTGCTCGATTAGAAACGAGATTTTTTGATGGATTGAGGAAGATCCTTGCGAGGAGAGTTGACGGTATCGCTTGATTTCTTCCAACGTCATTCCTGTTGCCTTCATTCTCGTCAAAAAAACCATAAACTCCAGCTGATGTTTATTGTAAGTCCTGCGCCCGTTTGCTTCACGATCCGCATACGGCAGTAATCCAATTTTCTCATAATAGCGGATCGTATCTTCCGATAGCCCAGTGAATTTTGCCGCCTGTTTAATTGAACTGAAGGCTTCCGGAACGTCGCTCACTTTTGCCACCTCCTCCTGCTGTATTACCACGGTATCACTCCGTTTTCATCAAAGAAACCGCCGGTCGGACCCTCGTTGGGAAGGGTTGCGAGTTTCACGACAATAGACGCGCCCTGTTCAACGGTACGATAACCCGTATGCCCATTCAAATCCGTAGCTGTGTACCCCGGATCAGCTGAATTTATCTTGATCGGCGTACCTTTTAATTCTCTGGCAAACAAGACAGTCAGTGCATTGACAGCCGTTTTCGAACTCATGTAGGCGAGCACATTGACTCCGTATTTTTCGGCATCGGATTCCGGGTCATTATTCAAGGTCAAGGAAGCCAGGCCACTTGAGAGGTTTACAATTCTGCCAGCAGGCGAATTTTTAATCAAAGGGAGCATTACCTTAGTGACAGAAAACATGCCGAATACATTCGTTTCATAAGTATTCCTTAGAACGGTCAATTCCAGTTGACTCGGAGGAAGACCTCCATCCAAGCTCACGCCAGCGTTATTAATCAGAATATCAAGCGCCCCATATTGATCATCAATTCGTTTCGCGGCAGATTGAATGGTATCCATGTCTGTAACGTCAAGCGTAATTGCCTCAGCATCTATGTTCTCATTCTTCAGCAAAGCTGCAGCTTCATCCCCTTTAGATTGATCTCTTGAACCGATTAAAATTGTGAATCCCAGCTTGCCCAATTGCCTGGCAGTCTCAAGACCAATACCTTTGTTTCCGCCAGTGATCAAAACTGTTTTTGAAGTGCTCATGATTACGCCTCCTGGAGGTAGAATTTACTTGCTGAAAATCATGATAAAACTTGGAGTATACTCCAAGTCAAGCATTAACAAGGAGCGTTTTTTATTGAACTAAGGGGGCGATAGGGAAAGTCTCGCGAGTTCAACGTTCGCGTGATGACAAGTGCGATCACGGGGGCGATCGGGGAGTATTAGGCGAATGCGAATCTTTACGGTAAAGTCGACCTGGAGTCGTATTCCGCGGAATTGGTGAACATATTCGACAAAACTATCCTGATCGACGCCGGCTCCAGCGATTCGATTGCAAAAAAATGAGCCGTGAGGGGGTGGTAATTACTGGAAGTAGGAGTCTGTGCGACGGGGTTGCTTTTATACATACCCATTGCCCTAATTTGAGGGACAGCTGCTTTTTCTGGGCGCGTACCTCTCCTTGCGAGGTCGCGGAACTGAACAGAATGGGCAGGATGCATCGTTCAGGGAGAAAACCTTCGAAAGTGCAGTTTTTTTCCACTAGCTTTGCAAAGAAGCTAACATCGACTGGATTAAAATGGTTAAGTTTCTTTTTGAGTTATTAGATACTTATTTTCCCATT